>JBMUCX010000155.1:0-5426 GCA_049458915.1 Ilumatobacteraceae bacterium
GAGAACGCCTTGGGGGGGCGTTCTCTCACTCCCCCAAACAGGCGGAACAGGACCCGACAGGGCGGTTCGATCCGAAGATGATCGAAGAGGGACGGATCCCGCCTCGGCTCGAGGTGAAGAGTCACGGCCCTGCCAGTTACGGCCCGCTGGTCGCCGACTGGGCGGCCCGACATCTCAAAGGTCCGGACGGCAACCCGTTGATCTTGTTCCCGTGGCAGACCCGAGTCCTGTCCGGCCTGCTCGAGCACAAGCACGGCGACTTCCACCACCGGTGGGGACTTGTCAGCACTGCCAGGCAGCAGGGCAAGACGACCGGCCTGCTGATCCCGTTGATCGGCTGGTGGCTCACCGATGGCCGGCAGATGCGCGGCGGCCCGCAAGCCGTGATGAGCGTGTCGCACAAGCTCGCCCAGGCCGAAGACCTCGCCCGAGGTTTGTTCCCGATCCTGGAGGAGACGTTCGGCTTCACGACCTGGTCCACGTACGGCCGGAAAGAAGCACAAGGTCCGGACGGCACGATCTGGCGGATCTCGGCGGCGAACGACGGCGCCGGCCACGGCACCTCAAACGATCTGATCATCTGCGACGAGATCTGGAACATCGACGACCGGATCATCGAAGGCGGTCTGCTGCCGACACAACGCGCACGACCGAACCCACTCGCCCTGTTCGTGTCGACCGCCGGTGACGACTCGAGCACGTTCTTCCGACGGTGGCGTGAACGTGGCATCGCGCAGATCGGCACCAAGACACCCGGCCGGCTGTACTTCGCCGAATGGTCCGTACCACCCGACGCGTCGATCGACGACCAGACCTGGTGGCCGGCCGCGAACCCGGCGCTCGCCATCTCACCGCTCGACTGGCAGACGTTGCGCGACGACTCCAACAACCTCGCACGCGACGAGTTCCAACGCACCTGCCTGAACCGGTGGGTCGCGTCGGTCGAATCGTGGCTACCGGTCGGAGCGTGGGACGACCTGGCACGCCCCGGCGTCGACATCCCTCGAGGTGGCGTCCTGGCGATCGACTCCGCCTCGGACGGCGTCGAGTACGCCGGTGTCCGAGCGTTCCGCACTGACGCCGGTGTGGTCCAGGTCGCCGCCGACTTCAACGTCACCGACACCGAACGGCTCTGGCAGCGCATCGCCGAGCTCGTCGACACCGACACCGAAGTCGACGTGATGATCACCCCCGGTCTGCATTCGATCGCCCCACCCGAGCTCCGCCGGCGGATGCAAGTGTGGGGACAGAAAGAGATCGGCATGCTCACCGAGATCGTCCGGAACATGATCCTCGAGCAACGCATCGAACACGGCGGCGACGCACTCCTCGACGAGCACGTCCGACGCGCCGTGGCCGGCCGGAACGGTGCGACGATCACCCTGTCCTCGGTGAAGTCACCAGGACCGATCCACCTCTGCCGCTGTATGGTCGCCGCCGCCGGTCGAGCAGCACGCCCCACCAGCAAGATCCGCAAACCGCAAATCGGTGTGAATCGCTAACCACAAGTTGTCCACATCCGTGGTAGGTTCCGCCGGTTGTGGGACTGTTCACGCGGAAACAGCCGGCGGCCTTTGGTGCGTCGCAGGCCGTGAAGGCCGCAGCTGGGTCTGCTGGGCTTCGTCCCGGCGCGCTGCAGACGCTTACCAACTCCTCGGCGTCTCAGCGCGCCTTGAGCGTGCCGACGGTCGCCCGAGCCGTCGGCCTGATCACCTCGACGATCGGCGGCCTCGAGGTACGCCAGTACGTCAAGCAGTACACGAACGGACTGCCGAACCGGATCTACATCGAACCCGAGCGCTGGCAGGAAACACCGGACCCGAAGTGCACCAGGAACTTCATCATGGCGCAGACGGTCCGCGACCTGATGCTCGAAGGGCGCGCGTTCTGGTATGTGACCGCCAGATACGCCAACGGCTTTCCGTCGGCGTTCACCTGGCTACCAGCGAACACCGTCACGACACCTGACCAGGTCGGACCGGAATGGTTCGGCCCTGCTGCCGAGGTGCTGTATCAGGGCGTCGAAGTCCCGGTCGAGAACGTCGTCCAGTTCCTGTCGCCGATCCCTGGCATGTTGTACTACGGCCAGCGTGCGATCGACATCGCGGTCCGCCTCGACGAAGCCGCGAAGCGTTTCGCCACCACCGAGATCGCCGCCGGCTACCTCCAGCAGCGTGACGGCGAACCGATGTCCGGCGACGAGCTCGCCGATCTTGCGTCCGCCTGGGCCGAAGCACGCCACACTCGAGCGATCGGCGCCTTGAACCAGCACGTCGAATGGCATGAGTTCAAGTCGAACCCCTCGACGTTGCAGCTCCACGAAGGCCGCCAACACGCCGCGATGGAGCTGGCGCGCGTCATGCAAGTCCCACCGTGGCTCGTCGGCCTGTCCGTCGGCGGCATGACCTACCAGAACTCGGTCGAGGCACGCCGCGACCTGTTCCTGTTCGGTGCGAAGCCGTTCGTCGACTGCATCGAAGAAACCCTGTCGCTGAACAACGTCGTACCTCGAGGCCGATACGTCGAACTCGACATCACCACCTACCTGGCCGAAGCCAGCTCGGACCCCACATCGGAGGCCACCTATGACTGAGATGCTCCGCCTGTCCGCCCAGTCGGTCACGATCGACGCCGCAGCAGGCGACACCCCCACCAGAACGATCAGCGGCATCGCCGTCCCCTACAACCAGGACGCCATCGTCCTCGGCGGCCGCAAGGTTCGCATCCTGCCCGGCGCACTGCCGACCGACGGACCGCCACCACGACTTCTCGCCGAACACGACACCGATCGTGTCATCGGCATCGTCACCGACCGGATCTCCACCGACGACGGCATGCTGTTCTCGGCGAAGATCGCCAAGACCCAAGCCGGTGACGAACTGCTCGAGCTGCTCCAGATGGGCGCCTACGACTGCGTCAGCGTCGGCCTGGTCCCCATCGACGTCGACCACGACGGCTCCACCGTCGTCGTCAAAGCAGCCGAATGGGAAGAACTGAGCGTGGTCTACATGCCAGCCTTCCAAGCCGCCAAGATCACCGAAATCGCCGCCGCCGCAGATCCGGAGGCAGACGAACCCACCCCCGAACCCACCGAACCGGAGGAAGCCACCATGTCCGACAACGACACCACCACCGAGCCGATCGCCGCATCGGCCGAACAGCCCACCGCACCCATCTACGCGTCGCCGCGCAACGTCATGAAGGGCTTGCCGTCCGTCGGCGAGTACCTGCTCGCCATGCGCGAAGGCGGCCACCGCTGGCACCAGATCAACGACAACATCCGCGCCGCCACCGGCGACGTGGTCGTCTCCGACGCTGCCGGTCTCGTCCCCACGCCGATCGTCACCCCGGTGTACGACGACATCCAGCCGCTCCGGCCGATCGTGTCCGCCCTCGGCGCACGCTCCATGCCAGCCGCCGGCTCGACGTTCCTCCGGCCGAAGATCGCCAACCACTCGAGCGTCGCCGCCCAGGCCAACGAGCTCGCCAACGCCGCCACGGCCGACTTCGACCTGTCGAACGTCACCTTCACGAAGAAGACGTTCGCCGGATCGCTGCTCCTGTCCGAGCAGGTCATCGACTGGTCCACGCCGTCGATGCTCGACGCCGCCGTCAACGACCTCGCCAGCAAGTACGCACTCGCCACCGAGGACTACGTCGTCGACCAGCTCGCCGCCGGCATCACCAACAGCCAGGAAGTCCTGGTGTCGGACATCACCGACCCGGCCGAAGTCATCTCGGACCTGTTCACCGCCGCCTCGAGCATCGCCACGACCGGCAACTACTTCCCGAACGTGCTCGTCGTCTCGCCGGCCAAGTGGGCAGCGCTCGGCTCGCTCGTCGACGCCTCGGACCGTCCGATCTTCCCCCAGGCCAATCCGCAGAACGCTGGCGGCACGTTCCCGGCCGGTGTCACCGGTCCGAGCGGCAACCCCCTCGGATTGAACCTGATCGTGTCGAACCAGGTCGGAACGCAGGCGGTCGGCAACAAGACCGCCACCGAGTACCTGTGGCTGATGAACAGCCGAGGCATCGAGGCGTACGAGAACTACAAGGGCTTCATCCGCCAGGAAGAGGCCCAGAACCTGTCGGTGCGAGTCACCGTTCGCGGCTACTTCGCGTGCGAGATCATCGACGTGAACATGATCCGCATCCTCGGCCCCGACGCCACGTTCTGACCACCCCCTCGGTCTGACGACGACTGGATCACGGCATGACGAACTTCCGCATCATCAACAGTGAGCGGCTAGACGGTCATGCCGTGATCCAGACGCTCGAGGACGTCGACGGTCACCTGCCGATCGGCGTCTACGCCAACATCGCCAACCTGGCCGTCAACACCGGCCTCAACGGCAACCAGCAGATCGTCGTTTCTACCTACCCGTACCGGCTGGTAGAAGTCGACGACTACAACGAGCTCGTCTTCGACGTCGACGACTACCGGCCGAACCAGGTCATCCTGCTCAACGCAGGCGCCGACCTCGACCGGACCGCCGAATCCGCCGGCACACTCACCTACGAGCCGACCGTCACCTGGATCACCACCGCGAACGTCACCGAATGGCTCGGCATCGCCTCCGCCACCGCGAACGACACGGCGTTCCTGACGAAATGCGTCGCGGCAGCGAACACCTGGTGCTACCGGCGTCGCCTCGAGTCGAACTACCACGACGACGTCGACCAGGTCCCGGACGACGCCGTCCGCCTCGGCACGATCATGTTCGCCGCATCGCTCTACCGTGAACGAGGCTCCGTCGATTCGTTCGCGTCGTTCGATGAGATGACCGCCGCCGGTGGCTCGTTCGGCACCATGTCACGCATCAAACAGCTCCTCGGCATCGGAAGGCCATCGGTCGGCTGATGGCCGCCACCGGCATCCTCGCCACCGCCAGGACGGCGGTCGTGAACGCTGTGACCGCCGCCGGCTACACGGCGGTCACCGACCCACGCAACGCCAGACCGCTCACCGTGTTCGTCGACCTGCCGAGCTGCCAAGGCTTCAACAGCAACATCCTCGACGTCACCGTCACCATCCGGATCCTGGCGGCACCACCAGCGAACGCAGACGCCGCCGACTACCTGCTGACCGCCGCCGACGCCATCCACTCGAGCACCAGCCTGGCGATCACCAGCGTGGAGCCGAACGCGATCACCGTCGGTGAACAGACCATCCCAACGTACGATCTCACCTGTCGACTGTCAGTTCGGAGGAACGCAACATGACCTACCAGACCACCGGACCGTTCTCGGAAGCCGGATCCCTGCACGTCTCCATCGTCTACGAGGCCGTCACACCGTCGGACTCGACCGACCTGACGACGCTCGCCAGGGCGATCTACGTCGGCGGCGCCGGCAACGTCGTCGCCGTCCAGCACGACGGCACCGCCGTCACGTTCACCGCCGTCCCGGCCGGTACGGTGCTGCCG
>JBMUCX010000156.1:0-5396 GCA_049458915.1 Ilumatobacteraceae bacterium
ATGACGTCCGTCATCGAATGATCGGTCGTCACATCACCGGTCGTCACATCACCGGTCGTCGCATCACCGGACAACTCATCGGGCATCGTCCCCGACGAGGCCGGGTCATCGGACACCGGGTCATCGGACACCGGGTCATCGGACACTTCGCCGTTCGATGGCACCTCATCGGCACCCGGGTCGGACGGCGCAGCAACCGTGAATCGGAAACCGCCCGAAATCGTGTGGCCGTCCTCCGCTCGCACCTCGTAGCGAACCGCCACCTCCCCGTCACTGATGGCGCTGTCGAAACGGAGGACGTGGCGCCGCTCGTCGCTCGTGGTGACCTGGATCCCCAGCGGTCGGCCCGCTCCGTCGATCGCCTCGAACCCGTTCGAGGTGGCGGTCACATCTCGCGCGAACACGATCACGACCTCGTCGATCGGAACCTCCATCACCGAGCCATCGGTCGGGGTCACCGACTCGACGTCGGTGTGGGCGACGACGCCCCGAGCACCCACCAGCAGCGTGGCGGCCACCACCACGGCGATCGCCAGCGCACGAGCGGCGCTCCCGAGTACGGCTGATCTCACCTTCGCGACGGTACCGCTCCCCGCCTCACCGTCGCCGTCACCGGGCGACGGCGACGACCGACTCCGCTGCGTCGAGCATCCAGTTCGGCCAGACCCCGACGGCCAGCGTGACGAGCACTGCGATCGTGATCGCCACTCCCGCCCCGAACGGGATCCGGACCGGCTCGGCGTCGGCCGACGGGTCGGTCAGCCACACGGAGACCATGATGCGGAGGTACATGAACGCCGCCACCACTGCGGCCACCATGGCGATCACGGCCAACACGTAGCTCTCCTGCTCGACGGCCGCCTGCACCACACCCCACTTGGCGACGAAGCCCGAGGTGAACGGCACCCCGGCCTGTGCCAGCAGGAACACGGTGAAGGAGGCGGCGAGCACCGGTCGTCGACGGGCGAGGCCGGCGAACGCCTCGATCGACGTGTCGCCACCCTGCTGCCGAGCGACCAGCGCGACCACTGCGAACGAACCGACGGTCAGGATCGAGTAGAGCGGCAGGTACATCGCAACCGTCGACACGCCGGAGCCGAACGGGGTGCCGGCCGTGTGCCCGGCAGCCTCCATCCCGACGAGCATGAATCCAGCGTGACTGATCGACGAATACGCCAGCATCCGCTTGACATCGGTCTGTACCACTGCGAGGAGCGAACCGACGGCGAGCGAGAGCAGCGCCAAGACCCAGACGACGGGACGCCAATCATCGCGGTACGCCGGCAGGGCGACGACGAGTACCCGCAACATCGCCCCGAACGCAGCGACCTTGCCGACGGAGGCCATCAGTCCGGTCACGTGGTTGGGCGCACCCTGGTACACGTCGGGCGTCCAGGCGTGGAACGGGACGGCCGACACCTTGAACCCGAGACCGACGACGAGCAGCGCCGTGCCTGCGAGGACGAACCCGTCGTTGCCGGGCGAGAACACGGTCCGCTGGAACGACGCCACGATGTCGGAGATGTTGGTCGACGACGTGGCCCCGTACAGCAGGGCGATGCCGTAGAGGAACACCGCCGAGGCGAAGCCGCCCAGGATGAAGTACTTGAGGCCGGCCTCCTGGCCGCCGGCACGGCGACGATCGGACGCTGCGAGGACGTAGAGCGCCAACGACAGCGTCTCGAGTCCGACGAACAGGACGATCAGGTCGTTCGCCGACGCCATCACGACCGCTCCGGCCGCAGCGACCAGTGCCAGGGCGTGGACCTCGGGACCATCCGCGCGTTCGGACCGCAACTCGTCGTCGGCGACGAGCACGACGAGCAGGGTGGCCGCACAGATCGAGATCGTGAGGAACAGCGACATGGCGTCGAAAGCGAGGGCCCCGGCCACGAGAACCGTCGTCCCGTCACCGGTGGCATCTCCCCACTGGACCCAGGCGAGCACACCGGCCGTTGCCGCCGTGACGGCGGCGACCCCTGCGTACCAACCCCTCGGCCACGGGGGCGTCAGTGCGCCGGCGACGAGCAGCAGCAGCGCGCCGGCGACGAGGGCGATCAGCGGCGAGAGGTGGAACCACTCCACACCGGGGGCGATGAACTCCTGTGGCGACATCAGTCACCCTCCTCGCTCGAACCATCGGCCTCGTCGTGATCGTCGACCACGATCACGGTCGGGTCCGGCACGGCGAACCCCGAACGTTCTTCGACGTGGTCGATGAGGGCCACGACCGCCGGCTCGATCCGCTCCAACATCGGCTTCGGATACACACCGGTGAACACGATGACCCCGAGGAACGGCACGAGCACGAGCGCTTCACGCACCCGCAACTCGGCGAACGACCGATTCGCCTCGTCGGGCTCCCCGTGGAACACACGCTGATAGGCCCACAGCAGATAGAGCGCCGCCAGGATCACACCGGTCGCAGCGATCACGACGTACCAGGGTTCGGCGAGGAAGGTGCCCGTCAGGATGAGGTACTCACCGACGAAGCCGTTGAGGCCGGGTACACCGATCGAACTCAGCATCACGACGGTGAACACGGCGGCGAAGATCGGAGCGACCGACTGGAGACCCGAGAGTTCGGCGATCTGCCGGGTGTGGCGTCGCTCGTAGATCATCCCGACGAGGAGGAACAGGGCACCGGTCGACACACCGTGGTTGACCATCTGCATGACCGAACCGGTGAGCGCCTGCGACGTGAACGCGAAGGTCCCGAGGACGATGAAACCCAGGTGGGCGACCGACGAGTAGGCGACGAGGCGCTTGAGATCCTTCTGCATCGTGGCAGCGATGGCGCCGTAGACGATGCCGATGAGGGCCAATCCCAACCAGAGGTACCGGCTCCAGACCGAAGCCTCGGGGAACAGGTACAGCCCGAATCGCAACAACCCGTACGTGCCGAGCTTGAGCATGACACCGGCCAGGACCACCGATCCGGCAGTGGGAGCCTGGGTGTGAGCGTCGGGGAGCCACGTGTGCAGCGGGAAGATCGGCACCTTCACGGCGAACGCGACCGCGAACCCGAAGAACAGCCACCTCCCGGTCGAGGCGGCGAACTCGGATTGCTCGGCGATCTGCACGAGATCGAAGGTGATCCCTTCCACGCCATTGCGACTGGCGATGAAGACCGTCGCCATGATCGAGACGAGCATGAACGCCGACCCGACCATCGTGTAGAGGAAGAACTTCGTCGCCGCATGGACGCGCCCCTCGTACCCCCAACCCCCGATGAGGAAGTACATCGGGACCAGGACGACCTCGAAGAAGACGAAGAACAAGAACAGGTCGAGGCTCAGGAACGACCCCATGACACCCGCTTCGAGCAACAACAGCCAGGCGAAGTAGGGCTTGTCACGGGCCGGATCGTCGTTGTGCGGATCGATGCCGACGATGGCCAGCGGGAACAGCACGCCGGTCAGCAGCACGAGGAACAGCGAGATCCCGTCGACGCCCAGATGCCACGAGATGCCCCAGTTCTCGATCCAGGGGTGCCGGGAGACGAACTGGAAGCCATCATCGGCCCGGTCGAAGCGGGCGGTGAGCCACACCGACATGGCTCCGGTCGCGACCGACGTGACGACGGCGACGAGGCGAACGTACTCGGGACGCCGCTTCGACAGCAGCAGCACGATGGCCGCACCGATCGCCGGCACGGCGATCAGCATCGACAGGATCGGGAACTCGATGGGTGCTCCGGCGGCAGCCACGACAGCGGACATCAGAGGACCCCCCTGCCGATCACGAACCAGAGCAGGACGAGGACCACACCGATCCCGACGAGTCCGGCATAACTCCGCACGTTGCCCGTCTGGATCCGGCGGACGCTCCCACCGGCGCCTCGGGTCAAGCGGCCGACGCCGTTCACGGCGCCATCGACGACCTGGGCGTCGAAGCGGGCCACGGCGTCGAACGCCTTTCGGCCCGGCCCGCCCATGAACGCCGAGATCGCCGAGTCGTATCGCCACCCGTCCGCGAGCAACTTCGGTTCGACCGGTGCGACGAGACGTTTCGCGTACACGGCGACTGCGGCGGCGATCCCGGACAGCGCGACAGCGATCGCCAGCAACGCGAGCAGTTCCTTGTTGGCGTACGCGCTCGAATCGGAGATGTGCGCCTCACCGAACTCGACCACGGGTTCGAGCCAGTGCTCGAGGCGGTACCGCAGGTCCTTCGGGATGAAGCCGAACGATGGGAGCTGGATGACGCCGCCGACGATCGAGAGCGCAGCGAGCACCACCAGCGGGAGCAGCATGATCGGCGGGGACTCGTGCGGCTTGAACTCGCCGTGAGCGCCGTGCGTATCGGACTCGGCGTCGACCGGCACATCGAGGTGCGCTGCCTCCGTGGCGTTCGCGTGGCTCCCCCACCGGGCCTCGCCGAAGAAGACCATGATGACCTGTCGGGTCATGTAGAAGGCGGTGAGCACGGCGGTCACCAGACCGAGGACGTACACCACGGGACCGCGCTCCGCGAGGGCGAACAGGAGGATCTCGTCCTTCGACCAGAACCCGGCGAACGGAGGAACACCTGCGATCGCGAGCCATCCGATGATGAACGTCGCCGCGGTCACCGGCATGACGGCTCTGAGCGCTCCCATCCGACGCATGTCCTGCTCGTGGTGCATGCCGTGGATGACGGACCCCGATCCGAGGAACAGCAGCGCCTTGAAGAAGGCATGGGTGATCATGTGGAAGATCGCCGCCACATAGGCACCGGAACCGACCGCGAGGAACATGTATCCGAGTTGGGACACCGTCGAATACGCCAGCACCTTCTTGATGTCGTGTTGAGCGACGGCGATCGTCGCGGCGAACAACGCCGTGACGACGCCCACCCACGTGATGACCATCGGGGCCCAGTCGGCGGCAACGGCGAGCATCGGGTTCATGCGCACCATCAGGAAGACACCCGCCGTCACCATCGTGGCGGCGTGGATGAGCGCCGACACCGGAGTCGGACCGGCCATCGCGTCGGGGAGCCACACGTAGAGCGGCAGCTGGGCGGACTTTCCGACGGCGCCGACGAACAGGAGCATGGCGATCCCGGTCGCCGTGGACTGGGCGAGCGCACCCGACTCGGCGGCTGCGTTCAGTCCGCCGTAGCTGATCGTCCCGACCGCCTGGAAACCGAGGAACATGGCCAGCATGAATCCCCAGTCACCGATCCGGTTGGTGACGAACGCCTTCTTGCCGGCGCTCGCGTTCGCCTCCGACGAGTGCCAGAAGGAGATCAGCAGGTACGAGCACGTGCCGACGCCCTCCCAACCGAGGAACGTGACGAGGAGATTGTCGCCGAGGACGAGCAACGTCATCGAGAGCACGAAAAGGTTCAGGTAGAGGAAGAACTTCGAGAACTTCGGGTCGCCGTGCATGTACCCGATCGCGAACAGGTGG
>JBMUCX010000157.1:0-5391 GCA_049458915.1 Ilumatobacteraceae bacterium
GCGCGACACTGCACGGATGGAACCCACCGTCACGATCACCGGTCTCGACTGCGGGTGGCTGCGGACGCAGGCCCGGACGCTGGTGGCGGGCGGCTCCACCGAGGAGTTCGCGATCCCGGTGCCGGCGTGGCTGGTCCGCCACGAGCGCGGTGTGGTGCTGTTCGACGCCGGGTTGCATCCGGCGCTCGCCGATGGGCCGGAGGCGCTCGGGAGGCTGGCGAGAATTTTCACGCCCGATGTCGTCCACGGGGGCACGGTCGGCTCTCGACTCGCCGAGCAGGGCGTCGACCCGCACGATCGTTTCCGGGTGGTGGTGTCGCACTGCCACTTCGACCACGTCGGTGGGCTGTGCGAACTGCCCAACGCCCGCCTCGTGGTCCAGCGCGACGAATGGGATGCGGCGACCACCGACGAGTCGGCCGGGAGCGGTGGGTACGACCGCTCGCTCTACGACCTCGGGCACGATGTCGAACTCGTCGACGGGGTGCACGACCTGTTCGGCGACGGCACCGTCACCACCCTGCCGACTCCCGGTCACACCTGCGGGCACCAGTCGCTCCGGGTGATCACCGCCGACGGGCCGACGATCCTGGCCGGCGACGCCTGCTACTTCTCGCACACGCTCGACGACGAGGTGTTGCCGCCGTTCGCCCACGATCTCGACCAGCAGCGACGCTCACTGGCGATGCTGCGCAGCGAGCGTGATCGTGGCGTCCGGATCGTGCCGGGGCACGACGCCGAGGTGTTCAGGTCGCTCGCGCGGTCAGATGGTTGAGAAACGGTTCGGGGGCGTCGTCACCTCGACGCCGAGCAGCCCACCCAGGTGGCGGTCGGCGGCGGCGCTCGCCGCCGTGTAGAGACGGCCCGCTTCACGGCGCGCACGATCGCCGGCCCAGTCGTCGGGGAGCAAGGCGGCCGGGAGCATCGGATCGGCGAGGACCAACCGTCGGAACGTGGACACGACGAGTAGCCGGAGCTTGGCCGCGCGGGCGTCTTCGAGGCCCCACCGATCGTCGAACCGCGCGAGCCGGTCGGCGAGCGTGCAGTAGGCCTGTTCGAGGTCGTCGAGCGCGAGACACCGGCGAGCCAGACCGGCCTGGTCGGCGAGGCCGGAGCCGGTGATCGGTGTCGACCGGGTGACGAGGACCTGCTCGAACCCGCCCAGCGAGGCGACCGCCGCCGCCGCAGCATCAGCCGCCACGATCGGCGAACCCATGACGTTCGGGGCGACGACACCGAGACCGAGCGCACTCAGTTCGTGTCGGAGCGCGGCTCGCCGCTCGGGGGTCGACTCCGCACCGTCGAGGACGACCAGGGTCCACGACCCGTCCCACGGCAGCGGGCGTCCCCGATAGATGCGCTCGTCGGCCGAGGCGAACAGATCGATCGCTTCGGGGGCGATCCGGTAGAAGCTGCGGCGGCCTTCCGGGCGAACGACCAGGAGTCCCTCGTTCACGAGTCGCGTGAGGGACGTGCGCACCAGGCGTTCGTTGACGCCGAAGTCGGCCAGCACCGCCGTCAGGGCTTGGACCGTGGTCTCGGTGTCCGGGCCGACGACGGCGAGGACGTCACCGAACACGGTGACGATCAGGTTCCGGGCGCTCGGTGCACCGTCGGAGCACACGGCACCGTCGAGGTCGGAGGTCACGGTCGATGTCATGACACAACTTTACCTCTGGACAAGCTTCAATGTGTGTCATATAGTGAGCCCATGACTGCTGCCGACGCCATGGCCCAGGAACGGTTCGACGCCCTGATCGACGCCGACGAACGCATCGAGCCGACCGACTGGATGCCGGACGACTACCGCAAGACCCTGGTCCGCCAGATCGCCCAGCACGCTCACTCCGAGATCATCGGGATGCAGCCCGAAGGCAACTGGCTGACCCGGGCCCCGTCGCTGCGCCGCAAGGCGATCCTCACCGCCAAGGTCCAGGACGAAGCCGGGCACGGTCTCTACCTGTACGGCGCCGCCGAGACCCTCGGGACGCCACGCGAGGAACTGCTCGACCGGCTCCACACCGGACGCCAGAAGTACTCGTCGATCTTCAACTACCCCACCCTGACCTGGGCCGACATCGGCGCCATCGGCTGGCTGGTCGACGGCGCGGCGATCATGAACCAGGTCCCCTTGTGCCGCTGCTCCTACGGCCCCTACGCCCGGGCGATGATCCGGATCTGCAAAGAAGAGAGCTTCCACCAACGACAGGGATTCCAGATCATGCTCGCCCTCGCCCAGGGCACCCCGGCGCAGAAGCAGATGGCCCAGGACGCCCTCGACCGGTGGTGGTGGCCGTCGATCATGATGTTCGGACCGCCCGACGCCGAATCGGTGCACGGCGACCAGAACATGCGCTGGGGCATCAAGCGGTTCGGCAACGACGAACTGCGGCAGAAGTTCATCGACGCCACCGTCCCCCAGGCCGAACTGCTCGGGCTCACGATCCCCGACGCCGATCTCCGCTACGACGACGAGACCGGACACTGGGTCCACGGCCCGATCGACTGGGACCACTTCTGGGACGTGGTCAAGGGCAACGGACCGGCGAGCCGCGAGCGGATGGCCACCCGGGTCGGCGCCCACGAAGGCGGCGCCTGGGTACGCGAGGCGGCCACCGCCTACGCCGCCAAGCAGGCGGCGCGCCGCGCCGAGGTGGCCGCATGAGCGCCGCCGATTGGCCGCTGTGGGAGGTGTTCGTCCGGGCCAAGCGCGGCGTGAGCCACGTCCACGCCGGCACCGTCCACGCCCCCGACGCCGAGTTGGCCATGCAGAACGCCCGCGACCTGTTCACCCGACGATCCGAAGGCGTCAGCCTGTGGGTGGTCAAGTCGAGCGACATCACCGCGTCCGATCCGGCCGACCGCGAGGCGCTGTTCTCCCCGGCCGAGGACAAGACCTTCCGCCACCCGACCGACTTCGTCCTCCCCGACGAAGTCGCCAACATGTGATGTTGCTGGCCTACACCCTCCGCCAGGGCGACCGAGCCCTGATCCTCGCGCAGCGACTCCTCGAGGCGATCACCCACGCACCCGAGATCGAAGAGGACATGGCGCTGTCGAACCTGGCGCTCGACCTGATCGGCCAGGCACGGGCGCTGTACACCTACGCCGGCCAGGCCGCAGGGCCCGACGCCGACGGCAACCTCCGCGACGAGGACCACTACGCCTACTGGCGCGAACAGCACGAGTTCCTCAATCCGCTGCTGGTCGAACTCCCCAACGGCGACTTCGCCCGGATCATCGCCCGCCAGTTCCTGCACGATGCGTTCGCCCTCCCCTACTGGCAGGCGATGACCGCGTCGAGCGACGCCACCCTGGCGGCGATCGCCGGCAAGTCGGTCAAGGAGACCGCCTACCACCTCCGGCACAGTCGGAGCTGGGTGCTCCGACTCGGCGACGGCACCGACGAGAGCCACCGCCGGATCCAGACGGCGATCGACGACCTGTGGCGGTACACGGGCGAGCTGTTCGACACCGACCAGGTGGAGCACGAACTGGTCGCCGCCGGGGTCGCCGCCGACCCGGCCGTGCTGCGCGATCAGTGGCGGGCGACCGTGTCGCAGACCCTGGCCGAGGCGACCCTCACCATGCCCACCGACGGTCCGATGCAGCGTGGCGGCCGGGTCGGGCAGCACACCGAGCAGTTCTCGTACTTGATCGGCGAACTGCAGGTGCTGGCCCGGGCGCACCCGGGGGCCTCCTGGTGAACGACGCCGCTGCATCGATCGACACACTGGTCCGTGAGATCGATGATCCGGAACTGCCACACGTCACGATCGGGGATCTCGGGATCGTCCGCTCGGTCCGGGTCGTCGACGGCGTGGCCGAGGTCGTGCTGACCCCGACCTACACCGGTTGCCCGGCGACCGAGCAGATCCGCGACGACGTCGAGGCGGTGCTCCGTGGCGCCGGGTTCGACCCGCGCGTCGAGATGGCGATGAGTCCGGCGTGGACCACGGATTGGATCACACCGCGTGGCCACGAGCGGCTTCGGGCCGCCGGGATCGCCCCGCCACCTCCGGCAGGTGAGCCGGGAACGGTCCCGGTCGACCTCCCGGTCCCGTGCCCTCGCTGTGGCTCACGTCGCACCCGACTGATCTCCCACTTCGGCGGCACCGCCTGCAAATCGAGCCACGTCTGCGGATCGTGCACCGAGCCCTTCGAACACTTCAAGGCACTGTGATGACAGATGGCTTCCTCTCCCTCCCGGTCCGGTCGGTCGACCGCGACACCGACGACAGCGTGGTGATCGAGTTCGACACCACCGGCCACCAACTCGACTTCGCCCACGGCCAGCACCTGACGCTGCGACGCCGGTTCGACGGGGTCGAGGTCCGCCGCAGCTACTCGATCTGCTCGGCGGCGCCATCGGGCGCGTTGCGGGTGGCGGTCAAGCACGTGCCGGGCGGGGTGTTCTCGACCTGGGCGGTGAAGGACCTCGCCGTCGCCGATCATGTCGACGTCCTCCCACCGGCCGGGCACTTCACCCATGAACTCGCCTCCGACGCCGCCCGGCGGTACACCCTGTTCGCCGCCGGGAGCGGCATCACCCCGGTGTACTCGATCGCAGCGACCGTGCTCGAGCACGAGCCGCACTCCAGCGTCGACCTGCTCTACGTGAACCGCACCTCGCTGTCGACGATGCTGCTCGACGACCTGCACGATCTCCGTGACCGGCATCTCGGCCGGTTGCGGATCAACTTCGCCTTCACGCGCGAAGAATCGGGGGGTGAGCTGCTGTCGGGGCGGCCGTAGGGGGGCCGACTCGACGCACTCGTGGCAGCGGGCTTCCTCCCCGCCGACGCCGACCACGCATTCCTGTGCGGACCGATCGATCTGATCGCCGATGCGGAAGCCGCGCTCGTCGCCGCCGGGATGCCGGCGGATCGGGTGCACCGGGAGATCTTCACCACCAACCAGCCCGGACAGGTTCGCACGGCCCCACAGGACATCGTCGACCAGGCGGTGGTGGCGACCGGTCGGGCGACCCTGCACGGTCGGACCTCGACGTTCGAGCTGTACGACGGCGACACCGTGCTCGACGCCGTCCAGCGGGTCCGACCCGATGCACCGTTCTCGTGCCGGGCCGGGGTGTGCTCGACCTGTCAGGCGATCTGCACCAGTGGGTCGGTCGACATGGACGTCAACTACGGCCTCACCGACGACGAGGTCCGTCGCGGATACGTCCTGACCTGTCAGGCGAGGCCGACCACGACCGACGTCACCGTCGACTTCGACGCCTGACGGTCACGCCACGGAGACGACCAGCCGTTCGAGGCCGTGGAGGGAGTTGTTGCACCGCCACGCGCGGTCGACGATCTCGAATCGGGTCACTCGGTCGGCGAGTCGGTCGAGGACGGCCCTGATCTCTTCCTGGGCGAGTCCGGCACC
>JBMUCX010000158.1:0-5153 GCA_049458915.1 Ilumatobacteraceae bacterium
GCGATTGGGCGGGTGGTGGCGGGTGCCCGAATTCGGCAGCCGTCCATGCCGAGACCGGAGCGCTCACCACCAAGGTTCCCAACAGACGATCCACGACCCTCCGTTTGTATGGGTCGAATGCCGGCCAGAGGTAGTCGAGGAGCAGCAGGAGACCACCTGTCACACTGCCGAGTACCAGGGTGATCCCGAACCGCAGCAGAGCGGTCCATCCACCTACCGGCAGCGATGTCTCCGCAGAGACGAGTCGGATCTCCATGATCCGCTTTCCCCACGTGTGCCCATCACGCCCCTGGATCACCACGCGATTGATGATCACGATGACGAACCAGAGCGGAACGCTGACCAGGAGGAGGAGCAGTCCGATACCGAAGATGGCGGTGATGACACCCAGGATCGCCACACCGACCGGGATCGCGAACTCGATCAAGACGTCGAGTAGCAGCGCTGCGGCACGCTTGCCATATGGCGCTGGTTCATTCATCGACGCTTGCTCGATCCTGAGGCATCATCGCGATACTAGACAGCGGGCGCTATGGCCATGACCGAGGTATCGACGGGACTCGCGACCTCTCGGTAGTCACTGCGAGATGGCGCCGCCGAGGATCAGCAATCCGAAGCTCACCGCACTCGCCACCCCGAACGCCGCCCTCGCGAGCCAGGGCAACACCAGTTCGGCGGGTGGCACGACCAACTGGATGAATCCGAGTGCGAACTGGTCGTTGGCGAAGAACCAGCCCGCTGTGGCCAGGTAGTTGATTCCGCCGATCACCCATCCGAGGGTTGACAGCAATCCACCGATCACGTTGCGCACATTCGTTCCTTCCAAGTTCCGAGCCGGCGCCAGTGGAACGTCCCTTCCGTCATGTGGCGTGATCGAACATGCTCGGTTCCGGGCGTCGAGTCGTGCGAGGAACTGCGAGCGCTCGGGCTCGGATGTGGCCATCACCCACGATGACCATGGTGGCCATCAGGCCGATGACCGCACAGCCGAGGCGGATCCTGAGGCCGAAGTGTGCGCGCTCGCGCGGTCCGGGTCCCGGTCCCGTCAGCCGACGAACCGGTTGCTCTTGCCGAGGTTGCAGTCCCGGCAGAGGGTTTGCAGATTGTCCATCGTCGTCCGGCCGCCGTGCGACACGGGAACGATGTGGTCGACGTGGAGTTCGATCACGCCGGAGTCACGGCCGCACATCTTGCAGCGATGACCGTCCCGGCGCAGTACGTCGACCCGCATCGCGTTGGTCATGAGTCGGCGTTCCTCGTCGACACGTGAGCGTCGCTGGTCACGATTCGTCACCTCGGCGAGGGCGCCTTCGAGGTCGGCGAAACCCCACTGGATGCCGCCCCGGTAGGAGTTGCGGCCCTTCGGACTCGTATAGGCCACCGAGCCGGTCACCTTCGCCTCCACCTTGGGTGGCTTGATCCGGCGACGTTCGAAGCGCCGACGTTCGGCGGCGTCGTAGCGGGCCTGGTCGACGCCGACGGCAGGGGTCGTGCCGAGCAGTCGTCCGGCGACGTCGGCGACTGCCGTCGAGTACTCGCGATGCGCCTGTTCGGCGGCCCGACGAGCCGACACCTCGTTGCGGACCTGCTGTTCGATGCCGGCGATCGAGTCGAGGAGGAAGTTCGTCAGGTCGAAGCGGTCGAATCGGGCTTTCGACGTGACGTCGGCGTGGAAGGCGAGCTTCAGGGTCCCTCGGTCGGTCGTCGCGACCCGGAACCGGGTGTCGAGAGCGGCGAGTTCTCGCAGCGCAGCGCTCGTCGCATCGACGAGTCGGACGAGGGTTCGCCACCGGCGGAACACCACCCCGGCGGCACCGAGCCCGGCGATGCCGACGACGGCGGCGATCGCACCGATCACCACATCAGAACTCACGCTCCAGCACCGTACCCCGACCACGAGGTGTCAGACACCTCGTGGTCAGACACCTCGCGGTCGATTGGACCACACTGTCTGGAATGGGCCGTCTGCATCCGACCGACTTCCGCATCGCCGCCATGGAGCCCGGTGAGCCACTCGTCGTCGAGCCGCTCCTCGCCGATCTCGACGACAACTGGGTGATCATGCCGACCGTCAGGCTCGCCGGGAAGCCGCCCTACGAAATCGACGTCGTCGTGGCCCACCCAGCACACGGCATCGGCATCATCGAGGTCAAGGCGTATCTGCCGAAGGTCGTCGCCGGTCAGTGGATCGAACCGTACGAGAAGTCGAGTGGGGGGCCGGTCGCCCAACTCCGCCGCAATCAGTTCGCGCTGCGCGATCACCTGCGGCGGAACTGTCCGGGTGCCGAGCGGGTCGAGGTCGACGGAGCGGTCGCCTTCGTCAACGCTCGCGGCTTCGACGGGGAGGAGCGTCCGAACGACCTCGACCCGGATCAGATCATCTGGTCGACCGACCTGCTGGTCATCGACAGCGCACTGTCACGGTTCATGAACCGGGGACGTGCCGGTCGACCGATGTTCGATGACGGGGTGTTCGCCGACATCGTGTGCACGATCCGTCCCGATGTCGAGTTCGAGGCGGACCCCGGGGCCTACGCCCGGTGGGGCGCGACCCGGATCGAATCGCAGTCGGGCGCGCAGATCCGGTCGCTGGAGCGGCTCGATGCCAACCGGCGGGTGTTCGTCACCGGCGGCGCCGGGACCGGTAAGAGCCGGCTCGCCCTGGCATGGGCCCGCCGGGCGGCGCTGCGGTCCGAGCGGACCCTGCTGGTGTGCTTCAACGAACCGCTCGGCGCCGAACTCACGCGTCGGGTCGGCGGCCTCGACCATCTCCGAACCGGGGCCTTCCTGCGGCTCGCACTCGAACTCGATGGGATGCCGTCGCTCGAAGTGCCCATTGATGCCGACAGCGACTTCTGGAACAACCAGGTCCAGGGGCACCTGCACCTCCACTGGCCCGAGGTGACCGAGCGCTTCGACACGATCGTCGTCGACGAGGTCCAGGACTTCAGCCCGGCGTGGCTGGCCATGCTCGAGGCGCTGCTCGACCCGGACGGGCCTCGTCGGCTGCTGCTCGTCGGCGATGCCGAGCAGGAACTCCATCGCCGCGGGTTCCGGCCGCCGACGACCGACGACGGGTGGACGGTGTGCGAATTGACGTCGAACACCCGCAACGCCTTCGAGATCGCCCGACTCCTCCGGAACAAGTTCGAGGGTCCGCCGGCACCGGCGTCGCTGCCGCCGGCGACCGGCCTGCGGTTCCACCATGCCGACGACCTCGACGAGTTGCTGACCCACGTGCGTGCCGAGGTGCTGGCAGCCAGGACCGCAGGGTTCGACGATGGCCAAGTCGTCGTCGCCGCCCTCGACAGCGACGCCCGCGACCACATCCGGAGTGTCCCCGAGTTCGTCGCCTACGAGGACGCCGGCCCCGGCCGGGTCGTGTGTGAGACGGCACGCCGGATCAAAGGCCTCGAGTACCCGGTGGTGATCCTCGTGGCGAGTCGGTGGCCGATCGACGACGTCGTGATCCACGTCGGAGTCAGCCGAGCGGTCTTCGGCCTCACCGCCATCGGCCCGACCGAACTCCGCGATCGGCTCGGCCTCTGACCACGAGGTGGACCACGAGGTGTCTGACACCTCGTGGTTGGTGGGGCGCTGACCTGGGGTTTCGTCGCATCGACGGCCCAGTGGGGTCAATCGTTCGGTGCCGCTGTCCGGCGGTCACCCGAGCCCGAGGAGGACCCCATGGAACCACGTATCGCCTTCGACCGATCGGTCGTCACCATCAACCAGGACGGACTCGTCCACACCCTCGTCGAGTTCACCGCTCCCGACGCCCCCGCCGTCGAGCGGCCGCCGATCGACGTCGCCTTCGTCATCGACCGCTCCGGCTCGATGGAGGGCCAACCGCTCCGCTCGGTGTGTGATGCGGTCGCCGATGTCCTCCGCCGTCTCGGGCCCGACGACCGCGCCGCCGTCGTCACGTTCGACAACAGCGCCTCGCTGGTGCTCGATCTCGGTCGGCACGTCGGACCCGACGCGGCGGCCCTGGTCCGCTCCATCACCCCTGGTGGTTCGACGAACCTCTCGGCCGGCTGGCTCCTCGGCCATCAGATCCTGCGTGACCACCACCGAGACGGCGCCGTCCGTCGAGTGGTCGTCCTCACCGACGGGCACGTCAACCAAGGCGTCGTCGACGCCGACGAGCTCGCCAGCCTCGTCGTCGGGGGTCGTGGCTCGGGAGTCTCGTCGTCGTTCATCGGATTCGCCGAGGGCTTCCAGGAGGAACTGCTCGGCACCCTCGCCAACGCCGGGGGTGGCAACGACTACTGGTGTGCGTCGTCCGACGCCGCCGCCCAGGTCTTCCTGACCGAGTTCGACGGACTCGGCCGGGTCGTCGCCCAGAACGTCTCCGTCGTCGTCCGACCGACGCCGGCGGTCGCGGCGATGCGGGTGCTCAACGACTTCCACACCGCCGAACTCACCGACGGCGGTCTGCGCATCGACCTCGGCGACGCGTTCGGCGGCGAGGAGCGGTCGGTGCTCGTGGCCTTCCACACCCGCCCGCAGCCGGCCGGTGGCACGGTCGAGGTCGCCGAGGTCCGACTCTCGTGGGTGTCGACCGTCGACGGGTTCGCCGCTCACGAGCAGGTCGTCCCGGTCACCGTCACGGCCGGTGAGCCCGGCACGATCGACAGCGTCGCCGACCCCCGGGTCACCAACGAGGTGGTCCTCCTGGAGGCCGCCCGCGAGCGCCGGGAGTATCGGCGCCTCGCCGATCAGGGAGATTTCGACGGTGCGGAGCGCCTCGCCCGCTCGGTGGTCGACCGACTGTCGGAGTTGCCCGGTGAGGGCGACGCGGTCCAGATGGCCGCCCAGGATCTCGACGGCCTCCGCAGCCGTCGATGGAGCGTCAAGCAGTCCAAGCGGGCGTACACGACCTCCCGGGCGTCGAGCCGCAAGCGCGAGGCCTCGTTCGGCGATGACGGATCGGCCTGGTGACGTGATGCCGTTCACGAGCCTCCTGCGGGTCGTGACCTCGTGCGTGTCGTGATGCTCGCGATGGTCGCTCTCGTACGGTGGCAGTGGTGAACTCCACTCTGCGACGCCCGTTTCTGGAACAATGCGTCCATGCAACCGGGCGTCGACCTCCGAGCGGACTCCGCCGGGCCGTCGGCCTCCACCTCGAGCGGGGACGATCGGTGAGCCGC
>JBMUCX010000159.1:0-5136 GCA_049458915.1 Ilumatobacteraceae bacterium
CGGAGACCGACTCCGCGCGGCAGCGCCGCTGGCCGCTCGACTGAGGCCGACCAACCTCGACGACATCGTGGGCCAACGGCACCTCGTCGGGCCCGGACGTCCGCTGCGACGATTGGTCGAGCAGGATCGTCTGACTTCGGCGATCCTCTGGGGGCCGCCCGGGACCGGCAAGACCACGCTCGCGCTCGCCATCGCCGGGACGACCTCGCGGTCGTTCGAGCAACTGTCCGCCGTGACCGCCGGTGTCAAGGACGTCCGGGAGGTGATCGAGCGGGCGCGCCAGCGGCGTGTCGAGCACGACCGCGGCACGATCCTGTTCCTCGACGAGATCCATCGGTTCTCGAAGGCCCAGCAGGACGCGTTGCTCCCTGCCGTCGAGGACGGGACGCTGACCCTCGTCGGAGCGACGACCGAGAACCCGTTCTTCGAGGTCAATGCTCCGCTGCGGAGCAGGTCGACGCTGTTCCGACTCGAGCCACTCGATCGAGACGATGTGCGCCTGCTCGTCGAACGTGGACTCGTCGCGCAGGGGACCACCGCCGAGGGTGGTGCCGTCGACCTGCTCGTCGGTCGTGCGGGCGGCGATGGTCGACAGGTGCTGACCGCGCTCGAGGTGGCATGTGCGATCGCCCATCCGGGCCCGGTCGGAGTCGACCACGTCGAAGCAGCGATCGGCACGAGTGCCCTCCGGTACGGACGCGACGATCATTACGACGTCGTGAGCGCCTTCATCAAGTCGATGCGCGGTTCCGATGCCGATGCGTCGGTGTACTGGCTCGCTCGACTCCTCGAGTCGGGAGAGGATGCCCGTTTCGTCGCTCGGCGCATGATCGTGCTCGCGAGCGAGGACGTCGGTCTCGCTGATCCGATGGCCCTCCTCGTCGCCGTCGCCGCCGCACAAGCGGTCGAGCACGTCGGCCTCCCGGAGGCCCAACTCAACCTTGCCCAGGCAGCGCTGTACCTGGCCGCGGCTCCGAAGAGCAATCGCGCTGCGTTGGCCATCTGGCAGGCGCGGTCCGACGTCCGCGCCGGACTCGTCGGCGAGGTACCGGCCCACCTCCGTGATGCTCATTACCAGGGGGCGGAGAAACTCGGTCACGGCATCGGCTACGAGTACCCTCATGACGACGAGCGCGGGTGGGTGGAGCAGCGTTACCTTCCGCCCGAACTCGACGGACGGCGTTGGTACCGCCCCGGGCCGCACGGCCAGGAGCCGCTGATCGAAGAACGGATCGAGGAACGGATGAACTCTGCACGACGCAGCCCCGAACCCGGGAGTGACCGATCATGACCGCTGGTGATCTGGCCGTGACCCTCGCAGCGGTCCTCTGCGCCGTCGGGTTCGCCGCTCTGGTGGTCGTGTTGTTGCGCGTGGTCGATTCACTCGGCGTCCTCGAGCGCGAGATGGTGGCGCTCCGGGCCGAGACCGGTCCGCTGTTGGAGGAGCTTCGTCGGAGTACCGCCGAGGCCCGTTCGACGGTGGAGGCGGCTCGCGACGATCTCGAACGGTTCGACCGGGTGCTCGGCTCGGCCGAGGCGATCACCGAGGCGGTGGAGGGATCGGGCAGAGTGGTGCGTACGGCGCTGTCGGCTCCGGTCATCAAGGTGGCCGGTGTCGCCACCGGTACCCGAAGGGCGTGGCGACGGCTGCGCGGCACCGACCGGCGGATCCAGGTCCTGCCGGCGGTCGATGAACGGAGGAGAGCATGAGACGTCTCACGTGGTTCGTGTCCGGGGCCGCCGCCGGGATCACCGGGTCGACCTACGCCGCCAAGAAACTGAAGCGAACCGCCGCGCAGCTCACACCGGTTGCGGTGGCGCGGTCGACGACGTCGAAGGCGAGGGCGGCGGCACGACAGGTGACCGAGGCGGTGAGGGACGGCCGCTCGGCGATGCGCGACCGGGAAGACGAACTCAAGGCACGACGCGACGCTCGACTCGCTTCCATCGACGATCACCTCGAACCCGGTGACCGCATCCTGGTCGACGGGCGACCGGTCGAGACCGGCCGAGTCGTCGTGCTGAAGCAGCGGTCCGCCGGGAGGTGACCAGAATGAGTTCGACCGTCGGCCGAGCGACCGATCCGATGGTCGAAGCGCTCGCGTCGGTCGTCGGACCCGAGCGGGTCCGCTCTTCGGCGGCGTACCTGTCGCTCTACCGGCGCGACGCATCGAACATGGAGGGCGCGACGTCGGTCGTCTGCCTGCCCGAGACGACCGACGAGGTCCGCGGATGTGTCGAGGTCGCGAATCGATTCGGACGGCCGTTCGTCGCTCGTGGATCGGGCACCGGCCTCGCGGGTGGAGCCGTTCCCCTCGACGGTGCGGTCGTGATCGCACTCACCCGGATGGACCGGATCGTCTCCGTCGACGAGGTCAACCGCATCGCGTGGGTCCAACCCGGCGTGTTGAACCTCGATCTGTCGAACCGTCTGTCCCATCTGGGTGTGCACTTCGCTCCTGATCCGAGCAGCCAACAGACCTGTTCGATCGGCGGCAATGTGGCCAACAACTCCGGTGGACCTCACTGTCTCGCCGAAGGCGTCACCAACTCCCATGTCCTCGCCGTCCGTGTCGTCCTGCCCGACGGCACCGTCACGGTGCTCGGTGGCGAGCAGCCCGAGCCCCCGGGACTCGACCTGCGTGGGGTGTTCGTCGGGAGCGAGGGCATGCTCGGGATCGCCACCGAAGTCTGCGTCCGCCTGACGCAGAACTACCCCGAGGTCCGCACGATGCTCTTGGACTTCGATCGGGTGGAGGATGGTGCCGCGACGGTCAGCGGCATCATCGCCGCCGGAATGGTGCCGGCGGCGATCGAGATGATGGACCAACTGTGCCTCGAAGCGGTCGAGGCCTACATCCATGCCGGCCTCCCGGTCACATCGGCCGCAGCCCTTCTCGTCGAGGTGGTCGGCCTCCCGCACGAACTCCACGATCAGGTGGAGCGAATCGTGGAGATCGCAGAGCGACATGCGGTGAACACGGTCCGCGTCGCTCAGGACGAGGCCGAGCGGGCGCTGCTCTGGAAGGGCCGCAAGTCGGCATTCGGCGCGATCGCCAACATCCAGCCCGACTACTACCTCCACGACACCGTGGTGCCGAGGTCGCAGCTGCCTGCGGTGCTCAACCAGGTGTACGAGATCGCCGACCGCCACCGGATCCGGGTCCTCAACGTGTTCCACGCCGGTGACGGCAACCTGCACCCGCTGCTGGTGTACGACGCTCGGGAGCCGGGCGTGACCGATCGGGTCCACGCCGCCGGGCGAGAGATCGTCGAGGCATCGGTCGCCGCCGGTGGCGCACTGAGCGGTGAGCACGGAATCGGACTCGAGAAGCGCGACTACATGGGGCTGATGTTCTCGGAGGTCGATCTCGCGGCCCAGAACGCAGTGCGGTGCGCGTTCGACCCGGACATGCGATCCAACCCCGGCAAGGTCCTACCGAACCCGGCGACCTGTAGCGAGATCAACCACCTCGGCGTGCCGGACGGGTCATGGATCTGACGACCTTCGCCGACGAGGTCGGGAGCGACGGGCCGGTCAGCGTGGTCGGCGCGGCAACCCGTGGCGGCGCGGTGCCCGACGTCCGAGCGGTCACGCCACCATCCGGAATCGACTGGTTCCGACCCGAGGAGATGACCGTGCAGTGCGGAGCAGCGACGCCCGTCGGCGAGCTGCTCGCCGAGCTGGCTGCCGCCGGTCAGACCGTCGCGATTCCACCGGGAGGAACGGTCGGTGGAGCTCTCGCAGTGGGCCGGTCAGGCGTCCGGCGTCTCGGGGACGGACCGATCAGGGACGCGCTCTTGCAGGCCCGGTACGTCGATGCCGGCGGCCGAGTCGTGAAGGCCGGTGGGCCGACCGTGAAGAACGTGAGCGGCTTCGACCTCTGTCGGCTCCTGGTGGGTTCCCGAGGGACGATCGGGTTCCTCGGCGAGGTGATCCTCCGCACCCGGCCCGTCCCGCGACACGAGCGGTGGTACCGGAGTGCGGCGGCGCCGGACGACCTGCTGCAACGGCTGTACCGGCCGACATCGGTGCTCTGGGACGGCCTGTGGTGCCACGTCCTGCTCTCGGGCCACCCGCGCGATGTCGACGAGCAGGCGACCGGATGCGGACTCGATCCGATCGACGGTCCCCCCGAACTCCCGTCCGGCGGGCGATGGTCGATTCCTCCCGGAGACGTGCCGACGCTCGTCGGATCCGGTCGATTCGTCGCCGAGGTCGGTATCGGCATCGTGCACCACGAGCGGCCGGCTCCACCACCGGTCGTCGAGCCGGCCGTGCGAGAACTCCATCGGCGGATCAAGGAGCGTTTCGATCCGACGGGACGTCTGAACCCCGGCATCGACGTGTTCGGGCCGTGAGTGGCCGTCGTGGTCCCGTCGATCGTCCGTACGTCGATCGTCCCGTGGTCGATCGCGACGCTGCGCTCCGCCTTGCTCGACTCCAGGCAGCGCACTGGGGACTCCCCGAGCCGATCCTGCTCCGGCACGGCATGAACGCCCTGTATCGAGCGGGTGACGTCGTCCTCAGGATCGGGCACGCCACGGCTCCGGCAGCTGCGTCGCACGAGTTCGTCCGGCGCCTGATCGAGCGAGGCGTACCCACCGTTCCACCGGTCGAGGCGATGGCGGCCGACGTGGACGGATTCGCCGTGACCGGTTGGGGCGCCGTGTCCGACTGCGGTCGTTCGGTCGACTGGGGGGCGGTCGGAGCGATCGTGCGCCTCGTGCACTCGCTCGGCGTCGACGTGGTTCCCGACGACTATCCCGTCGTCGATCCGACGCTGCTGCCGTGGTGGGACTTCGACGTCCTGCTGGACGAGGCCGAAGGGACCGTCGACGATCGCGCCCTGGCGGGGATGCGGTCGGCCGTCGACCGACACCGTGGGTGGCAGGTGGCGGTTCGAGCCGAACCGGTGCTCTGCCACGGTGACGTGCACCCCGGCAACGTGATCATGTCGGCCAGCGGGCCGGTGCTCGTGGACTGGGATCTCCTCGCGTTCGCCGATCGTGCCTGGGACCAGGCGATGTTGGCGACGTTGGCGCCTCGGTGGGGCGGCGACCCGGCGATCCACACGGCGTTCATCCGTGGCTACGGGGACCCGCCTGCGTCGCCGGTGTTGGCGGCGACCCTCG
>JBMUCX010000160.1:0-5049 GCA_049458915.1 Ilumatobacteraceae bacterium
TGACGATGTGGGCGACCAGCGGTTCGTCGGTCTCGGTGTCCTCGTCGAGCGCCGGCGTCGTCTCGGCGGGCAGCGTCTGCAGTTCCGACATGCTCCCAGTGTGTCAGGCGGGGTCGGGTAGCGTCGGAGCGATGACCCGGGCGGCACGATGATCCGCTACGACGAACTCGCCGCCGAGATCGAATCGACGGGGATGGTCGCCCGGGGCGGGTTCGAGCCGGGACCCGATGACGGCGTCCCGAGGTTCGACGACGATCGGCCGACCGTGGCCGTGGTGGTGGTGGGCAACATCGGTGGGGCGATGTGGCCGAGCTTTCGGGCCGCTCGGCCGATCGGCGCTGCTGGCTCGGCCGATCCGCTCGACGATTGGACGCGAGCAGTGCTCGGCCCGGTGGCCGATCGATTCGGCGCCCGGTTCCTGCATCCGAGCGACGAGCCGTTCATCCCGATGCAGCGGTGGGCCAGGCGGGCCGACGACGTGTTCGAGTCACCGATCGGATTGCTCATCCACCCCGACCACGGACTCTGGCACGCGTACCGCGGCGTTCTCCTCTTCGCCGACCCGGTGGTCGGACTCCCTGCCGTCGGGGGTCGCCGCTCACCGTGTGATTCGTGCACCGACCGGCCCTGTCTCAGCACCTGTCCCGTCGGTGCGTTCTCGCACGGCGACGATCGCGGCAGGGTGCACTACGACCACGAGCGGTGCCGGAGCCACGTCCGGTCGGGGGACGAACCGGTGTGCGCGACGGCCGGGTGTGCGGCTCGGCTGGCTTGCCCGATCGGGGCCGACCGACGGTACGGCGTCGATCAGATGGCGTTCCACATGCGGGCCTTCGTCGGTGGCGACGGATGACCGGGACGGTGTCGGTGGCCGTTCGGCGGCGACGGCTCCCGGCGTTCCTCAGCCCGCCGGTTGCGGTGTGCTCGGTGGCCACGACCGGCCTGGTCGGCTACCTGGCGGTGGTCTCGCCGTGGTCGGTGATCGCCGGGCTGATCCCGCTGGTGATCGTCTTGCCGGTGCTCGGTTGGCTCGATCGGATCGAACCCGAGCCGCGATCGTCCCGGACCCATGCGCTGTTGTGGGGTGCGAGCGTCGCGATCGTCGTCGCCGGGGTCGTGAACACGGTGGTCGGCGTGGTCGCCGGGGAGGTCGCAGCGATCGTGGTGTCCGCGCCGATCGTCGAGGAGTTCGCCAAGGCGCTCGGTGTCGTGTGGGCGGTCCGCCGTGGTGAGGTCGATGGCGTCAGTGATGGGATCGTGTTCGCCGGATGGGTCGCGCTCGGCTTCGCGGTGGTCGAGGACATGACGTATTTCGCGATCGCCGACGTCGATGGTTCGTTCGTCGCGACGGTGATCCTCCGAGCGGTACTCACTCCGTTCGCACACCCGCTGTTCACCTTCTGGAGCGGACTGGCGATCGGTCTGGCCGTCCGGAAGGGCCGACGCCTTCGCACGTCGATGTGGTGGGGCCTCCTGCTCGCCATGGGGACGCATGCGATGTGGAACGGTTCGCTGGTGTTCGCCGACGTCACCTACACCGGCGACGAGGTCGTGAGTGGGCTCGTCGTCCTCGGGGCGATCACCCTGTTCGTCGGGTTGTTCACGGCGGTGGGCGTGGCGCTCGTGGTGATGCATCGTCGGGAGCGGGCCCGTTTCGTCGCCGCCGTACCGGGTCTCGTGCTGCGCCACTCGGTCTCTCCGCACGAGGCGGCATGGTTCGTCGACTGGCGGACCGTCCTGGTCCATCGTCGGGCGTTGCCGCGAGGGGAGCGGCGGCACTTCGATCGACTTCACGCCGTGCTCGCTCGCCTCGCGTCGGCACCGGAGGGTTCGGAGCGCGAACGGCAACTCGTCGCCGAACTCGGCGAGGCGCTCACCCGCTGCCGTCGCTGACCGCCACCGGGGTGCGCCAGCGGTGCGCCTGCTCATTTTGTGGCAGCGATCACGCGTTGCCGAGCAGGATCTGCTGCCACAGCGTGGGGTCGTGATTTTGTGGCAGCGATCACGCGCTGCCGTGGCATGTCTGCTGCCACAGAATTCGGGTGTTCAGTTTGTGGCAGCGATCACGCGCTGCTGTGCGAGATCTGCTGCCACAAAATGGACAGGGTTGGGCGAGGCTGGAGTCAGCCGCAGATGTCGCGAGCGATGCCGATCCAGAACTCGGTGGCGAGGGCGAGGCTGTCGACGTCGATGCGCTCGTCGTGGCCGTGGAACCGGTTGCCGAACGTGGCGAAGTCCATCGTCGGGGAGAACAGCCCGGCTCCGTAGGCGACGCGACCGCGGTGGCGGTAGAAGCGGGCGTCGGTGCCACCCACCACGAGGCCGGGGACGATCGACGCCCCCGGGTAGGCGACCTGGGTGTTCTCACGGATCGACTCCCAGAGGGCGTTGGCGGTCGCCGACTGGGTCGGGTCACCGATCTGGAGATCGACGATCTCGACGTGGCTGGCGAGGTCGCCCAGGGCGTCGGCGAGCATCGCGTCGACGTCGGCCTTGGTGGTGCCCGGCACGGTACGGATGTCGACCTCGATGTCGACCTCGTCGGGGATGACGTTGGTCTTCTGGCCCCCGTGGGCCACGTTCGGGGAGATCGTGGTGTGGGTCAGGGCGTGACAGGTGCGTGCCACCGGCGTCGGGAGGGTGGCGATCGAGTCGTACACGGTCCCGGGGTCGAGCATCGCAGCCCGCAGTTCGGGCGGGAGCGACATGGTGTCGAGCAGTGCCCGCCACGTCTCGCCGAGGTGTGGGGTGGTGCGGTACTCGGCGAGCCGACGGACGATCTCGGCGGCCTTGACGAGGGCGTTGTCGGCGCCGTACGGCATCGAGCCGTGTCCGGGGGTACCCGACACCCTGAGTCGTCGCCAGTTGAGGCCCTTCTCACCGACGTTGACGGTGACGTGACGGTGCCCGTGGTCGTCGACCGTCGACCATCCACCGAGCTCGGTGAGGCAGTAGGTGGCGTCGATCGCCTCGGGGTGGTGGTCGAACATCCACTCGGCACCCCAATGTCCGCCCGCTTCTTCGTCGGCGACCCCGAAATAGATGAGGTCGCCCTTCGGACGGAATCCGCTGCGGGCCAGGTGGCGGAACGCGACCGCCATCGATGCCGTGAGGTTGAGCATGTCGACGGCGCCGCGCCCCCACACCTCGTCGACGCCGTCGGCGTTGCGGATCACTTCGCCACCGAACGGATCGTGGTGCCAGCCGTCGGGGCTGACCGGGACGACATCGGTGTGTCCCATGAGGCAGAGCGACGGGGCATCGGGGTCCGAGCCCTCGATCCGGGCGACGATCGATCCGCGTCCGGGGATCGGTTCGAAACGCTGGACGTCGAGACCGGCACCCTCGAAGAAGTGCTGCAGTGTGGCGGCACTCCTGGACTCGTCACCGGACTCGGGGGAGCCGTCGTTGACGCAAGCATTGCGGATGAGATTTTGGAGGAGTTCGACGGTCTCGCCGGTCGTGGACGTGTGATCGGCCATGTCGTCACTGTAGGCCCGTCCGGTTCGGGGTGATGTCGTGACCGGTGGCCGGCGCGGGACGGCCGTGCGGCTGTCGAGAGCTGCGTCTGGCGGACCCTGCGTCGCCGACCTAGAGTTTCGGCGATGTCCGTGATCTGGTTCGCCCTCGCCGTGGCCGCTGCCTCGCTGGCCGGGATGCGCGCTCAGGCGCCACGCCCGGTTCGGGTTCGCGTCCGTCGCCGTCGCTGACGGTTCAGCGCAACGCCGCCGCTTCGGCGGCCAGGTTGGCGCGGGCGCGGCGCTCCCAATCGTCGAGGCCGAGTCGGACGGGGAAGATCGTCGGTCGACCGAGAAAGCCATCGATCACTTCGCGACGACCCGCACACCACTGATCGTCGTCGAGCTCGGCGTACTCGTGACGCACGGATCGGGTGTAGTCGCCGTAGGCGCCGGGTTCGGCGGCCAGCACGGCGAGGTCGGCGGCGAGCAGCACAGCGGTGCCGAGGTCGTCGACGTCGGCGGAGCCGGGCCGGTGGGTGGTCGCCAGGACCATCGTCGCGACGTGCTCGCGGCGAGGCTCGGACCATCCGAGTTCGGTGAGCGCGCAGCGGGCGAGTTCGGCACTCATCGCCTCGTCGTCGGAGCGGTCGACGGTGTGGACGGCGTCGTGGAAGAAGGCGGCGGCGACCACGGCATCGGGGTCGTCGACGGCGTGTCGGCGCAGCAGCGATGCCGTGTGGCGGAGGACCCACCGGAGATGCCGCACATCGTGGTAGCGACGGTCGGCTGATCGGTACCGAGCGGTCACGGTGTCGAACCACACCTCGGCGGGTCGACCGCGCCCGAGGTGCCGGTGCCAGGCCACTCGGAGTTCGAGATCGGTCGTCATCGTGGTGACGAGTGTGTCAGGCTCGACGGGAGGCGGGCGACCCGCCGGACGATCGACCGACGGGACGAGGCCGTGACGATCCTGATGGACGAAGCGAGATGGCACCACCGAGGGCGCAAGTGGTGCCATCTCGTCAGCGACGTGTCGTACGACGAACTCCACGCATTCGCCTCGGCGAACGGCATCCCGAGGCGCGGGTTCCAAGGCGATCATTACGACGTCCCCGAGGAGTACCGACCGGGTCTGATCGCCGCCGGAGCGGTGGTGGTGGAGAGTCGGGTACTGCTGCGGAGACTCAAGGCTGCGGGCCTGCGGCTCACGCCCACCGAACGCCGCCGTGTCGCCGAGTCGGTGACCAACGCGGCCGTTCGTCCAGGAGTTCCCGAGGACGGCTGATCAGATCGACGCCGTCCCCCTGCAGTACGAACCATTCGACGAGTTCGATGCCGTGCCGTTCGGTGATCTCGTCGAGGTGCAGCCACCGGTCGGCGTCGAGGAGATCATCGAGGTGGTCGATCGGATCGGGCCGGACGCTCGCCACGACGAGTGCTCCGATGGCCGACTCGTGGACGGGGTCGGTGTCGTGCCGGGCGACCGCCCTCGACACGGCCTCGGCGACCACCTCGACGGAGCGGACGACGTCGTCCGGGTCGATGGTGCCGTCGCCGCGGCGCGCCACCAAATACTCACCCTCGCGCG
>JBMUCX010000161.1:0-5034 GCA_049458915.1 Ilumatobacteraceae bacterium
CCCCGGACGAAACCGCCTCCGAGGCCGGAACCGCTCCGGCCACATCGACCCCGGCCAGCAGCACGACCAGCACGACCAGCACGACCAGCACGACCACCGCGACGACCACGACCACCGCGACGACCACGACCACCGAAGCGCCGGCGGCCCGGGCCGTCGATGTGGTGCCCCGCCCCGAGGCGAGCACCGTCGCCGACCTCCTCGCACTCGCACGACCTCTCGTCATCGCCCATGCTGGCGGCGACTTCGAGGCCCCGCACTCGACCATGTACGCATTCACCCTGGCGGCCCTCGCCGGGACCGACGTGCTCGAGATGGACGTCATGACGACGGCCGATGACGTGCTCGTCGTCCACCACGACGACACCGTGGACCGCACGACGGAGACGACCGGAGCAGTTCGCGATCTGACCTACGACCAACTCGTCGAGTTGGACAACGCCCACTGGTTCGTCGAGGGAACGTGGTCGGACCAGAGTCGCCCGGACGACGAGTACCTCTTGCGCGGTGTCCGGACCGGTGCACGTCCCGCTCCAGAAGGCTTCGGCCCCGACGACTTCCGGATCGAGACGTTCCGGTCGGTCGCCGAGTCGTTCCCGAACCACGTGCTCGACGTCGAGATCAAGGTCCAGTCGACGCCAGAGGGCGAGCCCGACCTCGAGCGGGCCGTGCGGACCGCACGACTCCTCGCCGACGAGATCGCCGACCTCGGACGAGGTGAGTCGGTGATCGTGGTGTCCTTCGACGTCGACGTGATCGCTGCGTTCCGGGATGCCGCACCCGGTGTCGCGACGAGCCCGGCGCTCGACACGCTCGTCGGCTGGTACGTGGGCGAGCCCGTCGAGTTCGCCGCGTCGGACGTCGTGTTCCAAGTGCCGCCCGTCTTCGGTGGCATCGAGGTGCTCACCCCCGACGTCGTCGCCCGAGCCCAGGCAGACGGGTTCGAGGTCTGGGCGTGGATGGACGACACGTCGACCCAGGAGAACGCCGACTTCTACGCCGACCTCATCGGTCGCGGGATCGACGGCCTCCTGGTGTCGCGACCCGTCGTGGCGCTCGACGTCGTCGCCGACTGAGCCCGCGCTCGGCGCGGCACCAGGTCAACCCGGGAGCGGGGCCACGACGACGTCCATCGGCGGAGCGACGTCGTGCCCCGGCGTCGACCGGAACACCTCGATGGTGGCCCGGTACAGCTCGTCGTCGATCGATGCATCGCCGTCCCAGGTGCCGAGCGCCTGGTACGCAGCGACCGCCGACGTGACCGCCTCTCGATCGTCGATCCGGAGGAACGGGGACACGAGACGGGCCACCTCGGCCGCGCTCGCCGTGCGAGCGTGCTCCCGACCCTTCAGGTACGCCCTCGTGAATGCCACCGCGGCCGGTGTCGCCAACCACTCGTCGGTGGCCCCGAGGCTGGAGAAGGCGAGTTCCGGGGTGTGCTCTCCGACCGCGGCCACGACCGTCGCCGATCCGGCGGTTTCGAGTTGATGCGGTGCTGGCCCCTGGAGATGCACGAAGTCGCCTCGACCGCTCCGGAACGCCGCGACCATTTCGTCAGGGCTTCCGACATCGACGAGGTCGACCTCGTCCACGCCGATCCCGTTGGCGTCGAGCGCCGCTGTCAGGAGTGCGAGCGGCTGGAAGTAGTGATCGGCGAGGATCGTCCTCCCGCGCAGATCGGCCCACCGGAACGGACCGGGCCCGCCCCGACGAGCGAGGAAGAAACCGTCCCGACGATTGACGACGGCGAAGTGCCGGTACGGCAGGTCGGCGCCCGACGGTCCGAAGTGCGTCGCCACGGCCGACTGGGTGACCTGGACGGTTCCGTCCCGGAAGCCGTCGTCGACCGACCGACCCGGCCCGGCGACGTCGAACGTCGCCTCCAGACCCTCTGTGGCAAGATGCCCACCAGCCAGGGTCACCAGGATCGGACTGTAGAACGCAGAGAAGCGAAGGAACCGGAGATGGATGTCGGACATAACGAGGTGAGTGTGGCATCTCTCCCCCGCTCAGCGCCAAGAGGGGTCTTCTACGGCTGGATCGTCGTCGCCGCTGCGGTCGTCGCCGTGCTCGTCACCTCCGGCGGCCGGGCAGCTCCGGGCGCCCTGCTCGTCGACATGGAGCGCTCGACCGGCTGGACCACCGCGCAGTTGTCGCTCGCCGCCTCGGTCGGACTGCTCGTGTACGGCTTCTCGGGACCGGTCGCCGCCTACCTGAACGGCCGGTTCGGGCTGCGGGCGACGACCACCTTCGCCCTCGTCGCCTCGGCGGGCGCGTTCGCAGCGAGTTCCCGCACCGACTCACTCTGGTCGCTGTACCTGTGGTTCGGCCTCGCCTCCGGAGCGGCCGGTGGGCTGATCGCGAGCGTGCTCGGAGCCAGCATCGCCAACCGTTGGTTCGTCGAGCGACGCGGCCTCGTCACCGGACTCTTCGGCGCGGCAACGAGTGCCGGGCTCCTGCTGTTCTTCCCGATCTTCACCTCGCTCGCCGCTGCGGATGGTTGGCGGCGGGCGCTCGACGTCGGCGCCGTCGTCATGTTGGTCACGGCGCTGCCCGTCTGGTGGTTCCTCCGGGAGTCCCCGGCGGCGGTCGGCCTGGCTCCGCTCGGCGGACGACCGGAACCGACCCGTCCACCCGATCCCGGCATCATGCGCCGGGCCGTTCGTCGGCCGGAGTTCTGGTTGCTCGCCGCGACCTTCATGGTGTGCGGAGGCACGAGCAACGGGCTGGTCGGCCAACACTTCATCTCCCATGCCACCGACCACGGATTCGACGAGGTGGTGGCCGCGAACTGGCTCGCCGTGATGGGCGCGTTCAACTTCGTCGGAACCCTGGCCAGTGGTTGGCTGACCGACCGGATCGACCCGAGACGACTGCTGTTCGCCTACTACTCGTTCCGGGGTGTCAGCCTGTTCTTCCTCCCCGTGGTCCACGACGATGCGTCGATAGCGATGTTCGCCATCCTGTTCGGCCTCGACTACATCGCCACCGTTCCGCCGACGATCATGCTGTGCGCCGAGACCTTCGGTCGGCACAACGCCGGGGTGGTGTACGGATGGGTGTTCGCCGCGCATCAGGTCGGAGCCGCCGGGGCGGCGTGGGGTGCTGGCCTCGTGCGCGACGGGGTCGGCGATTACGGGTGGGCGTTCTCGGCCGGCGGCGGTATCGCCATCGCCGCCGGGATGCTGGCGACGATGATCAGGCGACCCGATCGAGCATCGGTCGCCACCGCGACTGCCTGACGTCAGCCCGTCGGCTCACCCGCCGCGTCGCCACAGGACGGGGAACAGCGGGTCATCCATCGCCGCGCCGGCGGCGAGACGCTCGGCGAGACCCGGGAACTCGGGCGAGGTCCTCCACGCTCGCGGTGCGTGCAGCATGTCGTCGCCCAGGAACCGCAGCGACAGCACCCGACGACGGCCCGGCCCGGGGTTCCCGGCGGCCGTGTGCAGCGTGGCCATGTGGAAGCACACGAGATCACCCGGTTCGAGTTCCCAGCCGATGACCGGGAACCGCTCCGGATCAGCGGCGATGTCGGGGAGTTCGGCGAGCGACCCCTCCGGGAACCAGCGAGCCTGCTCGTCGAGGAACGATCGCGGCACGTACCACGGGCCGAGATGGGAGCCGGCGACGAACTCGAGCGTGACCGACCTCGGTACCGGATCGACCGGGATCCACATGCTCAGGTTCAGCGAACCCTCCACGTTGTAATACGGGATGTCCTGGTGCCACGGCGTCCGCTGCACCGTGCCCGGTTCCTTGACGAGGACGTGGTCGTGGAAGAACCGGACCTGCTCGGTCGCCATGATCGTCCCGGCGAGCGCTGCGACCGACGATCCGCGGACGAAGTCGCCGAGTTCGGGGATCCGCTGCCACGAGCAGAAGTCCTCGACGAACGCCCCGTCGCCGTCGACACTCGCCCGCTTCGCCCCGGGTGAGAGATCGGCCAGATTGGCGTCGACCGCTCGTCGCGCGAGCTCGACCTCGTCGGGGTCGAGTGCGCCGCGCACGCACACCGCTCCGTCGCGTGCGTAGTCACCGATGATCTCCACGTGCCGCCTCCTCGGACTGGCACGGTAGCGATGAGGAGACAGCGCCGACACGTCCGGTGACGATACGAAGGGCGGTCCCGAGCAGGGCGGCGTCGGTCACGCCGCGGGCGCGCCAGGCGACGTGCTGATCGGGACGGACCAGCAGGGCACCGTCACGCTCGACACCGCACACGTGGCGCCACGCATCGACCTCGGGTGTGTCGACCCCGACCCGGACGAGCGTGACCGCCGCACCACCGCTGGCCTCGTCGAGTTCGTCGAGCCAGCGACCGTGCGCACCGAACGTGAACAGCACGAATCGGTCGATCGGCACCAGGTCGAGTGTCGACGCCCCGCCGACATCGTCGATCCAAGCGTGGGGCAGACGCGCACCCGGCCGTGCGGTCGGCCGGTACTCGCTCGGCGAACCCTGCTCCGGTGGTGTGCCGTCGGTGACGATCGCGCCGTCGTCGTACACGTAGCCGAGCTGCAGGCCGAACAGATCGAAGTGCTCCCGCTGCAACTCGACCGCCGATGCGATCCGGTCGACCAGCGAGGGGTCGGCCAGGGACTCGTGCAGCCGCCGACTCGTCGGGTCGGCATCGAGGCCGAGCGCGACGGGGAGTTCGACGAGCTTGATGGCGTTGCTCAGGGACTGGTCGGCGTTGTTCCTCGCGACCGGGAGTCGCTCGACCTCGTACGAGTCGAGCAGTGCCTCCGACGCCCGCCCCGCGACGACCGCAGCGATGCGCCACATCAGCCCGTGGACGTCCTGCACGCCCGAGTTGAGGCCGAGACCCCCGGTGGGTGGGAACCGGTGAGCAGCGTCGCCGGCGAGGAAGATGCGACCGCTCCGCATCGATTCGGCGGTCTGCGAACTCATCCACCACGTGCCCTTGCCGATGATCGCTGCGTCGATTCGGGCGCCCGCAGCCCGCTCGATCACGCCGAGACACCGGTCGTCGTCGTAGTCGTCGATCGACTCGGCCGAGGGGTCGATGGC
>JBMUCX010000162.1:0-4988 GCA_049458915.1 Ilumatobacteraceae bacterium
CATCGGCGATCTCGGGTTCGGTGAAGATCGCCGAAGCCGCCTTGTCGTAGTCGAGGTGCCGATGGTCGACGGTGTGCAGTCCCATGACGTGCTCGGCAACCTTGCGACCTTGCATCGACGCCACGGATGCCAGTGGCAACTTGCCCGAAACGTCCCCAGCGGCGTAGATGTGCGGCTGACTCGTCACGCAGTGATGGTTGATGACGACGTACCCCGACGCGTCGAGTTCGACACCCGCTCGGTCGAGTCCGAGCCGATCGGTGTTCGGCACCGAGCCGATCGCCAACACCGCGTGGGATGACCGCACGACCCGTCCGTCGTCGCAGCGGACGACGACGTCCCCGGTGTCCCCGTCACGATCGATCGACTCCGCACGCGCACCCTTCAGCAGCTTGACCCCTCGCCGGACGAAGTCGTCCTCGAGTACACCGGCGACCTCGGGGTCCTTACCCGGAAGAACGTGCTGTCGACTGACGACGAGCGACACCTGCGAGCCGAACGACGAGAACATGTGCACGAACTCGACACCCGTGACGCCCGAGCCGATGACCGTGATGCCGTCGGGGATGACCTTCGGCGGATAGCAGTCCCGCGTCGTGAGGATCCGGTCGCCATCGGGATGGCACCAGTCCGGGATCCGCGGCCGCGAGCCGGTCGCAACCAGCGCGGCATCGAACTCGATCGACTCGGTACCGTCCGGGCCGTCGACCTCGACCGTGTGCGGCCCGGTGAACCGACCCGTGCCGGCGATCATCCGAACCCCTTGGCTCCGCAGGAGTTGGACGATGTCGGCGTTGAGATGACGTTCGATCCCGCGGATGCGCTCGGTCAGGGCGTCGATGTCGACCTCGGCCGGATTCTGGGCCAGACCCATTCCACCGAGGCGCCGGGAGAAGCTGATCGCCCCACCGGTGGCGATCATCGTCTTCGACGGGATGCAGTCCCACAGGTTGGCGGCACCACCGAAGACGTCCCGCTCGACGATCGTGACCTTCGCCCCGAGGCGCGCGGCGTACGTCGCCGCCTGATATCCCGCCGGCCCACCGCCGACGATGACGAAACGCATGCTCACGGCCCAGAGGATACGGCGCCCGGATCGGCTCCGATGGCGAGCACCGTCCGACCGAGCGTGGACGGCACCGCAGCCGCAGCGTCCACCTCGTTCGGGCAGTATTCGGAGGGGAAGTCGACGAGATGACGCGGTTCGCCCACCCATTCGAAGTGCATGCCGTCCGGCCGCCGGAAGTTGCCACCCCAGGCGAACCCGTGCTCCCGGAAGATCCGGACGATCCGACAGTTCATGACCGGACGGCAGCCGAGGCAGTTCGAGACCGTGTTGGTGTCGAACGCCATCCCGTAGGTGTGTCGGGACAGATAGCCGCTGTCGCGGCTGTAGCGCGGCACGAAACAACCGCCGAACGTGTTCGTGTTGACGACGTCGATCTCGGCTGCCAGTCCTGCAGCCGCGACATCGGCCAGCGCAGCGGAGAGATCGCCGACGACCTCGCGATGGCACTGTGCCCGCACCTGGATCACCGGATCGAGGAGCACCCGACCGTCGGTGAGGTACGTCTCGATCCAGGTCGGGTGCATCACGATCGAACCGTCGACCTCGATCCGATACCAGGGCTCACCGAGCAGGGCCTTCGCTCGCACCGTGCTCAGCGTCCAGTCCGGATCGAATCGGTCCCAGCTGCGCGCCACCCTGGTGTTGGCTCGGGTGTCGAGCCCGACCCGACGCACCTCGCGATCGAACCGGTCACGGGTGAACCCCCACGCCACGGCGCTCGTGTCATCGACGAACCCGAGCAGATCGGCGATCGAGGTGTCGATGACGATCTCGGAGCCACCCACATCGGCATCCGCAGCGACCGAGCCGATGCGAACCGAGAGAGTGCCGCCACCCGCGGTCCGGAGCTGGAGGAGATCACCGACGCGGGCTCCGGTCGTCTCCGCCATCAGCTCGTTCACGACCGCCTTGCCGGCACCGAGCACCGAGGCGATCTCGAACCCGTACACCCCGCGATGGGCCGAGCGCGGCGCCGCCGTGAAGACCATCGGAATCAAATGACCCGACGGTGGGGCGTGGACCACACTCGTGCCGCGCACGATGCGCCGGAGCCCCACCGAGCCACCTCGTCGGGTCGACGACGATCCGCCCGCGGCCCGGGACGCCGCGTCGAGGGCTTCGACCACGGCCCGATCGACCGGGCCGACGTCGAAAGCGACCGCCAGGTCACCGACCGGACGGTCGATCCGACTCGTCACGGCGTCCACCTCGGCAGCGCCGTCGATCCGACCGAGGTCGCCGACCGCCGCCGTGGCCACCGTCGCCAGTGACGCGGCGAGCAGGGCGACGAGGGCGGTCACGGGGCGGCGCACCCTGCGATGTTAGAGCGGGTCACCCACCCGGTGACCGTCACTTCCCAGCGTGCTCGGGGATGGCGATCGTCGCCGGAGCGGCTACCGTCTCACGATCGTGGGTGATCCGATCGACGACGACGTCCATTCCGGCAGCGGTCTCGTCGCCGAGAAGTCCAGGCGACTCGGTCGCATCGCCGACCTCCGCGACCGCGGCACGGAGCCGTATCCCCATCGGTTCGATCGGAGTCACACGCTCGCCGACGTCCGCGACGCCCACGCCGACCTCGCAGCGGGTACCGAGACCGACCACGAGGTGACCCTCGCAGGACGGATCATGCTCCGGCGAGACACCGGCAAACTCGTCTTCTCGACGATCCAGGACCGCAGCGGCCGAATCCAGCTGTTCATCTCGAAGGCGGTCATCGGTGACGAAGGCTTCGACGACGTCAAGCACTTGGATCTCGGCGACTGGATCGGCGTGCACGGCACGGTCATGTCCACCCGGACCGGTGAGCTGTCGGTCAAGGTCGATCGTGTCGTCCTGCTCGCCAAAGCCGTCCGGCCGCTCCCCGACAAGTGGCACGGGCTCACCGACCCCGACACCCGGTTCCGACAGCGCTACGCCGACCTGATCGTCAACGAGGACGCCCGTCGCCACTTCGAGGTGCGCCACGCCGTGATCTCCTCGTTCCGGCGGACGCTCGCCGAGGAGGGGTTCGTCGAGGTCGAGACACCGGTGCTCCACGTCGAGGCGGGTGGCGCCCACGCCAAACCGTTCGTCACCCATCACAACACGCTCGACATGGAGTTGTACCTGCGAATCGCCCTCGAGCTGCACCTCAAGCGGCTGATCGTCGCCGGGATGGAGCGGGTGTTCGAGATCGGTCGGATCTTCCGGAACGAGGGCATCTCGACCCGCCACAACCCCGAGTTCACGATGATGGAGCTCTACCAGGCGTTCGCCGACTGGACCGACGTGATGGCCATCACCGAACGGCTCGTCACGACGGCTGCGCAGGACGCGCTCGGCACGACCGTGCTGAGCATCCGCGGTCGAGCCGTCGACCTCGCCGAGCCGTGGCCCCGGGTGTCGATGTGCGCCGCCGTGTCCGACGTCGTCGGCCACGAGGTCCATCCCTCGCAGTCCGTCGCCGACCTGGGGGCGTTGGCCACCGCGCACGGAGCCCGCTTCGAGCCGTCGTGGGGCTCGGGCCGGATCATCGAGTCCCTCTTCGAGGAGCTGTGTGAGTCGGACATCATCCGCCCCACGTTCGTCACCGGGCACCCCGTCGAGATCTCACCGTTGGCTCGGGTCGACCGCACCGATCCGTACGTGACCGAGCGGTTCGAACTGTTCGTCGACGGTCGTGAACTGGCGAACGGCTATTCGGAGTTGAACGATCCCGTGGAGCAGCGCCTCAGATTCGTCGAGGAACAGGCCGCCAAGGAGGCCGGCGACGCCGAACGCGGCACCGTCGACGAGGACTACCTCCGTGCGCTCGAGTACGGCATGCCTCCGACCGGCGGCCTCGGAATCGGCATGGACCGGGTGGCGATGCTGCTCGCCGGCGTCGACAACATCCGCGAGGTCGTCCTCTTCCCCACCCTCCGACCCGAACAGGAGTTCCACTGATGGCACGAATGGCATGGGGTGCAGGTCTCACCACCGAGGCCTCCGACGGCACCACCCTCGACTGCTGGTACCGGTGGTTCGGTTGGGGTGAGTACGGCGACGACGCGATGACGGCGGCCCACCCCGACCTGGACGACACCCTCGGGATGCGAGAGCAACGGGACGAGGTCCGCAACGTCACGATCCGACCGATCCGATTGTCGATCGACGTCGACACTCCCCCGGCATCGGCCGCCGACGCGTATCTGCGACTGCACCTGCTCTCCGGCCGTCTCGCCACGCCGCACAGCATCGACATGACCGGCATCTTCGGTGCGCTCAACAACGTCGCATGGACCGATCTCGGCCCGGTCGCGCTCGCCGACCTCGACGACGTCCGCCTCCGCGTGCGGCTGCAGGGGGCGATCCTGCACGTCCACGGCGTCGACAAGTTCCCCCGGATGGTCGACTACGTCGTCCCATCCGGCGTGCGGATCGCCGACGGGTCGAGGGTTCGGCTCGGCGCACACCTGGCCGAGGGCACGGTCGTCATGCACGAGGGGTTCTGCAACTTCAATGCCGGCACGCTCGGAACCTCGATGGTCGAGGGCCGCATCTCCGCTGGCGTGATCGTCGGGGACGGCAGCGACGTCGGCGGTGGCGCATCGATCATGGGCACCCTGTCCGGTGGCGGGACCCACGTGATCTCGATCGGCGAACGATGCCTCCTCGGCGCCAACTCCGGCATCGGCATCAGCCTCGGCGACGACTGCGTGGTCGAGGCCGGCCTCTACATCACGGCGAGCACACCGGTGGCGACGCCGGACGGGGTGGTCAAGGCCCGGGATCTCTCGGGGATCAACGGAGTCATGTTCATTCGGGACGGTCAGACCGGCCAGGTGATCGCGAAGCCGCGGACCCGTTCCTGGGGCGAACTGAACGCCGACCTGCACGCCAACGACTGACCCACCCCGTCGTTTGCGGGGGGGGGGGGGGGGGGGGGGGGGGGGGG
>JBMUCX010000163.1:0-4928 GCA_049458915.1 Ilumatobacteraceae bacterium
CCCCCCCCCCCCCCCCCCCCCCAGGCCGGATCGACCGACCGTGAGGATGTTCCGGGGTCAGCCGCGCGCTTCGGCGAAGGCGTCGCTGAAGTTGACCTCGAAGTCACCGGTGTCGGAAATGAACTCGACGTTGGCCGGATCGACACCGGCGAGCGCCTTGTCGAGGAACACCTGCACGCCCTCGTCGATCAAGGGCAACGAGGCCTCGTTCGGGCTGGCGTAGTAGTTCCAGTTGGACAATGCAGCACCGTTGTCGGCGTCGAGCAGGAAGTTGATGAACGCGTGCGCCGTGCACGGATGCGGGGCATCGGCGACCACCGCCATGTTGTCGACCCACTGCGTGCCACCCTCGACCGGGACGAAGTAGTCCCAGTTCGACGGATCGTCGGAGTCGATGAAGTCGGCGAAGAAGTTGCCCGAGTAGCCGTGCCCGACGAGCGTCGTGCCGTTCGCGAGGTTCTCGTCGTACGAGTCGGAATCGAACGCAGCGAGGGACCCGACGGTCGCACGAACGAGGTCGCGCGCTTCGGCGAGCTCGTCCTCACTCGTCGAGTTCAAGGAGTAACCGAGGTACTTCAGCGCCGCACCGATCGTTTCACGGGGGTCGTTCAGCAGCGAGATCTTGCCGTCCAGGCCGTACTCGGCCCGGAGATCCGGATCGAACAGCAGACCCCAGGTGCGCGGGAAGTCGTCACCGAGCACGCTCAGGTTGACGCCGACACCGGTGGAGCCCCACTGGTACGGGGCGACATAGGTACCGTCCGGGTCATAGGGCAGGCCGCTCGAGAACTCCGGCAGGAGGTTCGCGTAGTTGGGGATCGCCGCCTTGTTGAGCGGCATGATGTCTTCACCTGCGATGAGGATCGACACCATGTAGTCGGACGGGACGATCATGTCGTAGCCCGAACTCCCGGCGGAGATCACCGGTTGCATCGCCTCGTTGGAGTCGTAGAAGTCCTGCGTGACCGCCACGCCGTACTCCTCCTCGAACGCCGAGATCAGGTCCGGGTCGATGTACTCCGACCAGTTGTAGAGCGCGAGGTCGCCGTCGGTCTGGCCGGCTTCGCAGTCGTCGGCCGAGGCCGCTCCGTCGTCGCCTCCGCCGCAGGCGGCGAGCGAGAGCGCGGCCACTACCGGAGCGGCCATCGCGCGGATGGTCGTGTGCTTCATGTTGTTTCCTCCCCTGGGGTTGCGAGCACCCGTCGACGACGACCCTCGCTCGCACGCTGTGCGAGGAGTGAAGCAACGACGAGTAGAAGTGATGCTACGAGCATCACGACCGAGACGGCGTTGATCAGCGGGGTCACACCCCGCCGGATCAAGCCGAAGACGTACACCGGCAGCGTCGTGCTGCCCGGGCCGGACACGAACTGTGTCACGACCACGTCGTCGAGCGACAGCGTCAACGCCAGCAGTGCGCCACCGAGGACACCGGGCATGATCAACGGCAGGGTGATTCGACGGAAGGCCTGCCAACGGGTCGCGTAGAGATCGCCCGCCGCCTGCTCGAGCGTGGAGTCCATCCCGGCGATCCGGGCTCGGACGACGACCGAGACGAAGGCGATGTTGAACGCCACGTGGCTCACGACGACCGTGCCGAAACCCTTGCCGATCCGCGTCCCGAACACGAGGTCGATCAGATCGAACGCCTGCGTGAAGAACAGCAGCATCATCACCGCCATCGTCACGTCGGGGATGATGATCGGGAGATACAACAGGGCGTCGAAGACCTTCTTGCCGCGGAACCGGAACCGTTCGAGTGCCAGCGCTGCCATCGTGCCGAGCACCGTCGCCACGATGGTGGAGATGATCGCCACCCGGATCGACACCCCGATGGCCTTCTGCACGTTGCCGTCGGAGCCGAGGTCGCGATACCAATCGAAGGTGAATCCACCCCACACGCCCGGGTTCTCGGCGCCGCTGAAGCTGAACACGACGAGCAGGATGATCGGGGCGTACAGGAACAGCAGGACGAGCCCACCGTTCCCGGCGAGGACGGCGCGGGTCGCACCGCGGGGACGGGCCGAGGAACTCACAGGTTCTTGCCTCCGCTGCGGAAGTAGACGATCGTCGCAGCGAGCATGATCGTCATCAGCACGAACGAGAGCGAGGCGCCGACCGGCCAGTTGCGGGCTGTCAGGAACTGTCCGACGATGTATTCGCCGAGTAGAGCTTCCTTACCGCCACCGAGGATCGCCGGCGTGACGTAGGCACCCAGGCTCGGCACGAAGACGAGGATCGACCCGGCGATCACACCCGGCATCGACAGCGGGAGCACGACCTTGGTGAACGATTTCCAGCCCGAGCAGTAGAGGTCCCGACTCGCTTCCACGAGTCGCCAGTCGATCCGCTCGATCGACGCGTACAGGGGCAGGATCATGAACGGGAGGAACGAGTAGACCAGACCGATCACCACCGCTGTCCTGGTGAACAACAGATCGGTCTCCCCCAATCCGAGTGCCTCGGTGACACCCGAGATCGGTCCACCCGTCGACAGGATCACCCGCCAGGCGTAGTTCCGAACGAGGAAGTTCGTCCAGAACGGGATCATCACCGCGACGAGGAGCAGGTTGCGTGCGGTGGGGCCGCGGGTGGCGACGAAGTAGGCGAAGGGATACGCGAACAGCAGACAGATGACGGTCGTCACGATCGCGAGGATCAGCGACCGGATCGCGACGTTCCGAACCAACTCGTCACGGAGTTTGGCGTAGGCGTCGAGGCTCAACTCCGAGAACGTCGGGTCGCCGGTCCGACTCCTGGTGCTGAAGCTGTAGGCGAAGACGATGACCAATGGGACCGCGAAGAACAGCACCATGTAGGCGTACGCGGGCAGCGCGAGCAGCAACCCACGCCGTCGATCGGCTCGCTCGAGACGTTGTTCGATCTCCTCCCCCAGGCGGGTGTGGTCGACCGGATCGACCGTGCTCATCCGGGAACCACCGCCACGGCGTCGTCACGCCACCACAGGGTGACCTCGTCACCGACCTCTCGGCGCGGAACGCTTGGACGGTTCTCGGTACGGACCTCCACGGTCAGCCAGTCCAGGGCCACCTGGTAGACGATCGAACTCCCGAGGAACGTCACGGAGGCGACCGACCCGTCGAGAACCGGGCGGCCCTCGGGCGCTGCCGAACGATCGGTGATCTCGACCCGCTCGGGTCGGAGGCTGATCGCCACCTGGCTCCCGACGACACCGTCCGACCGGACACCGATCCGGGCACCGTTCGCGAGGCAGACCGTCTCGGACGACTCGACGGTGCCCGGCAGGAAGTTCGACCGGCCGATGAAGTCGGCGACGAACCGGTCGACGGGAGCGTCGTAGATCTGCTCCGGGGTTCCGACCTGGAGCAGGCGGCCGTCCCCCATCACACCGATCCGGTCGGCCATCGAGAGTGCCTCCTCCTGATCGTGGGTCACGAAGACGAACGTGATGCCGACCTCTCGCTGGAGTTGCTTCAACTCGAACTGCATCCCTTGCCGGAGCTTCAGGTCGAGCGCGGCGAGCGGTTCGTCGAGCAGGAGCACCTTGGGTCGGTTGACGAGCGCCCGGGCGAGCGCCACGCGCTGCTGCTGGCCACCCGACAGCTGCGATGGTCTCCGCTGCTCCATGCCCTGGAGCCGAACGAGCGCGATCGCATCGGCGACGCGCTGGCCGATCTCCGCCTTCGGCGCCTTTTGCATCCGGAGTCCGAAGGCCACGTTGTCGGCCACGGACATGTGCGGGAAGAGCGCATAGTTCTGGAAGACGGTGTTGACCGGCCGCTTGTTCGGCGGGAGCGTGCCGACCTCGTCGCCGAAGATCTTCAGGCTGCCGGAACTCGGGATCTCGAGTCCGGCGATCATCCGGAGCGTCGTCGTCTTGCCGCAGCCCGACGGCCCGAGGAGGGCGAAGAACTCACCGTCGACGATGTCGAGGTCGACGGCATCGACCGCGAGCACATCGGCGAAGCGCTTGGTGAGCGCTCGCATCGCGACTGCGGGTCGGGATTCGGCAGGGGACGTCCCCGGGGCGGTCATCGGAGGAACAATAGCCATCGGCGCGGGACCGATGAGCACCGACGCGACGGGGTGCCCCGCCACGCCGCGCCCGGCCCCGTCGGAGTTCGTTCGGTTCGAGATCGCCCCGTTGCCGGATCGGGTCCGGCCGGTGCGATCAGGCTTGCTGGATCTTGATCTCGATGTCGACGCCCGCCGGCAACTCGATCCGCTGGAGCGAATCGATGGTCTTGGCGTTGGGGTTGACGATGTCGATCAGCCGCTTGTGGATCCGCATCTCGAAGTGCTCACGGGAGTCCTTGTCGACGTGAGGTCCGCGGATGACGGTGTACCGGTGCTTGTCGGTCGGCAGCGGGATCGGGCCGCGCACGGTGGCATCGGTGCGGTTGACGGTTTCGACGATCTTGCGTGTCGACTGGTCGATGATCTCGTGATCGAACGCCTTCAGGCGGATTCGAATGGTCTGGGCCATGGGGTCCTTCTTTCGGTCGGGCTTCGGTCAGGTCACTTGAGGATCTTCGTGACCCGGCCAGCACCCACCGTGCGACCACCCTCACGAATCGCGAACCGCAACCCCTCATCCATCGCGATCGGCTTGCCCAACTCCACCGTCATCGTCACATTGTCACCCGGCATCACCATCTCCGTCCCCGACGGCAACTCGATCGTCCCCGTCACATCCGTCGTCCGGAAAAAGAACTGCGGCCGATAATTGTTGAAGAACGGCTTGTGACGACCACCCTCCTCCTTCGTCAACACATACACCTGACCCTCGAAATTCGTGTGCGGCGTGATCGAACCCGGCTTACACAACACCTGCCCACGCTCGACATCTTCTTTCGCCGTACCACGCAACAACGCACCGATGTTGTCCCCCGCCTGCCCCTCATCGAGCAACTTCCGGAACATCTCCACACCCGTACACGTCGTCT
>JBMUCX010000164.1:0-4925 GCA_049458915.1 Ilumatobacteraceae bacterium
CCCGCGGGCAGGATGGGCCCATGGACACCGCCCGCCAGCACCTCGGTGCGATCCTGGCCGACCTCGCCGGGCCCGACGCCGTCCCACGCGACGACCAGGTCGAGGCCGTGGCCGCCGTGCTCGAGCCGCGGGCCAGGGTGCTCGTCGTCCAGGCCACCGGGTGGGGCAAGTCCGCCGTCTACTGGGCGGCGACCTCGGCGCTGCGGGCGGCCGGCCGCGGTCCGACCCTGGTCGTGTCACCGCTGCTCGCCCTGATGCGCAACCAGGTCGATGCCGCCCGACGGGCCGGGCTCCGCGCCGCCACGATCAACAGTTCGAACTTCGACGACTGGGACGCCGTCTACGACGACCTCCGCAACGACGCCATCGACGTCCTGCTGATCTCGCCGGAGCGCCTCGGGAATCCTCGCTTCGAGGCTCAACTGACCGATCTCCTCGGCCGGGTCGGCCTCGTCGTGATCGACGAGGCGCACTGCATCAGCGACTGGGGCTTCGACTTCCGACCCGACTACCAACGCCTCGCCCGGACCCTGCTCGGCACGCCGAACGCCGCCGTACTCGCCACGACCGCGACCGCCAACCAGCGCGTCACCGCCGACGTGAGCGCGCAGATGGGCACCGACACCGTCGTGTTCCGCGGGTCGTTGGCCCGGACCTCGCTGAGCCTCGCCGTCGTCCCCGGACTCGACCCGCTCGATCGGTTCGCCTGGGTCGCCCACGCCCTGGCCGACCTCCCCGGCTCGGGGATCGTCTACACCCTCACCGTCGCCGAAGCCGAGCGACTCGCCGGCTTCCTCCGATCCGCCGGCTACGACTGCGAGGCGTACACCGGCCAACTCGACGCCGCCGAGCGGGAGCGCATCGAGGGAGCGTTGCTGCGCAACGAACTCAAGGCAGTGGTCGCGACGAGTGCACTCGGCATGGGCTACGACAAGCCCGATCTCGGGTTCTGCGTCCACGTGGGTTCGCCGTCCAACCCGATCGCCTACTACCAGCAGGTCGGACGAGCGGGCCGTGGCCTCGATCACGCCGTCGCCGTCCTGCTCGCGTCCGAAGCCGACGAACGGATCTGGGAGTACTTCGCGACGGCATCGATTCCGAAACGAGACGACGCCGAAGCCGTGCTCGCACTCCTCGCCGATCGGCCGGCTGGCCTCGCCGAGATCGAAGGTGAAACGTCCATCCGTCGTGGTCGACTCGACGCCCTGCTGAAGATCCTGGCGGTCGAGGGCGTGGTCCGCCGCGACGGCACGAAATGGGCATCGACCGGTGAGTCGTACCACCACGACGATGCCAAGTGGACGGCACTCGAAGCGGTCCGGGCAGCCGAGGCCGATCTCATGCGCTCGTACGCCGCCGGTCGCGGCTGCCTGATGGAGTTCCTCCAGCGAGCCCTCGACGACCCCGACCCCGCACCGTGCGGGCGGTGCTCGGTCTGCACCGGCATGGCGCCCGGCCCGGGCACCGAACCGGACGCCACGTGGCGGCGGGCGGCGCGTGACCACGTCCGAGGCATCGACATCGAGATCGAACCCCGCAAACGCTGGCCGTCGGGAACGGTCCACCGTGGGGCGATCGAGCGCCTCGCCCCCGGACGAGCCGTCGCCTTCGCCGACGACCCTGGCTGGGCCGAAGCGGTCGACGTGCTCGTCCGCTCGAACGCCCGCACCATCCCCGACGAACTGCTCGACGGAGCCATCGAAGTCCTTCGCCGTTGGGCCGGCACCTGGGGTGAGCGGCCGACCTGGGTGATGCCCGCCCCGGCCCACGGCACTGCGGCCGAGGCCAATCGCGTCGTCGCCCGACACATCGCAACGGTCGGGAAACGACCGCTCGTCGAGCCCTGGACATGGAACGGCGGCCCCGCACCCGACGACGCGCCGAGTCGTCCGGTCGTCGAACACCTCGACACAGCGATCCACTGGGACGACTCCGTGGAGCTCCCGTCGGGCCCGGTCCTGCTCTGCTCGGCGACGAGCCGGACCCGCTGGACGGCGGCCGTCGTCGCCCGCTTCCTCGGCGAACGAGATCGGGGCCCGGTGTACCCGATCGCTCTCCACCTCCGCCCGTGACGAGTGGTGACGGCCACGACTCGTCAAAAAATTTCACCCCGTAGGGGTGGGCCGGAGGGCGCTTGACGGAGGCCGGTTCGCCGTGCGTACTCCTGGAAAGCATGCAACGAACCACGACAACTCGACGACCTCGCCAGGCGACCAGCCGCAGCACCAACAACCGCCTCGGCATCGGACAGCGTCCTCCGTTCCGCTGGACCTGCCCGACCTGCGGACAGACCGTCATCACCCACGTCACCGTGAGCGCTGCGCCGACCTGCTCGGTCCACTCCGGTGGTGGGCGGGAGATGACGGCGACTCGGGTCCGATTCCAGGACGTTCCGTGACCACTCGATACCGCATCGTCGTGATCGAACTCGACGACCTGCTCCCCCGACTGGAGTCCGGCCTCCCGAACCTGCTCGTGTCGGCAACGACCACGTCACCTGATGACCGACTGGCGTCCGTGAACCGACCGAACGGTCGGCCGGGTTGGGCCGCCGGCCACGGTCGGTGCATCCGGGGCGACCTGTCCCTGACCAAGACCTACGACCGACACCGCTCGGCGAAGAAGGCCGCCCAACGGCTCGTCGACCGACTCCGACGGAGGGGCTACGTGGTCAACGGTCGCAACGACCAGCGTCGGGTGTACGTGATCGAACTCGACCACTCCCATCTGACGAAGTCGGTCAGCGGCTACTTCTACGTCGGTGAGACCTCGCTCAGCCCCGAGCAACGATTCGAGCAGCACCGAACCGGTGCCCGGTCGTCGAAGGGCCACTCTCTGGGTGCCCGCCACGTCGGCCCGTACGTCCGACGACTCCGACCGGACCTCGCGCCAACGGAGTTCTTCCTGACCAAGGCCGAGGCCGAGGCCGCCGAAGCGGACACCCGCCTCCGTCTGGAGAACGCCGGGTACCTCGTCCGCGGCGCCCACACCGTGCGTCGCTCACAGAAAAGAGTTTCCAGTACGTTCTCCTCGCCATGACCACGATCTCGATTCCCACCGAGGAGTTCCAGCGGGCTTGGGCGCTCTACCAGTTCGTCACCACGGACGAGCGCAGCCCACTCGGCGAACTCCGGCTCCGCTCCGATGGCCGACGCCGAACCTGGTCCGGGTGCGACCCCCGACTCGGCATGACGATCACCGGTGGCAGCGACCAGCAGGTGTACGACATCGGTCTCTCGTGGGCGCTGCTCGCCGCCGTCGATGTGGCGAGTTGGTCGGACGACGACCTGACCCTCAGGCTCGACGACGAGCACGACGTGGCGATCGTCCACCTCGAGGGGCCCGGCGGTGGCGTGACGATGTCCCGACACGACCGTCCCTACCCGTCCATCACCGGGCTCGGCCCCGACGCCGACACCGCGGCGGGGACCGCGACCGTCGCGGTCACCGCTCTCCAGTACCTCACCAGAACCGTTCGGTGGAAACGCGAGTGGGACGCCGAGGGCAAACGGCCGGACGACCACGAATGCTGGCTCACGTTCGAGAACGACTCGGTCGTCGTCTCCACCCACTCCGATCAACTCGGGCGGATGAGCGTCCGACTCAGAGCACGCGGGAGCGACAGTACCGTCGACGCCTTCGTCGATCCGGACCTCCTCGCTCACCTCGTGGAGCACATGCCACCCGACGACGATGTCACGATCAGACTCTCTCGAGCTCCCGGCGACCCCATCGTGTTCGACGGACCGGGCTGGCAGGCGTACCTGATGCCGAGAACAACGCCGCACGACCGACTCGTCCGGAACCTCGAGGATCTCCTCGAAGCCACGCTCGGACCCGTCGCCCGGATCCAGGACGCAGATGGTGACTATCCGCTCCGGCGCCACGGCCTGCCGGTGTACGGACGGATCCACACCGACGAGGACGGCACCGTGTGGTTCCGGGTGTTCGCCGTGCTCGCCGGCGGCATCGAACCCGGCCCGGAGGTCTTCCGGGAACTCAACGACCTCAACAGCAACGGTCGCTACGCCCGTCTGTTCTTCGTCGGCGGCCAGATCCTGGCCGAGGTCGACCTGCTCGCCACCACCCTCGATGCCGACGAGCTCATCGAGGCGATCGAACGGATCACGACCATCGCGAGCGAGGTCATCCCGACCCTCACGATCGTCCTCGGAGGCAGCGTCACACCGAACGACGCCGACCGAAGATGGGCGGCATATCGCACCACGATCGTCGAAGCCGAGGTCGTCCCGGGCACCAACGTCGCACTCAACGGTCCGGGCGCGACCGAGCAGTGGCCGTTCCCGGGCCCGGTCCACGTGATCACCGGTTGGAACCCGGCTGGCCGGGCCGAGGTCGGCGAGGACTGGAACCGCAGCGTCAACCGGCAGATCGCCGTCGACGTCACGGAGCGGGGAGGCAGGTTCGTCGACGGGATCGGACGGTCGCCATCGGGTGACCACGTCGAGGAGAGCCTCGTGGTGCGAGGCCTCGATCGCGAGAGCGTCCGGACGATGGGTCGCCGGGCGAGCCAGGACGCGATCTTCGAGATCGACACGGACTCCGTCCACCTCATTTCGTGCTCCGACGGCAGGGTCGAGACCTGGCCTCGTCTCGCCTGAATCGGGTCTGATCGGCGGATCCGGCGCCTGATCGGAAGAGGGACATCGCACGTTCGTCCAAGAAACATCCAAGACCCTGGCATCGGTTCAAGGGCCCGCGCGATCGTGACGATGTCGACCTCGACTCGGGCGGCAACACCTCGGTGTCACCTCCGGACCATCTGCAACATCGACCCCCGAAAGGACGACCATGCGTCGCACCACCACCTCCCGAATCCCGGCGACCATCCTCGCCGCCGGCATCGTCGCGCTGCCGTTCAAGACCCTCGCCGCAGCGCCACCCGACTCGACGGTGCCGGACAC
>JBMUCX010000165.1:0-4880 GCA_049458915.1 Ilumatobacteraceae bacterium
CGGCGTGCGCTCGCCTGAACCACGATCTCGAACCACCACGTCGACTCACCACGTCATCGCAGTTCGAGACGACGCTCGAGTCCGCGCACCGCAGCCCACAGCGTGTCGTTGACCGGGGTCGGCACCCCGACCCGCTTCCCGGCCGTGCACACCGCCCCGTGGAGCACGTCGACCTCGGTGCGCGAACCACGGTCGATGCTCTGCAGCATCGACGCCTTGAACCCGTACGGCAGCCCGGTCCACGCCCGACGCCACGGCTCGGCCGGGTCGGTGGTCACCAGGTTCACGCCGAGCGCCCGGGCCACCGACATCGCCTCGGCCACCGTGGCGATCGCCATCGCCTCGACGTCGGGGTGCACGGACAACTCACCGTACGGCAGGCCGGTGAGCGCGCTCCACGCTCCGGTCGCGACGTTGACGAGCAGCTTCTCCCACATCATCGACTCGACGTCATCGGTGACCTCGGTCGTCATCCCGGCATCCGTGAACGTCTTCGCGATGTCGCGGATCCGCTGCGTGTCGGAGCCGTCGAGTTCACCGATCGTGGTCGACCGGCCCCGGATCCCGAACTCGACACAGCCGGGTTCGATGAGTCGACCGCCGACGAACGTCCGCCCGGCGATCACCCGGTCGGCACCGAGGACGGAGGCGACGACCTCCTCGCACCCGACGCCGTTCTGGAGCGTCAGCACGGTGGTCGACGGGTCCACCACCGGTGTGGCGGCCCGGGCCGCTCGCTCGGTGTCGAACGACTTCACGAGGACGACGACGAGGTCGGCGACCGGGAGGTGGTCGTAGTCGACCGCTGCATGCACCGGCACGACGGACCGGGTCGCTCCGTCGTCGAGCACGAGGCCCGAACGCCTGACGGCATCGATGTGCGCCGTGTTCCTCGACACCAGGGTGACGTCGTGGCCCGCCAGCGCCAGCGCGCCCCCCATCGCTGATCCGAGCGAGCCGGCTCCGGCCACGACGATGCGCATCGTCGTCACCGGTTCGGGCGCTCCGGCACCTCACGGAGCAGTTCGACCACACCGGCGATGCTCCGTTCCGGGTCGGTGCCCTCGCGCTCTGCGTCGCAGTAGTCGAGGGCCGCGACCTCGTGGAGGGCCACCCGTCTCAGTACCGCACGATCCTCGGCGGCGAAGCCCGGTGCCTCCGCGAGCGCCGTGTAGTCGGCGACGAGTCCTGGCAGATCGACGGCGAACTCGTCGAGGAACTCCGGCCATGCGAGTCCGATGATCCGCTCGGCTTCGGCACGCCCGGCCGAGGCCTCGCGCTCGTCGGGTACCGGCTCGACGCCGAGTCGCCGGAGCACCCAGGCGAGTTCGTCGTGCAGTTCGGCTTCGAGTCGGTACATGCACTCCCACTGCCACCGTCGCCACGGATCGGTTTGGGCGTCGGCGACGATCCGGTACATCGCGAGGCCGAACACCTCACCCTGGTAGGCCTCGACGACCGCTCCGATCGGCACGGCGGCATCCCCCTCCACGTGCGTCACCGTAACCGTCCGGCACGATTCGCCCGGTACGGCGCACGTACGCTCGCCCCGAGATGCCGATCACCACCCCCACCGCCCTGGACCGAGACGAACTCGTCGGAGCGCTCGCCGACGCCGACCTCCGGGTCGTGCTGATGTGCCTGTTCCAGATCACGGGCGACCGCCGCTGGTTGTCGGCTCCGTATCAGCCGGCTCGCGACGTCCGATTGATCGCGGACGAGCAGGCGGGACTCCCCGACGACGTCGCCGCGGAGATCCGAGCGGCTGCCGTCGACGTCCTCACGAGCGGCCCGGTCGATCCGGCGATCGTCGACCCCGGCGACGAATTGATGGCCGAGATGATGCGATGGTGCACGGCCGACCGGATCGATGCCCGGTACGCGCCGATGTTCCGGGAGGACCTCGGACTCGTCGATCGATCCGTTCGCTGGCGCACCGGTCGCCCCGACTCGATCCGGACGCACACCGTCATCATCGGGGCCGGCGCCACGGGGATCATCCTCGGCAAACGGCTCGCCGACCTCGGCGTGCCGTTCACGATCGTCGAGCGGGCGGACGAGGTCGGCGGAACGTGGCGAGACAACGTGTACCCGGGAGCAGCCGTCGACACCCCGAACCACGCCTACTCCTATTCGACCGGCTCCCGCTATCGCTGGTCCAGGAACTTTTCACCGCAGCCCGAACTGTTCGACTACCTCCGTCGCAGCGCGGACGAGTTCGGGATCCGCGACCGCATCCGCTTGTCGACCGAAGTCATCGGTGGCGAGTGGAACGACGACGAGCACACGTGGCGACTCGACCTCCGGATTCGTCGACCCGATGGCTCGGTCGACACGGATCACCTCGTCGCCCACCACCTCGTCGCCGCGATCGGCCCGTTCGGTCGTGCGAAGCTGCCCGACGCCGACGGCCTGGACTCGTTCGACGGAGAGGTGTTCCACACGACCCGATGGCCCGTCGACGCCGACATCTCGGGACAGCGCGTGGCGATCGTCGGCACCGGGGCGTCGGCGATGCAGATCGCGCCGGAGATCGCGCCCGTCGTCGGCCACCTCACGATCGTCCAGCGCACGCCGCAGTGGGCCCGCCCGATCCCACGATTCCACGACCCGATCACGCCGGGCGCCCAATGGCTCCTCGAACACGTGCCGTTCTACGCCGAGTGGTTCCGGTTCACGATGCTCTGGCGGTACGGCGACGGCCTGCTCCCCCACCTCCGCCGCGACCCGGATTGGCCACATCCGGAGCGCTCGTTGAACCGGGTGAACGAGCGACACCGGGTCGAGATGCACGACCACGTCGTCGCCGAACTCGGCGACCGGACGGACCTGCTCGAGCACTGCATTCCCTCCTATCCGCCGTACGGCAAGCGGATCCTGCTCGACAACGGTTGGTACCGGATGCTCCGTCGCCCGAACGTGTCCCTCGTTCCGGGATCGCTCCGACGACTCGAGGCCTCCGGAATCGTGGTGGCGGCACCTGATGGTTCCGAGTCGGAGATCGACGTCGACGTCGTCGTGCTGTCGACCGGGTTCGAGGTGAACGAGAGCGTCCGCGTGCTGAACCTCGTCGGACGCGGCGGTCGGACGCTCGACGACCTGTGGGACGACGACGACGCCACCGCGCATCTCGGGATCACGATCCCCCACTTCCCGAACCTGTTCGTCATGTTGGGTCCGAGCACCGGACTCGGGCACGGCGGCAGCGCGATCTTCCAAGCCGAGAGTCAGGTGCGGTACGTCTGCGACGCGATCGTGACGATGATCGAACAGGACCTCGCTGCGCTGGCCGTCAAGGAGTCGGTCCACGACGAGTACGTCCATGCGGTCGACGAACGCCACGGCCAGATGATCTGGACCCACCCGGGTGTGTCGACGTACTACCGGAACTCGAAGGGACGAGTCGTGTTGGCCACACCATGGAGCCTGCTCGAGTACTGGGAGATGACCCACGACGTCGACCTCGACGACTTCGAGATCAGCAGTCGCTAGCCGTCGCGCAACTGCCGCTTCTGCACCTTGCCCATGGCGTTGCGTGGGAGTGCCGACACGACTCGCACCTCACGAGGACGCTTGTGCACCGACAGTCCGTCGGCGACATGGTCGATCAACGTGCCGGGGTCGGCCGAATCGCCGACCACGAACGCCACGATCCGCTCCCCGAGATCGTCGTCCGGCATTCCGACGACGGCCACCTCGGTGACGGACGGATGTGACAGCAGCGCCGTCTCCACCTCGCCGGCACCGACCTTGTACCCGCCGGTCTTGATGATGTCGATCGATGCCCGGCCGACGATCCGATGGAACCCTCCCGGGTCGATCACGACGGCGTCGCCGGTCACGAACCAACCGTCGTCGGTCATCGACTCCGCCGTCGTGTCGGGCAGGTTCAGATAGCCCGAGAACAGCGTCTCGCCGCGCACCTCCAGTCCGCCGATCGTCTCGCCGTCGTGAGCGACCGCGGCACCCGTGTCGTCCCGGAGTCGCGTCTCGACGCCTGCGATCGGGGTCCCCACCCAACCCGGGCGCCGCTCGCCGTCGTGGCGGGTCGACAGGGTGATCAGCGTCTCGGTCATCCCGTAGCGCTCGACCGGGACCTGACCGGTGAGGCCGCGGAGTCGATCGAACACGGGGACCGGGAGCGCGGCACTCCCCGACACGAGGAGGCGCGCGCCCGAGAGTGCAGCGGCGTGGCCCGGTTCGGCGACCAGGCGGCTCCAGACGGTGGGCACACCGAAGTACATCGACCCCGGCGCCGCTGCGTACCGTTCCGGCAACGGTCGGCCGGTGTGGGTCAGTCGTGAGCCGACCCGGAGCGGGCCGAGAACACCGAGGATCAGTCCGTGGACGTGGAACAGGGGCAGTCCGTGGACGAGTCGGTCGTCGGGGGTCCACCCCCAGGCGTCGGCGAGTCCGTCGAGGCCGGCGGCGATCGCCCGACGCGGGATCACCGCGCCCTTGGGGAGTCCGGTGGTGCCGGAGGTGTACATGATCAGCGCCGGTGACTCGTCGGAGACATCGCTCCACCCCGTCGCCACTCCCACGGTCGGGACCGGGATCCGTTCCAGGTCGACCTCGGGCCAGTCCGGATCGCCGATCATCAGCGCCGCGCCCGAGTCCCGCAGGATGTGCTCGCGCTCCATCGGTCCGGCATCGGCCGGCACCGGCACGACCGGTACCCCGGCCCGGAGTCCGGCCACCACACCGATCACCGTGTCGAGCGTCGAGGTGCCGCACAGTGCGGCGGCCGGAGCACCGGCCAGTCGTGCGGCGAGGGTGTCGGCACGCCCGGCGAGTTGCTCCCACGAGACGGGAACTCCGTCGACGACCACGGCATCGGCCGTGTCGGGCAGGATGCCGTCGAGTGCGGGGAGCAGCGA
>JBMUCX010000166.1:0-4835 GCA_049458915.1 Ilumatobacteraceae bacterium
GACCGATGCGATCCCGACCGGCCTGATCCCGACCGGTCCGGTCACCACCGAGTTGCGGCCGGCCCGCATGCGAACCTCCGGCCGTCGGAGCCTGCGGCTCACGCCGACGGCTGCGCTCGGGGTGATCGGCGGCCTCGTGCTCCTGGTGGCCATGTTCGCGACCGTCGTCGAGGTCGTCGCCGACATCCCGCTCACCGTCCCGGCCGACGCCCCCGTCGGGTTCCGACTCGGCACGTGGATCGCCGACGACTTCGGCAGCAACCTGTCGGTCGCCGGGGTCGTCGCTGCGATCACCATGGTCCTCGGTGCCACCGCAGCGTCGTTCGGGCTTCGATGGGGTGCCGGCCTGGTCGGCGGCGGCGGACTCGCAGCGGCCGGAGTCGCGGCGCTCACGATCGGTTTCGCGCACGTTCCCATGGAAGCGGCGCAGGACTTCGCGGCCATTCCCTCCGAGGTCGCGTTCACCCTCACGATCACGAAGGCGCTCGGCTATTGGCTCCTGGTCACGGCCGGCGCAGTCGGCGTCATCGCGTTCTTCGCATCGACGAACGACGCGCTGGGCGACCGGTTCGGTGGACTCGACCCCTGGACGGCCGCCCTCGGGGCGCTCGCCGTGTCGGTGGCGGCGGTAGGACCACTCCTGCCGGAGAGCCCGGCCGTCCTCAGCGACAACTGGTTCGTGATCGACCGGCCCGGTGAATCCCCGGCCATGCTCGTGGCCATGCGACTCGTGCAACTCGGTCTGCTCGCCGTCGGGGGGATCGTCGGATTCCTCTCGGTTCGACGATGGGGAATCGGGGTCGCAGCCGGTGCTGCGTTGCCCTCGGTCTGGCTCGGCGCGAGCACGCTCTTCGAACTCGGCAACTCACCGGTCGGTCCCGGCTTCCGGAACCCCGGCACGACCGACGCCACGCTGCACGGTGTCACCGTCATCGGGCTCGCGTCAACGGTCGCCATGGTGGTACTCGCGTCGATCGCCGCTTTCGAACGCGCAACCCGACACTGAACGACCGGAACGACGACGACATGACCCACCACGCAGTACTCCCCACCGGGACCGTCGGTCCAGCACCGATCGAATTCCGCAGCGACAACTCCGCCCCGATCGCCCCCGAGATCATCGCGGCGATGGAACGGGCGAACACCGGTACCACCATCGCCTATGGCGCCGACGCCATCACCGCCCAACTGCGCGACCACGTCCGATCGCTGTTCGAACACGACGGCGCCGAGGTCTTTCCCGTCACGAGCGGCACCGCCGCGAACGCCCTCTCGTTGGCGGCGATGTGCCCGCCGTGGGGCGCAGTGCTCTGCCACGAGACCGCTCACATCATGGTCAACGAGGGAGGGGCCACCTCTCACCTGAGCGCGGGTGCCGTGATGAAGGGGGTCGCAGGTCCCGACCACCGGATGTCGCCGGAGGCCCTCCGCTCGACCCTGGCATCGGCTCGGTGGGGCGACAACCACCAGTCGCAGCCGACCGTACTGTCGTTCACGCAGCCGACCGACTTCGGGACGGTCTATCCGCTCGACGAACTCCGGGAACTCACGACGATCGCCCGGGAGCGGAACATGAAGGTCCACCTCGACGGTGCCCGCTTCGCGAACGCCGTGGTGCATCTCGGATGCTCGCCGGCAGAGATGACCTGGAAGGCGGGGGTCGAGGTGGTGTCACTCGGATCGACCAAGAACGGTGGAGCGACCGCCGAGGCGATCGTGGTGTTCGATCCGACGGTCGCGGCGGAGTTGCACTACCGGACCAAACGCGCCGGTCACGTGACCTCGAAGATGCGCTTCCTCTCCGCTCAACTGCTCGCCCATCTCGGCGACGACCTCTGGTTACGACTCGCCGGCAACGCCAACGATCGGATGCAGCAACTGGCCGAGGGACTCGCTGCCCTCGGTGTGACGCTCGTGAACCGACCCGACGTGAACATGCTGTTCGTCGAACTCCCGGACGACCGGATCACCCGGTTGGAACAGGCCGGACTGCTCTTCTATCGCATGGGTCCGGGCCGCCTGCGGCTGGTCACGAACTGGGCGACCACGTCCGACGAGATCGACGACGCCCTCACCCGGATCGCATCGGTGCTCGGCTGACCCCGGTCAGCCGCCGACGGCCGAGCGACGCAGTCGCCGACGGGCGACGGGATATTCGCTGTTGAAGCGGGCCTCGGCGACGTCGGTGCCGACCAGGACGAGTTCACCACCATCGGGGAGTGGGCGCTGTGCGTCGGGATTCGCTTCGACCCGACCACCGTGGTCGATCGCGACCACGGTGCAACCGGTCCGACGCGGAAGGTGCACGTCGGCGAGCGACCGGCCGACCAACGAGCGAGGGACCGGCGACCTGAAGACGTGCAGGCCCTGGGCGACCAGCAACGTCTCGTCGCCGCGGAAGAGGTTCCAGATGGCCGCCGAACCGGTCCCGGCATACGAGAGCACGGCATCCGCGCCGGCCCGGTAGAGCGTCGTGACGTTCCGATCGAGCCGCGACCGGGACACGATCCGGATGTCGGGTCGAAGTCCCCGGCAGTAACGAGTCAGGTACACGTTCACGTCGTCGTCGTGAGTGGTGATCAGCACCGCACCGGCATCTGCGATTCCCGCTCGGTCGAGCACCTGCCGATCGGCGGCGTCACCGATCACGTAGGTGGCACCCGGACGGCGGCGCTCCTCGAGTTGCTCGACGATCGCGAACGGCACACCATCGCGAGCGAGCGCCGCTCCGGCCGCCCGACCGACGCGACCACCACCGATGATGATCGCGTGATGTGCGCTGTTGCGATCGACGGCGTACGCAGCATCGAACTCGGCGAGTTGGTCATCGGTCGCGGCGAGGAGCAGGACCATCGACTCGGTGAGCACGGTGTCCCCTGCGGCCGGCGAGAACTCGCCGCGGTCCCAGACCCCGATGATCCCGACACCGAGGCGAGCGCGTACCGCCATGTCGCGGAGTGATCGGCCCACCATCGTCGTCCCGACGAGTCCGGCCTCCGCGATCCTCAGCCCCGCGAACGACCCGATCACATGACTGGTCCCGCCCACGCCGAGCGTCCGTGCCGCCATCGCCGATCCGAGGATTTCGCCGAGCTGCAGGACGTGGTCCGCACCGGCGATCTCGAGGATGTCGATCGACGCTGCCGCATTGGCGGTCGCCAGGATCTCCACATCGGGCGCGATCTCACGGACGGTGAAGGCGATGTTGGTGTTCCCCGGGTCGGACCTGGTGGCGACGACCACCGCGGCACGATCGACCTGGGCGTTCCGGTACGTCGCCGGATCGTCGAGTGGACCGACGACCACCCGTCGACCCTCGTCGTGGATCCGTCCGGCGAGATCGATGTCTTCGACCAGGACGACATAGGGCACCTTCGCCTGCTCGGCCCGATCGACGAGTGCCGACTCGACCGGCCCGTACGCCGTGAGGATGAGGTGATCGCACACCGACGAGGGGAGGGTCCGCGGCGCGCGCCGGCGATCGCGCTCGTTCATCCACGGCACGAAGACGAACTGGATGAACGCGAACGGCAGCATGACGAGCAGGAAGGTCGACCCCGACAGGAGCACCACGATGGAGAAGATCCGCCCGGCGTCCGACTCGAACGTGATGTCACCGAATCCGAGCGTGGTCATGGTGGTCAGCGTCCAATAGACGCTCGTCGGCCACGAATAGGTCCGACCCTCACTCGCCATGATCTCGTGGAATGACGCCGAGAACACTGCGACCATCACGACGAACACCGACGACAAGGTGGCGACGGTCTTCGTGCGACGCCGTCGCTCGGCACGCCGAGCCGAGAGTTCAGCACGCTGGTCGATCGAGAGGCGACGACGCTCGTCGTCGCCTCCGATCCGCTGCACCACCTGGGTCACGGTCACACCGAGCGATTTGAGCACCGGCGGTCATTCTGGCACGCCCGTACACCTCGACGTCCCGGGGAGCAACGGGACGAAGTGCCATGGTGAGGACGATCGAAGCGTGCGACGATGGCGGTGGCGCGATCGGCGCGCCGGACGAGGAGGCGGATCATGGGTATGTCGTTGGACGGAGTCGTCGCCGTCGTCACCGGTGCCGCGCGCGGCATGGGGGCGGAGCACGTGCGCGGCCTGGTCGGAGCCGGCGCCCGGGTGGTGGCGACCGACGTGCTCGATGCCGACGGGGCGGTGCTGGCGTCCGAACTCGGCGACAGCGTCGTCTACCGGCATCTCGACGTGACCGATGGCGACGACTGGGCGGCGATGGTCGATGAGACCGAACGACGCTGGGGCCCGATCGGCGTGCTCGTCAACAATGCCGGAATCGTGTCGTTCGGTCCGATCGCGGAGATGGATCCGGCGACGTGGCAACGGACGATCGACATCAACCTGACAGGGGTCTGGCGGGGGATCCATGCAGTCGTGCCATCGATGCGCCGGGCCGGCGGTGGTTCGATCGTGAACATTTCGTCGACCGCCGGCCTCCAGGGATACGCCAACCTCGGCGCCTACGTCGCGAGCAAATGGGGTGTTCGGGGCCTGACGAAGGCGGCGGCACTCGAGCTCGCACGAGACGGGATCCGGGTCAATTCCATCCATCCCGGCCCGATCCGGACCCCGATGATCGACGGCCTCGATGCGGACGAGTTGTCCCGCTCGCAGCCGATCGCCCGGGTCGGCGAACCATCGGAGGTCACCGACATGCTGCTGTTCGTGGTGCGCGATGCGACCTACTCCACGGGGCACGAGTTCGTGATCGACGGCGGAGCGGTGATCGGGCAGCTTCGCCCGGTCGGCCCGACCGACTGATCACTCGGCGAGCGAACCGAAGTAGATGTACCAGGCCAGCAGAGACT
>JBMUCX010000167.1:0-4792 GCA_049458915.1 Ilumatobacteraceae bacterium
TCGTCGATCGGAACGATCAGGGTGTGGCCGTGGGCCATCGGGTTGATCGACAGGAATGCGACACACCGGTCGTCACGCCAGACGAAGGTGCCGGGCAGATCGCCCTCGATGATCCGGGTGAAGACGGTCGGCATGATGTCAATGTACTGTCCGCCGATCTACTCTTCGATCGTGCAGCGATCTTCGGGGGCGTCGACGGAGCATGACGGCTCGGACACCGTCGACACGCTCTGGACCGTGCCCAACCTCGTCACACTGATTCGACTGGCGTGCCTCCCGCTGTTCGTCTGGTTGCTGTTCGGATTGCCGTCACGGCAGGCCGCCGCCTGGCTGCTCGGGACACTCGGTGCAACCGATTGGGTCGATGGTCATCTCGCTCGACGCCTCGGACAAACCAGCGAATTCGGCAAGAAGTTCGACCCGACCGTCGACCGATTGCTGTTCGTGGTCGGGATCGTGGCGATCATCGTGAACGATGCGATCCCGCTGTGGTTCGCTGTCGCGGTCCTCGCTCGGGAGGTCCTCGTCGGCGGCACCATCGCCGTCGCCACGCTGGCGTTCGGCATGGAGCGGTTCGACGTGACGTGGTGGGGCAAAACGGCGACGTTCCTCCTGATGTTCGCCGTTCCCGGATTCCTGATGGCCGAATCGAGCATCCCGATCGCCGCCTGGTTCGAGGTCGCCGCCTGGTGCTTCGGGATCCCTGGTCTCGTGTTGAGCTACTACACGGCGATCGCCTACGTACCGGACATCCGGAACGGGCTTCGTGCCGGGCGACGCTGATACGGTGGGCGACATGCACGTGCCGGATGACCTGCGGTACTCGTCCGAACACGAGTGGGCGCGGCCGATCGACGACACGGGGACGGTCCGGATCGGCATCACCGACTTCGCCCAGGATTCGCTCGGCGACGTCGTCTTCGTCGATCTCCCGGCCGTCGGTTCGTCGGTGACCGCCAGCCAGAGCGTGGGTGAACTCGAGTCGACGAAATCGGTGTCCGAGATGTACGCCCCGGTCAGCGGCATCGTCTCGAGTGTGAATCCTTCGCTCGCCGACCAGCCCCAACTCTTGAACGACGACCCGTACGGCGAGGGTTGGCTCTGCGAGATCACCATGTCCGATCCGACCGAACTGGACGACCTGCTCGACGCCGCGGCGTACCGGGCGCTGATCGGGAGTTGAACATCGTGTCGACCTACGTGTTCTGCAATCAGTGCGGCCACCGCAATCCGCCGGGGAGCAACTTCTGTTCGAGTTGCGGCTCGCCGCTCGACGTGCTCGACGATCGAACGATCACGTTCACGGCCGTCGACCCCCTGCAGGACGCGAGCGGCCCTCAGGACGACCTCGCCGTCCCCGTCGGCGAGCTGCCTCGTACGGCCGGCGTCCTGATCGTTCGGTCCGGTGCGCAGACCGGATCACGGTTCCAACTCGACGCGGAGGTCACGCGGCTCGGACGCCATCCCGACAGTGAGATCTCACTCGACGACATCACCGTCTCCCGCCGCCATGCCGAGGTCATGCGCACCGACGAGGGCTACATCGTCACCGACGCCGGCTCCCTCAACGGGACGTACGTCAACCAGGAGCGGATCGAGCGGACCGCGATCCGCCACGGCGACGAGCTCCAGATCGGCAAGTTCCGGCTGGTGTTCTTCGAGCGGACCGATGGCTGACGCGCACGAACAGGATTTCCTGTCGATCGGAGAGGTGCTCGGTCTCCTCCTCGAGGAGTTCCCGGACGTCACCATCTCGAAAATCCGGTTCCTGGAGAGCCAAGGGCTGATCTCACCCGAACGGACACCCTCCGGCTACCGCAAGTTCTACGACTCCGACGTCGATCTCCTCCGCGTCATCCTCACCGAGCAACGTCGCAACTACCTCCCGCTGCGGGTCATCAAGGATCGGCTCGAAACGGGCGAGATCGACCCCACCGGCGAACACCTGTGGGGCGACGGTGAGCGCACCGACCTGACGGCCGATCCGCAGGACGCCACACCCGCCGATGTGCCGAGTTCCGCCATTGCGATCCATCCGGCATCGCGCGGTACCTCGCCCGATCGTCCCGGTCCGACCCGGCCGGAGCACGATGAACCCGCCCGAGCTCGCCTCCTCCCCAACGTCGTGCTCGACCGCGCCGAGTTCTGCCAGCTGGTCGGCCTGTCCGACGACGAACTCGACCGTCTCGAGGAGTTCGGGATCGTCCGCACCGGTTCGAACGGACGCGAGCACACGTACGACCACGATGCCGTCGCGGTGGCGAGACCGGCCGTCGAGTTCCTCCGGCGTGGGATCGATGCGCGGCACCTCCGATTCCTCCGGAACGCGGCGGAACGGGAAGCTTCGCTGTTCGAGCAAGTCGTGCAGCCCAAGTTCCGTCAGCGCAATCCCGAAGCCCGGGCCGAGGCGGTGGATCAACTCCGGCAGCTCGATCGGGTCGGCAGCGAACTCCGCACTGCGCTCGTCCAGCAGGCGCTCCGCCGACACTTGGGCGGGTGAGCGGACTACCATCGACGGCGTGACACCGATGGAGTTGCTCGGAGTCCGGGTCGAGATCCCGGCGAACACACCGATGGTGCTCCTCAGGTCCCGGCTCGACGATCGCCGGCTGCTGCCGATCTACATCGGTCTTCCCGAGGCGACCTCGATCCACGACGCCCTCGAAGGGCACCTTCCTCCGCGACCGCTCACCCATGATCTCCTGGTGTCGGTCATCGACCAACTCGAGGTCGAACTCGAACACGTCGTGATCACCGAGGTCCGTGATCACACCTACTACGCCCGGCTGTCACTCACCGTCGACGGCGACGAGGTGGAGATCGACTGTCGTCCCTCGGACGCCATCGCGGTGGCCGTGCGAGCGGGCGTCACGATCTTCGCCGACGACCAACTCCTCGACGAAGTGGGCCAGCCACCCGAGGACGACGATGCGGAGATCATCGACGAGTTCAAGGACTTCATCGATCGGGTGAGTCCCGAGGATTTCGCCTCCTGAGCTGCGCCTCGGCAACCGGCGAGGTCCGCCTCCTGCTGTTGACGTCGCGCGCGCGGCGTCCTACGCTCACAGCCCTGTAGTTACGACCGTCGAACGCACGGTCACCCACGCGGTCCGAAGTCGCCGCCGAGATCGGAGTCATGATGGAAACGACCACGGTGGACCCGTCCACGCCAGGTGATGCCGCTGCTGCCGTCGAGGCAGACGAGGGGTTCAGCGGCACCACGGCCGCCAAACTCGTGGGGATCAGCTACCGGCAACTCGATTACTGGGCCAGGACGGACCTCATCCGACCGTCGCTGTCCGATGCCACGGGGAGCGGGAGTCGCCGACGGTACAGCTACAAGGATCTGCTCGAACTCCGGGTGATCAAGACGCTGCTCGACGCCGGCATCAAGCTCGAATCCGTTCGTGAGGTGTTCCACTTCCTACGCGATCACGTCCACGAGGACATCGCTTCGGCCCACCTCGTGATCAACGGGAGTTCGGTGGTGCTCGCCCAGGGCGATGAGTTGATCGACGTCCTCAAACGCGGTCAGGGCGTGCTCAACGTCCTGTCACTCGCCGGGGTCAAGCACGAAGTCGACGCCCAACTGCTTCCCCAGACCCCGTCGGTCGGCAGCACCGACTCGGTCCGCAAGGTGGCGAACTTGCGTTGATCGACGGCATGCGGCGATCTCCCCTCGACGATCTCCACCGCCGCACCGGCGCGCGTCTGGTGCCGTTCGGCGGATGGGACATGCCGCTCGATCACGGGAGCACGGTCGACGAACATCATGCGTGCCGGAGGTCGGCAGCGATGTTCGACGTGTCCCACTTGGGGACGGTTCGACTCGTCGGCCCGCATGCCCGCGAACGGATCCAGTCGACCCTGACCAACGATCTCGACCGGATCGGCCCCGGGCGCGCCCAGTACACGCACCTGCTCGACGACGACGGCTCGGTCGCCGACGACATCATCTTGTGGTGGCACCCGGGCGAGACCGAGACCATCGACGTGATGCCGAATGCCTCCAACACCGACCGCGTGCTGGCCGCACTCGGGGGAGACGACGTGACCTCCGAGCGTGCGGTCATCGCCGTGCAGGGCCCGGCATCGATCGAACTCGTCGCGAACGTCGTACCCGCCGCACTTCGCGTCGGTCGATTCGATGTCTGCCGGTGGTCCTGGCGGGGAGTCGACGGGATCATCGCCGGCACCGGGTACACGGGCGAGCGCGGCGTGGAGATCAGCCTGCCCGCTGGTGCCGCGACCGAACTCTGGCTCGCCCTCGTCGACGTCGGAGTCCGACCCGCCGGCCTCGGAGCGCGTGACACGCTCCGCCTCGAAGCCGGACTGCCACTGCACGGGCACGAACTCGGCCCGGGCATCTCCCCGCTGCAAGCCGGCCTCGATTGGGTCGTGGCCTTCGACAAGCCGACGTTCCGTGGCCGCGACCCACTCCTCGCAGAGCGAGCACGAGGAATCGAACGTCGACTTCGTGGCATCGCCACCGAAGGACGCCGACCGCCGCGAGCGGGCTGCGACATCGTGCACGCCGGTCGGGTCGTCGGCCGGGTGACATCCGGCAACTATTCGCCGAGTCTCGGACACGGCATCGCGCTGGGCTTCGTTCCACCTTCGCTCGAGGTCGGCGCCGACGTCGTCGTCGACGTCCGCGGGACGGAGTTGGCGGGACGGATCACGCCGCTCCCGTTCGTGCCGCCGGGCGGGGCCTGACTCGCTGCGGAGTCCTACCGCTTGGCTGCCGGTTTCTTCGCCGCTGGTTGCTTCGCCGCCGACTTCTTCGCCGCCG
>JBMUCX010000168.1:0-4773 GCA_049458915.1 Ilumatobacteraceae bacterium
GACAGCAGATCTTGGTGGAGAGCACAGAGTTGCTGCCGCGAAGCGGTCACCCGAATTATGTGGCAGCGATCATGCCAAATTTTCGCAGGATCGCTGCCACAAAATTCGGTGTGTGGTCGAGCGGTGCAGGGCCCGGCAACGGCCGACCTCGGAATTCTGTGGCAGCGATCATGCCAAATTCGCGCAGGATCGCTGCCACAAAATTCGGGCGGGGAGTCCGTGGCAGCAGATCTGCGCCGAGCGGGCAGGATCGCTGCCACAAAGTGGGCGGGGTGGGGCTGGGGGCGGGGAGGGTCAGCTGTCGAAGCCGAGACCCATGCGGTCGAGGCCGCGGAGCCACAGGTTGCGGCGACCGGTCTTGTCCTCCCGGTCGAGCGACCACCGAGTCGCCTGGATGCCGACGAACCGGAACGGCTCGGGCGGGAACGGCAGCGGCTTGCTCTGCACGAACTGGGTCCGCACGGCGATCGAGTTGCGACCGTGCAGCAGGTCGAGCATCACCGAGGCGCCGAATCGCGAAGCCGCGACGCCGAGCCCGGTGTAGCCGAGTGCGTAGGCGACGCGGCCACCCATCGCTCGTCCCCAGAACACCGAGAACCGACTCGACGTGTCGATCACGCCGCCCCACATGTGGGTGAACCGGATGCCCTCGAGCTGCGGGAACGTCTCGAAGAAGTGGGTGCTCAGCTTGGCCCAGGTCTCGGGGCGGCTCTCGAGTTCCGACGAGACCTTGCCACCCCAGAAGTACACGGCGTCGTAGCCGCCCCAGAGGATCCGGTTGTCCTCGGTGAGCCGGCTGTAGTGGAACTGGTTCGCGAGGTCCGAGAGGCCCTGGCGGTTCGCCCAGCCGATCGAGGCGAGCTGTTCGTCCGTGAGCGGTTCGGTCACCATGCAGTAGTCGTAGACCGGAGCGATGTAACTGCCGAGCCGCTTCAGGAGCGGCTTGAAGGCGTTCGTGGCGAGCGCCACCTTGCCCGCACGGATCGCGCCGAGTGGCGTCGTCACCATCACACCGATGCCGTCCCGCTTCAACTCGACGGCCTTCGTGTCCTCGTAGATCCGTACGCCGAGCGATTCGGCGGCGCGCTTGAGACCCCAGACGAGTCGGGCCGGATCGACGATCGCGCAGCCGTTCTTGTCCCACAGTCCGCCGGTGTAGATCGGGGAGCGGACCTGCGCCTGCATCGCGTCGGCATCGAGCCACTCGACGTCGTGTCCGAGTCGCTGCATGAGTTCGAACTCGGATCGAACCTCCTGGAGGTACGACGGCGGGTGCGTCGTGTTGGCGACCTCGATGACCCCGGTTCGCTCGAAGTCGCAGTCGATCCGGTACTTGCGGATCGATGCCTCGATCTCGTTGAGGTTGCGCAGCCCCAACTCCTCCAGGACCTCCACCTCGTCCGGCCACCGGGCCAGGGCGTTTCCGATCCCGTGGGTCAGGCTGGCGTCCATGAACCCGCCGTTGCGGCCCGAGGCGGCGGAACCGCACTCCGAGGCGTCGATCAGGATGACGTCACGCGACGGGTCGCGCTCCTTGGCGATGAGGGCCGTCCAGAGGCCGGTGTACCCACCACCGACGACGCACAGGTCGCAACTCTCCGTCCGGACGAGTGTCGGGTTCGAATCGGGTTCGTCGACGTCTTCGTACCAGTACGGGTACTGGTCGGCGTCGGCGATCGCGTCGAGGTGACGCTGATCGAACTCGTTCGGGTCGTAGGACATGGGTCACCTGCGTCGTGGTTGCAGGTGAGTGTAGGCCGGGGGCCACCCGGCCGATCGGCATCCCGGGCCGTCGTTCGGCCCGGGACCGACCTGATCAGTTCGACGCTTCGGTGAGGGCCCGCTTCACGAGCACCTTGGCGAGGTGCGTCCGGTAGTCGACGCTCGCATTGAGGTCGGCCTGCGGATCGGCTTCGGCAGCGGCCTGGGCCGCTGCGTCCTCGATCGATGCGCCGCCGGCGAGTGCGGTCGACACGCTCGTCGCCAGGATCGGGGTCGACCCCATGTTGACGAGGGCCACGCCCGAGTCGCCGTTGCGGCGCCAGGCGGCGACGCCGACGATCGCCCAGTCCTGGGCGCGGCGGTTGAACTTCTGGAAGCTCCATCCGGCACCGCCCATCTTCGGGACGCGGATCTCGGTGAGCATCTCGTCGGGTTCGAGCGCAGTCGTCAGGAAGCCCTGGTAGAAGTCGGTGGCGGCGATCTCCCGGGTGCCGTTCGGGCCCTGGGCGACGTAGGTCGCCCCGAGTGCCAGCGTGGTCGCCGGTAGGTCGGACGCCGAGTCGGCGTGGGCGATGGTGCCACCGATCGTGCCGCGGTGACGCACCTGCGGATCGCCGACGTGGTGGGCGGCGTGGGCCAACAACGGGACCTCGGCACGCAACAGGGCGCTGTTCTCGACGTCCATGTGCCGGGTCAGGGCGCCGATCGCGACGTGGTCGCCGGCGTCGCGGATGTACGACAGGTCGCTGACCCGGCCGATGTCGACGAGGACGGTTGGCTGGGCGAGTCGGAGTTTCATGAGTGGGATCAGGCTGTGCCCGCCGGCGAGGAACTTGGCCTCGTCACCGTGCTCGCCGATCAGGGCGATCGCCTCTTCGGCGGAACCGGCCCGGACGTACTCGAACGCTGCTGGGATCATCGTGGTGCTCCTTGTCGGCTCGCGCTGGTCACTTGGCGGCCGCGAGGACGGCCTGGACGATGTTGTGGTAGCCGGTGCACCGGCACAGGTTGCCCTCGAGCCCGAGTCGGACGTCGTCCTCGGTCGGGTTCGGGTTCTCCTTCAACAGGCTGGTCGCGGCCATCACCATGCCGGGCGTGCAGTAGCCGCACTGGAGGCCGTGGTTGTCCATGAACGCCTGCTGCATCGGGTGCAGCGTGCCGTCGGCGCCGGCCATGCCTTCGATCGTGGTGACGTCGTGGCCGTCGGCCTGGACGGCGAGCACGGTGCAGCTCTTCACGGCCTCGCCGTCGAGGTGCAAGCTGCAAGCGCCGCACGACGACGTGTCGCAGCCGATGTTGGTGCCGGTCAGCCCGACGTGCTCACGGATGAACTGCACGAGCAACGTGCGCGGTTCGACCTCGCCGGTGTGCGTGACGCCATTGACGGTGACACTGATCTCCACGGTGACCCCCCTGTCAGGATGTGTTTGTCAGGTAGTGATGTCTGGACGACCTGCCTCGACGAACTGTTCGAGATGACGCCTGTTCGAGATGACGCGGTCTGGTTGGCGGCACCGCCGTTCCCCGGCGGCGACCCCTCCATCATGCACCATCGCGAGCCCGGGGCAAAACAGAATCGTCCTGGCGGGTCGAACCGGTCGGCGTCGAGCACGTCGTGGGGTACGGTGGGACGATGACGACCGACACCGGATCGGCGGCTCGAACGGGCCCGGGTGGGGCCCCGTCGATGGTGCCGGGCGACCATCTGTTGCCCGAGGTGCTGCCGAACGACCGGTTCAACGCCCGCGGGATGCCGGTGCGGGAGTTGCGCGACGAACTCCGTCGGATCCCCGACCTCCGCAACGTCGTCGCCGTCGGATCCACGGTCGTGCAGTCGTACGGGGTGGTGATCGCAGCGGCGGTCGTGCACACCTGGTGGTCGTATCTGCTGGCGTTCGCGCTGATGACTCGTGGGCACGTGTGCTTGAACATCCTCGGTCACGAGGCGGCGCACCGATTGCTGTTCTCGAACCGGACGGCGAACGATCTCGCTGGACGGATACTCGGCTATTCGTCGTACCAGGCGATGCTCTCCTACCGCCGGGCGCACATGGCGCATCACCGTGACGAGATGGGACCGGACGAGCCCGACACGGCGCTGTACGCCGGGTATCCGGTCTCGAAGGCGTCGTGGCGCCGCAAGCTGCGCCGTGATGCGACCGGGGTGAGCGCCGCCAAGAACTTCGTCGTGCTCGGACACGCCGTCCGCAAGCGGCGACCCGAGGCGCTCATGATCCTCGGGCTCCACCTGGTGCTGGTGAGCGCTGCCGTCGCGACGGGTCGACCCGTGGCGTACGTCGTCTGGATCGTCTCCTGGTCGACGCTGTGGAAGGTCTCGAACCGGCTCCGGGCGATCGCGGAGCACGGCGGGATGATCCGGTCACGGGATCGTCGGGAGACGACGCACGTCGTCAGGCAGTCACTGCTCGCCCGATACTGGATGGTGCCGTACCACACCGGGTGGCACCTCGCTCACCACGCCGACATGGCGGTGCCGTGGACGAACCTGCCGCGACTCCACGACGAGTTGGTGGCGAGCGGTTGGATCGTCCCGGAGTTGGAGTATCCGAGCTACCGGGCGTTCTGGCGGGCGGTGTCCGCTGGGCCCGAGCGGGGGCGGGGCGAGCGATCGCAGGGGTCGAGTTTCCTGGCGTTCGATGCCTGAACCGGCGCTCGACGCCTGAACCCGTGGGCGACGCTCGATCAGCCGATGATTTCGACGAGATCGCGCACGATCTCGAAGATCATGAACCCGATCACGATGCTGCCGACGGCGGTGTAGTGCCACCGCTTCGAGTGATCGGCTCGCCAGAACCTGCGGATGCTCATCGTGACGGCGACGATCGCTGCGACGGCGATCGGAAGGCCGATCCACGGTCCGACCCCGGCGGCGAGGCCGATCGCGGGGACGACGAACGGCAGCAGGATGTACATGATCAGGCAGCGAACGGCGGCGACCATCACCGATGTCTGGAACGCCTTGCGGGCGTCGGCCGCCGTGGCGGTGCGGGCGTCGTCGAGGCGAAGAAGTCGCCGCATCGCCCGGTCGGC
>JBMUCX010000169.1:0-4668 GCA_049458915.1 Ilumatobacteraceae bacterium
GGAGTCGTTCGCCTACCGTGTGGCGATGAGCCACGCCAGTGCAGACACCCCGGTACGGATCGGTTTCGACGGGGCGCGTGTCGTCGCCGATCTGAACGAACTGCTGCGGTTGCGTTCGACGCCGGTGGCGTTGAAGCGGTGCGTCACGGTGGCCGAGATGGAGGCGATTCCCAAGATCCGCCGACCCGGTGCGATCCACACGATGGATCAGGTGATCGGTCAGGCGTGCCGCAACGGCTGGACGGTCGGTGTGACCCGCGATGATCTCGTCGGAGACCAGTGCGCTGCAGTGGTCGGGCTGCATCCTCGTGACGACGAGTGGCTCGACGGACGCCGGTACGCCGGGGTCTGGTACGCGACCCCGGAGGATGCGGCGGCCCACCAGGCGGCGATGGATCTCCCGTCGTTCGGGACCCACGAAGCGATCGTCGCCTCACCCCTGGCGTCCGGCCGCCTCGACCCGCCCGACGTCTGCCTGATCTACGCGACGCCGGCCCAGATGATCCTGTTCATCAACGGCCTGCAGTGGACCGGCTACCGGAAGCTCGAGTGGGGATGTGTCGGCGAGTCGTCGTGCGCCGACTCGTGGGGGAGGGCGCTCGCCACCGGCGAGCCGAGCCTGTCGATCCCGTGCTTCGCCGAGCGTCGCTACGGCGGCGTGATGGAGGACGAGTTGCTGATGGCGATCCCGCCGTCGTTCCTCCCGAAGGTGATCGACGGGCTGCGGGCCCTGGCTCGCAACGGGCTGCGGTATCCGATTCCGCCGTACGGGGTGAACGCCGACGCCCGGGCCGGCCTCGGCGTGAGCTACGGCTGATCGGCAGCGAATAGTCTCGTCGCCATGTGGGCGATCCAGATCGACGAGACGGGCGGTGCCGAGGTACTGCAGTGGCGTGAGGTGGCGGAGCCGACCGCGGGGCCGGGTCAGGTGCTCGTCGATCTCGCCGCCGCCGGACTGAACTACATCGACACGTATCAGCGCACCGGGCTGTATCCGGTGCCGCTGCCGTACACGCTCGGCCTCGAAGGCGCCGGCACGGTGATCGGCGTCGGGGAGGGAGTGACCGACCTCGCCGTCGGTGACCGGGTCGCCTGGGCGACGAACCCCGGGTCGTACGCCGAGCGGGTCGCGGTGAACGCGTCGTCGGTGATGAGGGTGCCCGACGGCATCGCTGCCGACGTCGCCGCCGCGTTGCCACTCCAGGGGATGACGGCGCACTTCCTCGCGACCGACACGTTCCCGTTGCGGCCCGGGCACCGGTGCCTGATCCACGCCGGCGCCGGGGGTGTCGGCCTGCTGCTGATCCAGATCGCCAAGCTGCTCGGTGCCGAGGTGTTCACGACCGTCGGTGGTCCCGAAAAGGCCGATCTCGCTCGCGGCGCCGGCGCCGATCACGTGATCCTGTACCGCGACGTCGAATTCGATGCCGCCGTGCGGGAGATCGCCGGAGAGGACCGACCGCTCGACGTCGTCTACGACGGGGTCGGCCAGTCGGTGTTCCGGGCGAGCCTCGGCCTGCTGCGACCCCGCGGGATGATGGTCACGTTCGGGAACGCCTCCGGGCCCGTCGACCCGGTGTCACCGCTCGAACTGTCGGCGAACGGTTCGCTCTACCTCACCCGACCGACCCTGTTCCACCACGTCGCCACGCAGGCCGAGGTGCAGCGCCGGGCCGACGACCTGTACGGGTGGATCTCGGGCGGGCGCCTCGACGTGCGGATCGGCGCCCGGTTCGCCCTCGCCGACGCCGCCGACGCCCACCGGGCCCTCGAGGGCCGAGCGACGACCGGCAAGGTTCTGCTCGAACCGTGACGGGTCGTGCCCGTCACGACTCGTCACACGGTGGCGAGCCAGGTGCGGGCGTCGGCCATCATCTCGATGCGCTGGCTGTGGCCCATGTCGTAACCGGCGACGGTGACGTCCCACCCGGCGGCAGTCAGATCGGCTGCTGCCGCCCGACCGCGATCGGGCGGGATGATCGTGTCGCGCTCGCCGACCTGGACGAGTGCGCGGGTGCCGGTGCCCGGCGCCGGATCGAGTTCGAGGCCTTCCACCTCGGGGAGTGCGCAGCACATCGCCCACACACCGGCCCAGCGGTGGGCGCCGGTGCGGAGAGCGAGCGACAACGCCATGAACCCGCCCTGCGAGAACCCACCGACGACGCAGCGGTCGGGGGTCGTGCCGGCAGCGGTCATCTCGGCGTCGACGAAGGCGGCGACCGTGTCGACGGCGTGGAGGAACGACGTGGCGTCGGGCCCGTCGGCCGTCCGGTCGTACCACGACGCCCCGTCGCTGCCGGGCAGGTCGTGGATCGCCCGAGGGCAGATCGCCGTGAAGCGTTCGTCGGGGTCGACGAGCGGCACGTACGCGGCGAGGTGGTGCTGTTCGGCGCTCCAGCCGTGGAACAGGAACAGCAGTCGGTCGGTGTCCGGCCGGTTCAGCCGGTAGGTCGTCAGCGTCACGCCGGCAGGACCCACTCGGCCGGTCCGGCCGTCGGGCCGGACAGGGTGACGCCGAGTTTCGGCAGGACCTCGGTGGCGGTCATCTCGAGTTGCTCGTCCATCTGCTCCTTGGTGAGCCCGGGCATGTCGAAGAACATCACGAAGTGCTCGACACCGACTTCTTCGCGGTAGCGGCCGATCACGTCGGCACACTCCTCGGGGGAACCGATGACCATCTGGTCCTGCTCGATCGAATCCTCGAGCGTCGGCTTGAAGTCGAACGGGACGGGGCTGCCGTCGGGCATGCGGTACGCCCGGAACCGGCCGTACGGGGACAGGAACTTGATCCACTCGTCGTGGGCGTTGCGGGCTCCCGCCCGCGCCTCGGCGCTGGTGCGTCCGACGTGCATCGGGATCGCCAGGCAGCGAGCGTCGCTCCGGCCGATGTGCCAGCCGGCGGCGGCGGCCTTGTCGCCGAAGTCGTTCCACCACTTCTTCGTGTCGGCGATGCCCCGACCGGGGATCACCGCCGAATGCCTCGCGCGGGCGCAGTAGTCGAGCGTCGGAGGAGAGGTGACCGCCTGCCAGACCTCGATCGGTGCGATCGGCTTGGGGATCAGCGTCAGGTCCTGCACGGTCGACCCGCGATCGGGGATGCCGGGCGGCGGCAGGACGAAGTGCTTGCCGGTGAAGCTGAAGCGCTCGTTGGTCCAGGCCGCCTTGATGATCTCCATCGACTCCTCGAAGATCTCGCGGTTGATGCGGTCCAGTTCGGCGGACATCTCGTTGTCACCGGACGCCACCACGCCACCGAGCGATTGGGCCTCGCGCGGCACCGTGCCGCGACCGACACCGAACTGGATTCGGTTGCAGGTGAGGATCTGCATCATCGCTGCGTCCTCGGCGAGTCGGAGCGGATGCCACTGCGGGACGACGTTGAACATCTGGCCGAGCCGGAGCCGCTCGGTCTCTTTGGCGAGGTGGAGTCCGAAGAGGATCAGGTTCGGTGTGACCTCGTACCCCTCGTACTGGAAGTGGTGCTCGGTGAGCCACATCGTGTCGTAGCCGAGTCGGTCCATCGTCTTCGACCAGTGGGTGAGGTGGTCGTAGCAGGCGAGGAAGTCGGGGTTGTCGTACCGACGGTCGGTCGGGGCGGGACCGCCGTAACCGGCATCGGGCATCGGGACACTGCCGTAGAAGTTCGCATCGACTCGCATGAGCGCATTCTCGCAGGCCCGGCCGGTCACCGCCGCCCCCAACCCCGCCGAATGCGTGAGGATCGGCCCGCCAGAGGCGGGCCTACTCTCACGCATTCGACGGGTTGGGTGGTGTGGGAGGCTGGGAGGGTGCAGATGCCGGTCATCGACCTCGAACCCTTCGCGACCGGGGTCGACCGGGCGTCCCCCGAGGCGATCCGGACCGCCGCCACCCTCGATCGTGCCCTCCGGGACGTCGGCTTCGTCACCGTCGTCGGACACGGCGTGCCCGCCGACGTCAAGGCCCGGTACTTCGACGCCATGCGGGCCTTCTTCGACCAACCGACCGAGGCGAAGCAGGCGATCGCCATCGGGAACAGCCCGTACCACCGCGGCTACGTCGGGTTCGAGGCCGAGGCACTCGACGGAGCGCTCGGCAACGACGACGACGCGATCGGCTCGGCCGTCGCCGGCGACCTCAAAGAGACCCTCGACACCGGGACGGAGTACGCCCTCGACCATCCGCTCGTCGTGGCCGGCACCCCGCTCCACGGCCCGAACCAGTGGCCGGACCTGCCGGGCTTCCGGGCCGCCTACGACGAGTACCGCTCGGCGGTGATCGAGGCGGCACTCCGGATGCAGCGGGCGATGGCGATGGCACTCGGCCTCGATCCCGACTTCTTCGCGGACCAGCCCGGCGACACGATGTTCCACCTCCGCCTGATCCACTACCCGCCGCAGTCGCGGATGACCCCGGCGGCCGGCCAGTTCGGCTGCGGCGCTCACACCGACTACGGCACGCTGACCGTGCTCTCCGACGACGGCGTCGGTGGACTCCAAGTCCGACTCCGTTCGGGGGACTGGGTCGACGTCGTCGTTCCCGAGGGCCACCTCGTCGTCAACATCGGTGACCTGATGGCGATCTGGACCGACGACCGCTGGGTGTCGAATCCGCACCGGGTGGTGAATCCGCCCGGCGTGGACCGCTACTCCTCGGCGCTGTTCGTCACGCCACCGTTCCACGCCCGGA
>JBMUCX010000170.1:0-4641 GCA_049458915.1 Ilumatobacteraceae bacterium
GGCCGTTGCCTACGTGCGTCCGGTGCCAGACCACCGTTCACGCCGGTGCGCATGACGCCCGGACCGTCGCATGACGCCCGAACCCTGGCATGACGCCCGGACCGTCGCATGGCGCCCGGACCCTCGCATGACGCCCGGACCGCCTCCGGCGGCCGGCCGATCAGCGGTACCGGGCGATCCAGTCGTCGATCGGCGCCGGATGGTCGAGGAGGAAGCCCTGCAGACCGTGACAGCCGAGTTCGATGGCGACGCCTCGTTCGGCATCGGTTTCGACGCCCTCGGCGATGACCTGGAGACCGGCGGCGTCGGCGATGCGGACGATGCCTTCGAGGACGGCGCGGTTGATGGGGTCGGCGTCGATGCCGGCGATGATCTGGCGATCGACCTTGAGTGAATCGAACCCGAGGCGGGCGAGGTGCGCGAGCGACGTGCTCCCCGATCCGAAGTCGTCCATGGCGACGAAGCAGCCCAGTTCGTGCAGTTGGGCGGTGGCCCGGCTGACGTGGTCGGCGACTCGCATGAGTCCGCGTTCGGTGACCTCGATGCAGAGCCGTGACGGGTCGGTGTCGGTCTCGGCGAGCACGCCACGCACGGTCGGGATGAAGCCGGGGTCGGACAGGAGTGCCGGCGGCACGTTGACGGAGCACGGTCCGGGGAGTCCGGCGGCGCCGTAGGCGACGAGTGCTTCGCGCAGGACGTAGGCCGTGAAGGGCAGGATGAGTGTGGAGGTCTCGACGAGGTCGATGAACTCGGCCGGTGAGAGCAGGCCGTAGCTGGGGTGGGTCCATCGCACGAGCGCTTCGGCGCCGAGGAAGCCGCCGTCGGGGGCCACGTGGGGCTGGAACACCATGTGCAGTTCGCGGTCGATCATCGCCTGCTCGAGTCGTCCGAGCAGCTCGATCCGGCGGGGTTGATCCTGTTCGAGGTCGCGGTCCCAGACGATGTGTGGGACGTGCAACTGCTGGGCCTTGTTGGCGGCGACGCGAGCGTGTTGGACGAGCGCGATCGCTGGTGCCGTGTCGCCGTCGTTCGCCTCCACGGCGTCGGCGAGGTGGACGATGCCGACGTGACCACCGATGTGGACCGGCTTGCCGTCGACGACGAACGGTTGGTCGACGGTCGCCGTCACGGCTCGTGCGAAGTCGGCGATCTCGTCGCGGTCCAGTCCGGCGGGGAGTGCGAACGCGAAGGTCATGAATCGCAACCGAGCGAGGATCGTGTCGGCCGGGGCGAGCGCTTCGACCCGGTCGATGATGTTCAGCAGGATGGTGTTCGAGGCGCTGGGTCCGAGCATTGCCTCGACCCGCTCGAACTGGTCGAGGCGGAGGGCGGTGATCGCGCTGATGCCGCCCGGCTCGAGTCGCTCGTCGAGGTCTTCGAGGAATCCGACCGAGTTGAGCAGGCCGGTTTCGGGATCTTGACGGGATTGACGGCGGTAGCGCCGACCCTCGTTGATCTCCGACGAGACGTCGTGGACGACCATCAGTGATCGGAAGCCGGCCATCGGGGAGTGGACGAATCGGACGGCGACGACGTCGGCGTCGGGCACGTCGGGTCCCTCCTGCACGATGTGGGTGTCCCGTGACGGCGTGGCGTGGTCGATCGCTTCTCGGACGCCGCGTTCCATGACCGGGGCGGCTGCTCGGAACGGGAGGTCGTCGATCGACAGCGGTGGCGGGTGGGGCAACCAACCCCGGGCCGCTTCGTTGGCGGCGATGATGGTGGGCCGTCCGTCGTCACCGTTCTGGAAGATGACGGCGGGCTCCGACAGTGCGTCGACGACCAGTTCGTCGAGGGCGATCGCCCGTTCGAGTTGCCCTCGGGCGTGGTGGAGTTGGGAGAGGTCGCGGATGACGACGAGCACTTCGTTCGCCATCGGGGTGAACGTCGCGTGGGCGAGGGCGAGGTGGGCGAGTCGCGTGCTGTTCGTTTCGGTGGAGGCGCCGAAGAGTCGGTCGATCCGTTGGCCGGTGGCGGCGGCGGCGACGCCTTCGAAGGCGAGGTCTCCGGAGCGGAATCCGAGGGTGGCGAGCGTGAGTGCTTCGTCGTCGGCGCCGGTCGTGGTGTCGTCACCACTGCTGGCTTCGATGAGTGGGCCGAACATTCGCAGAACGGCGTCGTTGGCGTAGGTGACGATGCCGTCGGCGAAGCGGCCGTCGTCGTCGTAGCTCGGCTGGACGACCACGATGGCGTCGGTGACGGCGTCGAGGGTTTTGCCGAATCGGGTTTCGAGGTGGCGGAGCGCTTGGTTGGTCTCGGCGGAGGTCGTGAGGTCGATCGCGACCTCGACGAGGTGGTCGCCGACGCGCTGGATGGACTGGGAGATGGTGGTGAGTTCGCCGCGGCCGAGTTCGGGGAGGCGACGGAGCCGGCTGACGGTTCCGTCGTGCCAGGCTTCGTCGGCGAGTTCGACGAGGGTCGGATCGTCGTCGTCGAGGTCGGAGACGCGCTGTCCGACCCGCATCATCGTCGCACCCCAGATCTGGGTGGCGGCGTCGTTGTGCCAGAGCACCTCGACGTCGGTGACGTGCCCGTCGGCGTCGAGGAGTGGCTTGAAGAGCATGACGGCCAGGTCGGCGGATTCGATGACCGACCGGAGCAGGGTGTCCGAGGGGGCGAGGACGTGCCGCGACGCGAGGTCGTGACAGATCTGGAGGATCCGGTCGCCGAGGCGCATCGTGGTGACCTGGCAGTCGGCGAGTCCGCTGCCGATGCCTTCGTCGTAGCGGCGCTGAGTGGTGAACGGCTCCGCGTTGCCCTGCTTCCAGGCAACGGATGCGGCGACGATCATCTTGGCCGGGTCGGTGAACAGCGCCGAGCCGAGTCGTCCGACGGCGGCGCGATAGGCGTTGCTGTCGTCTCGTTGGTCGTCGTCGACGTCGGCGATCCGGAGATCGACGATCTGTTCGTGGGCGTCGAAGATCGGCACGCTGACGTACACGATCTGCTCGGGTCCGCTCCGGTCCCGCTGTGGGGACGCCGGCTCGGGTGCTGCGGGTTGGGCCGATGCCGGACGGGTGTCGACCGGAGTGCCGGTTGCGGCCGGAATGCCGGCTCCTGGCGATGCTGTGGCCGTAGCGCCCTGGCTGGGGATCGCAGGATCAGGTGGCGGAACAGGGTCCGGTCCCGCCTTTCTCGAAATCCATGCCACGCCCCGATCGTACTGCACGGCTGTGACCCGGTGGCCACGTTGGGTGGCCTTGTGCGGTCGTGCTCGTCCGGCAGCGACGGTGAGTGCCGTGCCGGATACAGTACGCGACGTGCCGTGGTCGCCTGTTATCCACTTGGTGGATACCTCTGAACGATGTGCGGTACGGTCGTGCGGGTGAAGCGTCGCGGCGCGACCCGGGGTGACGACGACGTCGCCGTTGCAGCGGTGAAGCGGGCGATCCGCGAACCGGTGGCGTCCCAGACCGTGTTCGTCGCCATCCCGGTCAACGACGAGCGCGGTGCGGTGATCGATCTCCGGATGGCCGATCCGGGTGGCGCCGACGATGGCACGGTGATGAGCGCCGCTTCGATCGCCGTCGTCGGGCAGCTGGCGTCGGCGATCTTCGACGATCCCGGGCAGATGGCTCGGGCCGCGGACCTCGCGTGGCGCGAGGGAGCGTCGTCGTCGTTCCGGACCCGCCGCCGGACGCATGACGGTATGGGTGTGTCGGTCGCCGACTGCGACGTGACGGTGATGCGCCTCGGTGAGCGGATCGTGCTGATCTGCAACGATCGGTCCGAAGCGGAGTTGCTCACGCCGTCGGAGTCGGTGCTGGGGTCGGTGATCGATGCGTCGGACATCGGGATGATCCTGTTCCGGCCGACCCTGGCCGACGACGTGGTGGTCGGCCTCCACGTCGTCTGGCACAACGATGCCGCGCGCCGTTTGTGGGGAGATGCGATCCGCGAGTGGGCCGATCGAGATCCTCAGATCGAGGGTGAGCCGATGTTGGTGGCCGTGGCACGCGAGGCCTGGACCTCCGGCACGGTCAATCGGCTCCGGCACCTGCCCGAGGCACCCGGCCGGGCGGCGCTGACGATCTCCCAGACCGTCCAACGGGTCGGCAACTCGTTGCTCGAGATCGCGGTCGATCTGACGGACGAGGCCGAGGTGCACGAGGCGATGCGCCAACTCGAGACACGCTTCGGCGAGACGCTCGACACGGTCACCGATCGGATCTTCGTCGTCCGCCCGTCGATGAGCGACGACGGGGGTTTGGAGCGGGTCGAGGCGACGTACCTGAACGTCGAGGCTCGACGCGCACTCGATCCGGATGCCGCTCCGGACGGTCCCGCGACGGCCTCGTCCGACACGGTTGTGGTGGACGTGGGCGAGTCGGGCGCCGAAGTGCTCGCCGAGGTGCTCGCCGAGGCGCTCGAGCCGATCGACGTGACCGATCGGCTGGTGGGTGCGGACGAGGAGGTGGCGCGTTCGATCGTGCGCGCCGCCGGCGGCGAGCGGGTGGAGTATCTGTTCGGTGAGTCGACGGAGGTCCGTCACCCCGGCCTCGGTCGGCTCGCCGTGGGGCACGTGACGTTCACGCCGACGGCCGACGGGTCGGTGCTGATCGTGGTGCGCGACCTCACGCAGCTCCACGAGGCGCACGGTCGCCTGGAGCGGGCGATCGCGGTCGACGAGATGGTGGTCGA
>JBMUCX010000171.1:0-4599 GCA_049458915.1 Ilumatobacteraceae bacterium
GGCCCGTTCGGGGTCCGCCCGCCCACGGCGACCTCACCCGGTCAGCTGGCGAGGAAGTCCTGCATCGCCTTCTCTGCGAGCCCGAACCAGGGTCCGAGGCCGTCACGGAAGGTGTTGTAGCTGTCGAGCACGGCCTTGTAGCCCGAGTCGGCGGCGGCATTGGTCTCCAGGATCGTCTGGATCTCGGCGGCAGCAGCATCCATCACGTCGTCGGGGAACGGCAGCACCGTGATGCCGCTCTCCTTGATCGTGGCGAGCGCGGGCGGGTTCAGCGTGTCGTAGCGAGCCTGCATCTGGTTGTAGGAGTGGGCGGCAGCGGACTGCAACACCGCCTGGTACTCCTCGGGCAGGGCGTCGTACGCGTCGGCCGGGAACATGACGTCGAGCGACGGGCCCGGTTCCCACCAACCCGGGTAGTAGTAGAACTTGGCGACCTTGTTGAACTCCTGGTTCAAGTCGTCGTACGGACCGACCCACTCGGCGCCGTCGATCGCTCCGGTCTCGAGCGCCTGGTAGATCTCGCCACCGGGGATCACCTGGACCGAGACACCGAGGTTGGTGAGGGCCTGGCCACCCATCCCGGGGATTCGGAACCGGAGTCCGCCGAGATCGGCGACGCCGTTGATCTCCTTGTTGAACCATCCACCCATCTGACAGCCGGTGTTGCCGGCCGGCATCGGGATGACCCCGAATCGCTCGCGGAAGATCCCCTGGATCAACTCGAGTCCGCCACCTTCGTACATCCACGAGATGTGGCCGCGGGCGTTCATCCCGAACGGGACACAGGTGCTCAACTGCGTGATCGGGTCGATACCCACGTAGTAGTAAGAAGCGGTGTGGCCGGATGCCACCGCACCGGTCTGCACACTCTGGAGGATCTCGAGTGCCGGCACCAGCTCGCCGCCGGGCGCAGCGGTGATCTTGAACCGCCCTCCCGTCATCGCTGCAACTCGCTCGCCGAAGTACACGGCGCCGCCGTAGATCGTGTCGAGGGCGATCGGCCAGCTGGTGGCCATGTCCCATTCGATCTCCGGGAGGTCGCTCGCCTGGAGCGCCTCGTCGAGATCGGCATCGCCGGTCGACGCAGCGGTTCCCGGCGTCTCGGCATCGGCGTCGTCGTCGCTCCCGCCGCAGGCCGCGAGGACCCCTCCGGCAGCCGCGGCGCCGAGCGCAGCGACGAAGGCGCGTCGACTCCACCCACCCGAAGAGTGCTCGGCTGCTGCGTCGGACATGAGTGACATTCGGGTCCCCAGGTCATCGCCCGGGACGTCGGTCGGATCGTGGTGCATGACTCCCCCTTGCTGGCGCGGATCGGCGCCGTATCGGTGACGAAGACGATACGGTATGACATCAGTCACACCATGTCCATGCCGGCGGCCAAGTTTCCAGGAACCACCTGCCACGACCCACCTGCCAGGACCCACCTGAGGACTGGGGCGGTGGTGGACGAGCACTCAGGGCTGGTGCACGCCGAACACGTCCCGCAGGGCGTCGCTCACCTCGCCGAGGGTCGCCCCCGAGCGGATGGCGTCCTTCATCGGGTACAGGAGGTTGTCCGCACCCCGCGCCGCAGCCCGTACGGCTTCCAGCCGATCGGACAGTGCCGCACCATCGCGACTCGCCTTGTACGTCGCGAGGCGCTGCTTCTGCGCCGGTTCCAGCGCCGGGTCGATCGGAAACACCTCGGGTTCGGCGTCGTCGTCGATCGTGAACTTGTTCAAACCGACGATCACCCGCTGGTCGTCGTCGATCGACTTGGTGTACTCGTACGCCGAGGTCTCGATCTCGTCCATCTGGTAGCCCTGCTCGATGGCGCTGACGGCACCACCGAGTTCGTCGATCCGCTCGATGTACGCCCACGCCTCGGCCTCGACCTCGTCGGTCAGCGCTTCGACGAAGTACGACCCGGCGAGCGGGTCGGGGGTATCGGTCACGCCGGACTCGTACCCGATGATCTGCTGCGTGCGGAGCGCCAAGCGGGCCGCCGACTCGGTCGGTAGCGACAGCGCCTCGTCGAAGCCGTTCGTGTGGAGGGACTGGGTTCCGCCCATCACGGCCGCGAGCGCCTGGATCGCGACGCGGACGACGTTGTTGACCGGTTGTTGAGCGGTGAGTGTCGACCCACCCGTCTGGGTGTGGAACCGCAGCATCGACGACGCCGGCTTCGTCGCACCGAACCGCTCGGTCATGATGCGGTGCCACATCCGCCGACTCGCCCGGAACTTCGCCACCTCTTCGAAGAAGTGGTTGTGCCCGTTCCAGAAGAAGCTCAACCGTGGTGCGAAGTCGTCGACGTCGAGCCCGGCATCCACCGCAGCCTGCACGTACGCAATGGCGTTCGCCAGCGTGAACGCGATCTCCTGCGCCGCCGTCGAGCCGGCCTCGCGGATGTGGTAGCCGGAGATCGAGATCGTGTTCCAGCGCGGGACGTGCTTCGAGCAGTACTCGAAGATGTCGGTGATGATCCGCATGGACGGCCGCGGCGGGTACACGTAGGTACCCCGGGCGATGTACTCCTTGAGCAGGTCGTTCTGGATCGTGCCCGAGATCTTCGACGCCTCGACACCCTGCTCCTCGGCGACCAACTCGTACATCAGCAACAGAATCGCCGCCGTCGAGTTGATCGTCATCGAGGTGGTGACCCGGTCGAGTGGGAGTCCGGACAGCAGGGTCCGCATGTCGTCGAGGGTGTCGATCGCCACACCGACCTTGCCGACCTCTCCCTCGGCTCGCGGGTGGTCGGAGTCGTACCCCATCTGGGTCGGGAGGTCGAAGGCACACGACAGACCCGTCTGACCGGCGTTCAGCAGGAAGTGGAACCGTTCATTGGTGCTCGCCGCATCACCGAAGCCCGAGTACTGCCGCATCGTCCACAGGCGCCCCCGGTACATCGTCGGATACACACCCCGGGTGAACGGAGGTTCGCCGGGGAGCCCGAGCCGGTCGGCCAGGTCGCCGTCGGCGAGATCCGCGGCCGTGTACAGCGGCTTGATCTCGATCCCGGAGTCGGTGCGGCGTGTGTCGTCGGCCATGGTCGCCAGCGTAGGTGCCGACCAGGTCGGTCACGTAGCCGCGACGACGGCGACCTCCATCCGCCACTGCGGCTGGGCGAGCGCCGGCACCGTCACCAGCGTCGAGGCCGCACGGTGCCCGGCCAGGAACCCGTCCCGGGCCGCCATCACCTCGGCGAGTGGCTCGCCGACGACGACATAGGTCGTCACGCTGACGATGTCGCTCGGTTCCATCCCGGCGTCGTCGAGCATCGCTGCGATGTTCGCCCAGACGACGGCAGCTTGTTCGCCGATGTCGTCCGGGGTCGTGCCGTCGGGTCGGGTCGGGACCACCCCTGAGGTGTGGAGCCAGCGAGTCGCTGCGGTCGTGAGCACGGCGTGGGCGTAGGCGGCCGCCGGAGGTGCGATCGACCCGGGTGAGATCTCTCGGTTCATACCCACATCCTCCCACCCGGCCACACGAGCCACGGCACCCGCTGCCGACGGAAAATCCCCGCCCGATCCCCTCGAGATCCCCTATCGTGCCGTCGCCGTCGTCGACCCGACGACGAGACCCCCACCGGCGCGACGACCCGTCGACGCCCGAACGAACCGGAGTACTTCATGACCCGCACCTGGCTCACCGCCGCGACGATCACCGCGCTCACCGTCCTCGGTGGATGTGGCGGAGGCGACGACACGAGTTCCACGGGGGACGGCGACGTCGTCTCCGCACCCGACGCGACGCCGGCGGGTGAGGCAGCGGCGGCGACGCTCGCCGATGTCGACGCAGCGATCGAGTCGACCGGCTACACCTGCTCACCGGCCGAGTTCACGATGACCCCTTCGGTCGGGTCGGCCTGCCTGACCACCTCGTCGATCCTCGTGGCGTCGTTCGCCTGGGAGGACGCGGCGACGGCGACGAACTTCGGTCGGGTCGAGAACGCCTGCCTGCCGGAATCGGGCCTCGGCGAACTGCTCGTCCTCGAGGGCGAGACCTGGGCCGTCAGGGCCGCTGTGTTCGGCGAACCGACCGCCGATCGACTCGACGAGATCACAGGCGTCCTCGAAGCGATCCGGGCGAACCTCGGAGGGACGATCGCGACGATCCCCTGCGCCTGAGTCGCGTCAACGGCGCCGAGCCCCGCGGGCGCGGCCACCTCGACGGCCTGGATGTCCCCGCCGGCCTCCTCCAGCTCGAGGCCGAGGTCGAGGAGCTCCCTGCGCACCCTCGCCGGGTCTGCCTCCGGCTTGTCGCACTTTGTGAGCGCGACCACGACGGGGCACTTGGCCGCCCGGGCGTGGCCGAGCGCCTCCACAGTCTGCGGCTTGACGCCGTCGTCGGCGGCGACGACGAGCACGGCGACGTCGGTGACAGCGGCGCCCCGCGCGCGCATGGCGCTGAAGGCCGCGTGGCCCGGGGTGTCCAGGAAGGTGAGCGAGCCGCCGCCCGAGCCCCTGAGGTCGACGACGAAGGCGCCGAGGTGCTGGGTGATCCCTCCGGCCTCCCCCGCGGCGACGGAGGCGTCCCGCAGGGCGTCCACCAGCGTGGTCTTGCCGTGGTCGACGTGTCCGAGGACGGCGACGACGGGCCTGCGGCTGCGCACGT
>JBMUCX010000172.1:0-4581 GCA_049458915.1 Ilumatobacteraceae bacterium
CCCCACGCCGGTGAACCGGGCACGAACTTGACGATCACCTCGTCGACGACATGGGGCTCCGACAGCGCCGAGGCGACGTCTTTGCTGATGTCTCCGTCGCTGATGGCCGCTGACCGGGCGGCGTCGGTGCTGGCTGGTAGCACCAGTCCGGCGATCGTCATGGAGAGCGCAGCGAGGGCAGCGGTCGAGCGGGAGGCGGTTCGTCTCATGATTCGTTCCAGATGCTTTCGTGATTCTTCACTCGGGTCATGTGCTTATCGGTCGTCGACCGCCCACCTTAGAGCGGACAGTTCGACTTTGCGAACATTTTTCATTCACCCGGACGCGGAACGGGGAGCCCGCAACTGTGGACTCCCCGTTCCGGTGACTGGGTTCGTTCGACGTCAGCGGAGGTCGAACCGGTCGAGGTCCATGACCTTCGACCAGGCGGCGACGAAATCGGCAACGAATTTGCCGGAAGCGTCGTCAGCGGCGTACACCTCGGCCAGCGCCCGCAACTCGCTGTTGGAGCCGAAGACGAGGTCCACCCGGGTGCCGGTCCACTTCGCCGAACCGGTCGCCCGATCCCGGCCCTCGAACTCCGCCTCGGTCTCCGACGTGGGCACCCACTCGGTCCCCATGTCGAGCAGGTTCACGAAGAAGTCGTTCGTGAGCGTGCCCGGCCGGTCGGTGAGGACGCCGTGGCTGCTGCCGCCGGCATTCGCTCCGAGGACCCGCAGACCACCGACGAGCGCCGTCATCTCCGGCGCCGACAGCGTCAGCATGAAGGCCTTGTCGACGAGCAGGTGCTCGGCGGCCATCGGGGCGCCCTTCTGGATGTAGTTGCGGAAGCCGTCGGCGCGTGGCTCGAGGTGTGAGAAGGAGTCGACCTCGGTCATCTCCTGCGTCGCATCGGTGCGGCCGGGGTTGAACGGCACCGTCACGTCGTGGCCGGCCGACTTGGCGGCTGCCTCGATCGCTGCGCATCCACCGAGCACGATCAGGTCGGCGAGGGAGACCTTCTTGCCGCCGCTCTGAGCGCCGTTGAACTCGGCCTGGACGCCCTCGAGCACCGACACGACCTGCGACACACCCGAGGCGATGTTCACGTCCCACTCGGCCTGTGGCGACAGGCGGATCCGAGCGCCGTTCGCACCACCGCGCTTGTCGGTGTCACGGTACGTCGACGCCGACGCCCACGCCGTGGACACGAGCTGCGACACCGTCAGGCCGGAGGCCATGATCTTGGCCTTGAGCGCGGCGATGTCGGCGACGTCGATCAGCGCGTGATCGACGGCGGGCACCGGATCCTGCCAGATCAGGTCCTCCGACGGCACCCACGGGCCGAGGTAGCGGACCTTCGGACCCATGTCGCGGTGGAGGAGCTTGAACCAGGCCCGGGCGAACGCATCGGCGAACTCGGCAGGGTTCTGGTGGAACCGCTCGGAGATCTCCTTGTAGACCGGGTCGACCTTGAGGGCGATGTCGGTCGTCGCCATCATCGGCATGACCTTCTTCGACGGGTCGTGAGCCGCTGGCGGCATGTCGTCCTCGGTGATCCCGATGGGCTGCCACTGCTGCGCTCCGGCCGGGCTCCGGGTGAGCTCCCAGTCGTACTTGAACAGCAGGTCGAAGTAGCCGTTGTCCCACTTGATCGGATTCGTGGTCCAGGCGCCTTCGAGCCCCGACGAGATGGTGTCGTCGCCCTTGCCCGAGCCGAACGAGCTCGTCCAGCCGAAGCCCTGCTCGGCGAGGCCCGCACCCTCGGGCTCGCGCCCGACGTGCGCATCCGGGTCGCCGGCGCCGTGCGCCTTGCCGAAGGTGTGGCCACCGGCCACCAGCGCCACGGTCTCGGCGTCGTTCATCGCCATCCGGCCGAACGTCTCGCGGATGTCGCGAGCGGAGGCCATCGGATCGGGGTTGCCGTTCGGGCCTTCCGGGTTGACGTAGATGAGGCCCATCTGGACGGCGCCGAGCGGGTTGGCGAGTTCGCGGTCGCCGCTGTAGCGCTCGTCGGCGAGCCAGTCGGTCTCGGGGCCCCAGTAGATGTCGTCCTCGGGTGCCCAGATGTCGGGGCGGCCGCCACCGAAGCCGAAGGTGGGCAGGCCCATCGTGTCGATGGCCCGGTTGCCGACGAAGATCAGCAGGTCGGCCCACGAGATCTTGCGGCCGTACTTCTGCTTGATCGGCCACAGCAGGCGGCGGGCCTTGTCGAGGTTGACGTTGTCGGGCCACGAGTTGAGCGGAGCGAAGCGCTGGGCGCCCGTGCCGCCACCACCGCGACCGTCGTAGACACGGTAGGTGCCGGCGGCGTGCCAGGTCATCCGGACGAAGAACGGCCCGTAGTGGCCGTAGTCGGCGGGCCACCAGTCCTGGGAGTCGGTCATGATCGCATCGACGTCGGCGGCGAGTTCGTCGAAGTCGATGCTCTGGAACTCGGCGGCGTAGTCGAAGTCGTCACCCATCGGGTCGGCCGACGGGTGGTTCTGGCGGAGGATCCGCAGGTTCAACTGGTCGGGCCACCAGTGCTGGTTGGAGGTGGTGCCGGTGGCCTGATGGCCCTGGTGCATCACCGGACACTTGGCAACGTCGCTCATGTGTTCCTCTTTCAGGGGTGTGTTGGTTGTGGGGGATGGATGGGACCGTTCGTCACTCGGCTCAGACGGGAACCGATTCCGAGCGACACGAGGGGCAGGTGCCCCAGTAGATGACCTCGGCCTCGTCGATGGTGAACCCGGCTGCGTCGGTCGCCTCGAGACACGGACGTGCTCCGACGGCACAGTCGACGTCGACGATCGCGGCACACGATCGACACACGAGGTGATGATGATTGTCGCCGACCCGGTGCTCGTACCGGGCCGACGAACCGGCCGGCTGGATCCGGCGGAGGAGGCCCCGCTCGACGAGTTGTCCGAGCGAGTCGTACACGGCCTGTCTCGACACGGCTCCGATCTCGGCTCGCACGACCTCGGCGAGTTGATCGGCGGTCGAATGGGGATGGGTCGCGGCGCCACGGAGGAGGGCCAGACGCGCTGCCGTCACGTGGAGCCCGCGACTGCGAAGAACGTCGGCCGGCTCGGTGAGTTCGGAGTCGAGGCGGTCGGACATGATGATCAGTCAACCAGAAAATTGGATCGAGTCAAGAACTGTGACAGGAAAGATTTCGTGATCCGTCAGGATCGGAGTTGCTTCGCCAGGCGACGCATCGCGATCTTGAACCCGGCTGCGCCGATGCGCGCCACGATCGGGGCGGCGAACGATGGTGTCCGGGGTACGACGACCTCTTCGGTCCAGACCACCACCGATCCGGCTCCCTCTGGCTCGACCGTGAAGCCGGCACGACCCGTGAGGACCGGACCGAGTTTCTCCACCTCGCAGTCACCGGCGGATCGATCGTCGTCCCAGTCGCAGCGCACGACGCGCATCCGGTCCTCGAGCACGAGTGGCCGGTAGCCCGAGAAGGCCGTGAACTCGGCACCGACCGCCGTCGGATCGCCGCCCCCGACGGTGACCCGCGTCGCGGGGATCCACGCCTCGTGGCCCTTCCAGTCGACGAGTTCGTCCCACACTCGACGGGGCAGTGCATCGAAACTGGTGCGAACCACGAACGAGACCTCGGCCATGCGCCGCATCGTACGGACGGCCCGGGACCGGTGCGGGCACGTGCTCGGGATCAGGTACCTCCGAGTCGGTCGATCGACGGCCGCAGGATCATCGTGTACGTATCGGCGATCGCCGTCTCCCGATGGTCGTGCTGCGCCTCGAGACGCTCGGGGTCGAACACCACCGCCATGAACGCCCGCTTGCTGGGGAACAGGTTGAACCGGACCTGATGCCACTGCCGACCGTCGCCGAGGATCGTCCCCTCGGCGGCGAACCACGCAGCGACCGACCCCCCGTGTCGGGCCGCGACCCGCGCAGCGGCCGATTGGTAGGCCTCCATGTGGGGCGGGGTGATGTCGGCGGCCTCGGCATCGTGGTAGCGGATGACGTGCAGCACCATCACCGGGCCGTCGTCATCGGTCGGTGGATGTTCGACCTCGGCCCAGTCGAGGGTGCCGATCCCACCTGGTGGGACGAGGCCCGTCATCGGCTGGCAGCCGATGACGATCGTGCGGTCCATCCCTGCTTCTTTGTGGGCGTGCCGTTCCCGGAAGTCCGACCGGGACTGCATGTCGATGAACGACCGACGGCTGGGGTACTTCACCACGCCGACCCGATCCCAGATCACGTCCGTACCGAGCAACTGCTGGTCGACGTCGCCGAAGAACACCACCTCGGCGCCGATGTCGGCGAGGACGTCGACGGGTGCGTATTCGTCGTCGGCCTCGCGACCTGAGATCGTCGATGCGCGACCATCGGCGTAGTCGGCGGTCTCGCGGTACTTCATCAGGTTGACCATCCAGATCGGGCCGTCCTGGTCCGGTGGAGTGGTGGCGAGACGGACGCCGTACTCCGTGTCGACCGTTCCGTACCGGGGCTTCATCGGGTGTGCTCCTCGATCAGTCGTTCAGAGGCGAGTTGTTCGAGCATCAGCCGCGCCACCATCGGCGCGGCGTTCTGGTTCTGGCCGGTGACGAGGTTGCCGTCGACCACCCAGTG
>JBMUCX010000173.1:0-4577 GCA_049458915.1 Ilumatobacteraceae bacterium
TCGGACACCTTCTGCACCATCACTTGCGTTTGGACTTGCCGTTGGTGCTGGCTTTGACGGGGAGGGAATCCGTCGTCTCGACGTACTCGTCGGCGCCTCGGTAGCCGTAATAGCCGTAGTACCCGTAGTAGTAGCCGTAGTAGCCGGCGGCTCGGGCGTCGAAACCGTTCAGCACCGCACCGATCAGGGGGGCGCCCACGCCACCGAGGGCGTCGAGCGCCGAGCGGATCTGACCACCCGTCGTGCTCGCCGCCAAGGCGACGAACAACACCGCATCGGACTGCGCCGCCACCGCCAACGGGTCGGCCACCGACAGCACCGGCGGCGTGTCGATGATCACCAGATCGAACCGCTTCACCGCCTCGGCCAACACCGCCGCGAACATCGACGACGACAACAACTCGGCGTTCAGCCCGGACGGACGCTTGCCCGTCGGCAACACCGACAGCAACCCCGTCATCCCGTCGACCGGGACGACCGCCTGATCGATCGTCAGGCCACGCAACAACACGTCGCACAGTCCGACCGAGTTCGACACCCCGAAGATCTGGTGCATCCGAGGGCGCCGCAGGTCGGCGTCGATCACCAGCACCCGCTTCGCCTCCGCCCGGCACATCGTCACCGCCAGGTTCGCCGCCGTCGTCGACTTGCCCTCGCCCATCTTGGCGCTGGTGACCTGCAACGTCTTGAACGGCCGATCGAACCCGACGAACGACACCGACGTCCGCAACGACTGATACGCCTCACTCGCCGGCGAACGTGGTCGTTCCACCGACTCGAGCCGTGCGTCGTCCGGATCGGCATCGTCGATCTTCGGGACCACCGCCAGCACCGGCACCGGCGACATCACGTCGGCGAACTGCTCCCGAGTCTTCACGCGGTCGTCGAAGTGCTCGAGGAGGAACACCAGACCCAGCCCGGCGATCAACGACACGAAGAACGCCGTCAACGCATTGCGGACGATGTTCGGGCTGAACGGCTCACCCGGGATGACCGCCGGATTGAGCACGTCGCCACCGCCGTAACCGGCCAGATCGGCCGCCAACGACAACTCGTCGATCGCCGCCTGGTAGCGCGCCCGCTCCGTCTCGATCGCCGCCCGCTGCGACGCCACTTCCGAGGTGAGCGCAGCACGGGCCGCCGAGTCGGACTCGGGCAGCGCCGCCAACTGCGACAGGTAGTCGGACTCGAGCGTCGTCAACTCCGCCTCGAGCGAATCGACCCGCTCGGTCAACACCTTCGTGTTGTCGAGGTAGTCGTCGATGCTCAACTCACGGCGCAACTCGACGAACACCTCCGAATGCAGATCGGCGACCCGCGCCGCCTCCGCCGGATCGTCGCTGACCGCCGAGAACGTGAGCACGCTCGCCCCCGACTCGGCCCGCACCGACACATCGGGCACGTACCCGACCCGGCTCGTCAACTCGACGATGAACTCCGTCGACTCGGCGAGGCGCACCTCATTGGCCAGTCGATCGCTCGCTGCGAAATCGGCCGGACCCTGCACCGTCGGCGTCGAGCGAACCAGCACCTGGGCAGTCGAGCGGTACAGCGGCGTCTGCCACAAAGACCAGCCGATCGTGCCCGCCACCGCCAACACCACGACGACGATCGCCACCCACTTGCGGCGACGGGCGATCGCCAGGTAATCGCGCAGCTGCAACGGAGCGTCGCGACCGACATCGCTCACGGAGGAAGGAGCACTCACCTCGCCACCAGCCGGACCCGGACGATCGACGGCGACGGAGCGACCGGGCGAGCCCGAACTCCCGGCGGCACGGCCAGGAAGCCTTCAAGACCGGTCATCGAGAAACTCCTTGGGATATGCTTGTCGTGGCTATCCACTTCGTGGATATTCTCTCCTCTCATGCAGCCTACCTCCCACGATGCGCCAGAGCCGGTTGTACCGGCAAATCAGTCGCTCGGGCATGCTGCTGTTGGTCGGCACGGCCCACCGAACCTCGCTCGGGGCGGACTCGACACGGCGACCGCGTCGTGGTCCAACGGGCGCCACGCCCGATGGTTGCCGGCCCTGCACGCCCTGTCCGACATCGTCGCGTGGTCCGGAGCGCTGACCGTCGCCAAGGTCCTGCGCTACGGCGCCCTGCCCACCAGCCTCCAGCTGTCGAAGCTCGTCACCGTCGTCGCCGTCGCCGCCGTCACCCAGACCGTCGTCGGCGTCGCCATCGGCGTCTACCGGCGGCGCTGGCGATACGGCTCGTTCGAGGAAGTCCTCGCCGTGGCCGGCGCCTACCTCATCACCTCCGGCGTCCTGCTCGGCGCCACCGTGCTCGCCATCGACAACTTCTCGCGCACCGTCCCGATCATCGGGGGCTTCATCGCCGTGCTCGTCGCCCTCGCCGGCCGATCGCTCTGGCGGCTCTGGCGGGTCAGCAACGCCCGACCGGTCGAAGGCCGACGCACCGTCGTGGTCGGCGCCGGTGAAGCCGGCAACCAACTCGTCCGCTATCTCCGCACCACCCCGACCTCCCCCCTCCTCCCCGTCGCCATCATCGACGACGACCCGTTCAAGCAGAACCTGCGACTCAGCGGCGTCCCGGTCGACGGCACGATCGACGAGATCGCCGCCGTCGTCAACCGACACGACGCCGACGTGGTCGTCCTCGCCGTCCCGTCCACCCCGCACGACATCACCCGCCGCGTCCACGCCGCACTCACCGGGCGCCAGATCGAGGTCCTCACCCTCCCACCGATCTCCGAGACGCTCGTCGGTATCGCCGACGCCGCCCGACTCCGGCCGATCTCCGAAGCCGACCTCATCGGCCGCGACCCGGCACCGATCGACACCACCGACGTCGCCCAGTACCTCACCGGACGCACCGTCCTCGTCACCGGTGCCGGCGGCTCCATCGGCTCCGAACTGTGCCGACAGATCGCCCGCTTCGGCCCGTCCCGGCTCGTCCTGCTCGACCGCGACGAATCGGGCCTCCACGCCACCCAACTCTCCCTCGACGGTCGCGGCATGCTCGACTCCGCCGACCTCGTGCTCGCCGACCTCCGCGACCACGTCCGGACCCGGGCGATCATCACCGACATCGCCCCCCACGTCGTGTTCCACGCCGCCGCGCTGAAGCACCTGCCGCTGCTCGAGGCGTACCCCGGCGAGGCCTGGAAGACCAACGTCGAAGCGACCCACCACCTGCTCGAATCCTGCCTCGACGCCGAGGTGCCCGTCTTCGTCAACATCAGCACCGACAAAGCCGCCGACCCGACCAGCATCCTCGGCTGGACGAAGCGACTCACCGAACGTCTCACCGCCGACGCCGCCCGCCGCACCCCCGACGGGCGCTACCTCTCCGTCCGGTTCGGCAACGTGCTCGGCTCACGAGGGTCGGTGCTCACCGCGTTCGAGCGACAAGCGGCCAACGGCGGGCCGATCACCGTCACCCACCCCGACGTCGAGCGCTACTTCATGACCGTCCACGAAGCCGTCCGGCTCACGATCTACAGCGGGGCGATCGGCGACGCCGGTGAGGTCCTCGTGCTCGACATGGGCACCCCGGTGCGGATCCACGACGTCGCCCGCAAGTACGCCGAGCAGCACGATCCGCCACTTCCGATCGTGATCACCTCGCTGCGATCCGGCGAGAAGATCAGCGAAGTCCTGTTCGGCGACGGCGAGACCGACCAGCGGCCCCGGCACCCGGCGATCAGCCAGGTGCCCGTTCCACCGATCGGCTGGGACGCCTGCACCTCGGCCACCCACCACGGACGCCTCATCACCGCCGAGGTGCTCGCCGGGCTCGCCAGCGCCGGCCTGCCCACCCGTTCGCCGGGTCGTAGAACACGGCATCCAGTTCACCGACACGGTGCGGGTACCCTGACGACCGCATGAGCCGACTCGACGACACCTACGCCGGCAAGCGGCTGGTCGACCTGGTCATCGCCTCCGCAGCACTCGCCGTCGCCGCACCCGTCATCGCCGCCACGGCACTCCTGACTCGACTCACCCTCGGACGGCCGATCATGTTCCGCCAGCGGCGACTCGGCCTCCACGGCGTCGAGTTCGACGTCCTCAAACTCCGCACGATGTCCGACGAGCGAGGACCCGACGGCGAACTCCTCCCCGACGACGCCCGACTCGGCCGGGTCGGCCGGATCATCCGAGCCTCCAGCCTCGACGAGCTCCCACAGTTGTGGAACGTGATCCGCGGGGAGATGTCGATCGTCGGCCCACGCCCGCTCCCCGTGCAGTACCGGGAGCGGTACACCTTCGAGCAGTCCAAACGGATGCGGGTCCCGCCCGGCATCACCGGCCTCGCTCAAGTCCGAGGACGCAACACCAGCGACTGGGACACACGACTCGCGACCGACGTCGAATACGCCCGACGGTGCTCGCTCGCGCTCGACCTGACGATCATCGCCCGCACGGTCCCGACCGTGCTGCTGCGACGGGGCGTCTCGGCCGACGGGCACGCAACGATGCCCGAGTTCCGACCGGACCGTACGCCGGGGAGGCGATACCCGTCCGCGGATGGGTAAGCGCTGGCGGCGGGAGCTGGAGTTCGAGATCACGGTGCGGCAGCCGGCGTTATGGTCCCGGCCGGAGATTGCGG
>JBMUCX010000174.1:0-4562 GCA_049458915.1 Ilumatobacteraceae bacterium
TCTTCGATGGCGGGCGCCATCGCGGTCATGGTGAGGTCCGCAGCGATCCCGTGCCGGCCGTCGAGCACGATCCGGTGCTGCCGCATCGGTTCGACCACCTCGACCCGCACCGGGCCGACCTCGGTCCGGACCCGGTCATCAGGACAGGTCCGTGAGGCGCGGACGTTGTGCTGCACTCCGCGATGGATCACGCTGAACGCACCGTCCATCACCCTCCGGTTCGGGTACACCCCGAACGCCACGGCGAAGAACACCTCACCATCGACGGAGAACCCGTTGAAGAAGAACCGGTCGTAGGCGTTCGGGGAATCGGTCCCGGTGTGCAGGAACGGCTGTGGCGTCTGGTGGAGGGGGTAGTCGTCGAACGGGTGGAGCACGGTTCAGATCCGATCGAGCAAGCCACAGTCAGCGATCTGAACGGCGTGCCGCCCAGCCATCGCCACGAACATGTCGTCGCCGCGCTCGGTCCGCTCCACGATCTGGGAGGCGATCACCGCCATCAGCAGACCGTTCGGGGTGCCGAGGACGTACCCGTCCCACACCGCTTCGTCGTCGATGGCGACCCCGGCCACACGCAACCCAGCGGCGTACCGGTCGACCAGGGAACGCTCATGGGATCGCCGGTCGTCCACGAGCAGACCCGCACCCAAGAAGTAGGCGATGTCGGACGGGCCGATCCCCGCAGTGGCGGTCTGCCAGTCGACGACGGCGACGGGTGGCGCGTCGGTGGTGACCGCGAACAGGAGGTTGTCGAGTCGGTAGTCGCCGTGGACCACGCACCATCCGGCCGAATCACCCCACGCCATGGTGGCGTCCACCAGCGACTGGTACCGCTCCACCACCGTCCGGGTGATCTCGACGGCTTCGGCACCGAGTCGGTCGGCGTAGCGGTCGATGAACCCGGGCAGGGTGAACCCGAACAGGGCGGCCATCCGCTCGACGCGCTCGGGATCGGGTCGGTCGAGCCAGTCGAGAGCGGGAAGTTCGTCGGCCCGACCCCACGTCGGGGCATGGAGACCGACGGCCTCGTCGACCACGACCGCCGCCTGTTCCAGGGTGCAGCCGGCCAACTGGTCCCCCTGCTCACTGCCGGCGAGGTCCTCCATCACCAGGACGAAGTCGTGGGTGTCCGGGTTCCAGCCGACGTGGTGGACGACCGGGGTCCGGATCGAGACCTGCGCACGCAGGTCCCGGTAGAAGCCGACCTCCTTGCGATAGGTGTCGACCTGGACGGCGGTCGCCCGGCTGATCTCCGACGACGAGGGGAACTTCACCACGACCGACGTCGGCACTCCGGGCCCGCTGCGATCCCACGCCAGGGAGTAACGGACGTTCTCCCCCACCTGCCCGGTCCCGATCGAACGGGACGTGTACGACTCGATCGTCGATCCGACCGCGATCCCGGCGTGGTGCAACACTGCGGTCAGCCAGTCCGGATCGACCGTGGCCGACTCACGGAGTTCGTCGTGGGACATCGAGGCACCTCCTGGGCGACGGGGATCTCGGCGTCCTGGTCCTGGTCACCGAGCGACGTGAACGCATCCGAATCGAGCGTAGGAGTCAGCGCCATGACCGGGCGTGTCAGAGAACCGTGCGGACCTGCCACAGGTCGGGGAACAACTCGACCTCGAGCATCCGCTGCAGGTAGGCGACCCCGCTGGTGCCGCCGGTCCCCCGCTTTATGCCGATCACCCGTTCGACCGTGGTGACGTGGTTGAAACGCCACCGTCGAAAGTAGTCCTCGACGTCGACCAACTTCTCGGCGAGTTCGTACTGCGGCCACCAGCGTTCCGGGTCCTCGTACACCTGCCTCCACATCGCCATGATCCGGTCGTCGGGCCGGTGCGGCTGGCCGAGATCTCGCTGCATCGCTTCGTCGGGCAGTTCGACGCCCGACCGGGCGACGAATCGGATCGCCTCGTCGTACAGGCTGGGGCGGGACAGTTCGCCAACCATCCGAGCGACGATGTCCGGGCGGTGTTCGTGCGGCACCAGCATCGCCGGGTTCCGGTTGCCGAGCACGAACTCGATCTCGCGGTACTGGTACGACTGGAGCCCCGAGGACTGCCCGAGGTCGTCACGGAACGCGGAGTACTCCGACGGTGTCATGGTGCGGAGCACGTCCCACGCTCCGTTGAGTTGCTCGAAGATCCGGGCGACACGGCTCAGCATCTTGAACGCCGGCTGCAACCGCTCGTCGGCGACGGCGGTACGTGCGCCGTGGAGTTCGCGTAGGCAGAGCTTCATCCACAGCTCGGATGTCTGGTGCTGGACGATGAACAGCAATTCGTCGGGCGAGTCCGTGAGGGGTACCTGCGCGCCGAGCAGTTCGTCGAGGTGGAGGTAGTCGCCGTACGACATCCGCCCGTCGAAGGCCATCCGTGCGCCGTCGGCGGCAGGGTCGTACGGCTCCACGGTCAGCCGACCGGCAGACCGAGGTTCCGAGCGATCACGAGCCGCTGGATCTCGCTGGTGCCCTCGCCGATCTCGAGGATCTTCGCGTCCCGGTAGAAGCGGGCCATCGGCGTCTCCTCCATGAAACCCATGCCCCCGAACACCTGGGTCCCGAGCCGGACGGCGTCCATCGCCGCCTCGGTGGTGTAGAGCTTGGCGATCGCTGCGGCCTGGCCGATCGGTCGACCCTGGTCCTTCAGCCAGGCCGCCTTGTAGGTCAGGTTGTGAGCGTTCTCGACCTTGACGGCGAGATCGGACAGTTGGAACGCGAGGCCCTGGTTGGCCCCGATCGGGCGCCCGAACGCCATCCTCTCCTTGGCGTAGTCGATCGACATCTCGAGCGCTGCCCGGGCGCAGCCGAGCGCCAGCGCCGAGATGGCGATCCGGCCGTCGTCGAGGATGGTGAGGAAGTTGCGGAACCCGTGGCCCGGCTTGCCGAGCAGATTGGCCTCGGGGACCCGGCAGTCCTCCAGGGTGATGCCGTGGGTGTCGGAAGCGTGCCAACCGAGTTTGTGGTACGCCGGTTCGATGATCATCCCCTCGGTGCCCGACGGGACGATGAACGCCGAGATGCCGTCCTCGGTCCGGGCCGTGACGGTGGTGACCGCCGTCATCGAGGTGCCGCAGTTGGTGATGAACGCCTTCGATCCGTTGAGCACCCAGTGGCCGCCGTCGAGTACCGCCCTGGTCTTCGTGGCACCTGCATCGGATCCACCGTCGGGCTCGGTGAGCCCGAAGCCACCGAGTGTGCGCCCGGCGACCATGTCGGGGAGCCACTGCGCCTTCTGGTCCTCGTTGCCGAACTGAAAGATCGGATTGGCCCCGAGTCCGACACCCGCCGACAGGGTGATACCCATCGACTGGTCGACCCGACCGAGTTCTTCGATCGCCACGCAGAGCGACGCGAAGTCACCCCCGGCCCCGCCGTACTCCTCGGGGAAGACGATGCCGAACAACCCGAGTTCGCCCATCTGCTTCACGACGTCGACCGGGAAGTGGTGCTCCCGGTCCCACTGTGCTGCGTGAGGTGCGATCTCCGCTTCGGCGAACTCTCGGACCATCGTGCGGAGCATCTCGTGCTCCTCGCTCAACTCCCAGCTCATCGGTGCCCCCTTCGTCGATCTGCGTTCGCAGCACCTTAACGCAGACTAAGGAACTCCGTCCACCACGGGAGGTGGGCCGTCCATCGGTCGAGGCGCGAACTGCACTCGGGTGCCGCGCGGTGCTGCTACGTTGTCGCTACAGATGATCTATAGGTTTGTGATTTTCGATGATCAAAGGTGCGTGACCTGATGAACGAACTCTGTGAACTTCCGGCGACGGGTGGAGGTCTCGGACTCCTGTTCGCCGCCCTCCTGCTCATCGCCATCGGAGCGGCCACCCTCGTGTGGGCGCGCTCGCTCCGGTCGGGCACGGCGGCACAACGCCTGTCGATCGTCGCTGTCGCACCACTGGCCCTGTTCGGTTCGCTGGTGCCGACGGCCACGGACGACTGCCCGACCACCACGACGACGACGACCACCACGACGACCACCACGACGACCACCGCGACGACCACCACGACGACCACCACGACGGTCCCGTCGCAGGGTTCGCTGCCACTGTGCATCGCAGCGGTGTCGGATTGGCTGGAGGACGTCGACGACTACGACACCCTCTCGGCCGAGTACGACCCGTACGAGGTGGTCGCGATCTTCGAGGAACGGGCCAGCACGGCGTTCGACGACTGCGCCGGGATCGACCTCGTGCAGCACGGAACCGCCGACAGTCCGGATGCCGGTCCGATCTTCGGTGTCGGGTTCAGCTACAGCGACGACCAGGGCGCCTGCCTCTCGAGTCCGTGTGACGGCGGCAACGGCGGAACACTGCTCGGTGACGGCGGCGACGGGTTCGCCGGCGGTGACGGCGGCGATGCCGGCCTCGTCGGCAACGGCGGCGACGGCGGCGACGGCGGCGACGGATCGGTCGGCGACGGCGGCAACGGCGGCGACGGCGGCAACGGCGGATCGATCCTCGGTGACGGAGGCGGCGGCGGTGCAGGCGGCGACGGGTGGGCTGCCACCACCGGCCAAACGGGCGGCAATGGCGGCAATGGCGGCAATGGCGGC
>JBMUCX010000175.1:0-4555 GCA_049458915.1 Ilumatobacteraceae bacterium
ATGTCACGAAGCACTCACGTCACGACGGGTCCGTCGATCATCACCCCCCGATATCGACGGCACCACGACACACGACACGTCGAACGTCGGACCATCGACCCCCGGAGCGTGCAGGTGCCGCGGTCACACGGCACATCGAGCCACACTCGACCGCTGACCGACATCCCGATGCCCGCTGGCGGTCACCGCCCGGCAGGCGTTCCAGCCCGGCCGGCGTTCAAGCCCGGCCGGCGTTCAAGCCCGTCGGTCGACGCCTGGGTCACCTCACGACGCGTCGAGTGCGTCGGCGATCGCCATCCAGACGTCCGGGTCGACACCCATGCCGAGGTGCGAACTCCGCACCTCGACGTTGACCGTGTTCGGCGTGTCCACGTCGAGACACGCCCGCCAGCCCACCACACCATCCCGGCGGCTGTGGATCGCCACCACATCACAGCCGACCGGTCGACCACGACGATCGGCGACGTATTCGTCGATCCGGTCGAGTTCTTCATCGGTGTAGTAGCGGCGAGCGATCGTGTGCCGAGGACCTTCGACCGGAGTCCCGAACGTCACCACCTTCGACACCGAGCCGGGTCGGGCCTCGTTGAGCATCCTGGCCGTCTCGCGGGCCACGATCCCGCCGAGGCTCCAGCCGACCAGCGACACCGGGTCACCGGCGGCATCGATCACCCCCGCCACCCGCGGGACGAACCGCTCCAGCGTGACGGCCACATCGGGCCCCTGCCGACCGAGTCCCCACGGCAACGGGCGGTGACCGGTCCGACCGAGGAACGCTCGAAGCGGTGCCAGCGGCCGATCACCGGCCCCGATCCCCGGGATCACGACGACCGTCCGAGCCGTCGACGCACGCCGACGCGCCAGACGCGGTGCGGCGGCGGCGAGCCGGACCGGTTCCGTGAGGAGCCTCACCTCGCCGAGCCGTTCGGTGAGGTTCGGTGCACGCATCGGTCCGAGCGCTCGCTCTCGATCATCGGACATCGCAGCGGTCAACCAACCGCATCGACGGTCGATTCCGGCCACCGACGACACCACCGACCACACCGCCGACGACACCGCCGACCGGGCCGCTGCAGGTGCGATCCGATCAACCCGACGGGTTGCGATGTCCGTGGATTCGCGTGAGGACGAACGCCATCACCAGGATCAGCCCACCCGACACCATGATGAGAAGTGGCGCTCGACCCTCACCCGGGAACCACTCGATGACCGCCCACGGCACCGTCCCCAGCAACCCGGCGGCACCGACCACCGACACCGGGAAGCGGTCGAGGAGCACTCCGGCCCAGATCGCAGCAAGGGCGGTCAGCACGGCGAACAACGGCCCGGCCCGGTCGAGATCGACCCCGGTGATCGCCGCTCCCCCGATCCAGCCGATCGCGCCGAGGACGGCGACACCCATCGGACCGCGCAACCAACCACGGTCGGCGATCATCAAGAGCGTCACACCGATCGACCAGACGACGAGTCCGGTCGCCACCGCCGACCGTTCGGAGAAGTAGCCGATCGTCGGCGCCAGACTCGCGAACGCCCCGAGCCCGGCGACCACGCCCAGCACCAGGCGCTCGGGCGGCGAGGTCGGGAACGACTCGAGCGTCGCCAGCACGGCGAACATCGCCACCGTCGCCGTCGACATGACCAGCGCAACCGCCATCCAACTCTCGCTCATCACCTGACCACCGATGAACGCCGACATCGCTCCGACCGCCAGCGTCAGGATCGGTACCGGCGTGAGATGCCGGAGGCCCAGCACGACACCGACCGCGCCGACCACCCACACCGCCGAACCCGCCGCACCACTGCTCCAGACATGGCCGGCCGCCGTTCCGACCGTCACGCTCACGGCGACCAGGAACGCCACCTGCTGGACCGGCCGCTCGCGACGCCACCAGAGCGGAGCGTTCTGCACGGCGACCGCGAGTGCGACCGCCATCGGAACCCGGATGTCGACATCACCATCGGCCGCGGCCGGTGCATCGACCAGGTGATCGGCCAAGATCCCGCCGAACGCTCCGACTGCCCCCGACGACACGAGCCACAGGAACCACCGCAGCCGTGCCAGCGCAGCATCACGGTCCTCGGGGACGAACCATCCGACGGCGAACAGGGCGACCGCCGCACCACCGCTGATCCCGAGTCGCCCGGCGAGCGCCAGGTCGGTCCAGTACCGGGCGACGAGCAGCACCGTGCCGACGAGGGCCAGGACACCACCCAAGTAGCCGAGGGCCTCGGTGACCCGGGTGATCGGTGGGCGAGCCGGCCCCCTGGCCTCCGACACGTCGGACCGGTCCGACGCGACGTCGACCACGGAGGGCGGGGGCAGCGGGTGCGCCAGTCGTTCGTGATCGAGGATCGCCGTCACCTGGTCGGCGGTGATCAGCCCGGCCGAGCGCCACTCGTCGAGTTCGGCCGTGACATCTCGTCGCGGCAGCGGTTCGACCGGCATCCGGCTCTGGCGCCCGTCGGCGTCGAGTCGTGCCCGTCGAAAGACCAGATACATCACGATCACGAGAATCGGCAGGAGTCCGGAGATCACCGCGACCCCTCGGATCCTCGTTGCATCGCCATCCGATCGGCGCATTGGTCGGTGTCCACGACCACAGCGTGCCCGAAACCGAACGGCACCACCAGGGCCGAGGGTCCGTTCTTCGTCCGTGTGCGACACTTCGACCGTGGAGTTCGGGATCTGCCTCGCATCACGACCGGCCGACCTCGATCACGTCGTCGAAGCCGAACGACTCGGCTTCACCCACTGCTGGATGGCCGACAGCCAGATGATCTGGTCCGACGTGTACGCCATGCTCGCACTCGCCGCCGAGCGGACGACGACGATGCGGATCGGCACCGGTGTCGCCGTCGCAGGCACCCGACCGTCGTCGGTGACCGCCGCCGCCCATGCGACGATCAACGAACTCGCTCCCGGCCGGGTGTTCTGTGGCATCGGGTCGGGGAACACGGCGATGCGGATCCTGGGCCACAAGCCGATGTCGATCGCCGAGTTCGACCGCTACCTCACCGAACTCCGACCTCTCCTGCGCGGCGAGGAGACGACGGTCCGGTTCCGAGGTGTCGACACCGCGATCCGGCACCTCATGCCCGACCACGGCTTCGCCCGGTTCGACCCACCGATCCCGTTACACGTGTCGGCGTTCGGGCCGCGTTCGCTCGAGCTCGCCGTCCGACACGGTGACGGCCTCATCACCTCGGCCCCACCGGTCCCGGAGGCGATCGCGGCGCTCCGGTCGAGGATCCCGCACGAGCGAGCCGACTTCCCGATCTCGACCCTGACCACGATCGTCGTCACCGACGACGGCGAACCACTCGACAGCGAACGGGTGCGACGCCAGGCCGGGGCGTTCGCGATCGCCGGGGTCCACTACGCCTACGACCAGTTCGTCCAATACGGCCGTCGGCCACCGGCCCACATGGCCGAGTTCTGGGACGACTACGTCGCACTCGTCGAGGACACGCCGGTCGAACTCCGCCACCAACGGGTCCACCAGGGCCACAACTGCTGGGTGCTCCCCGAGGAGGAGCGCTTCGTCACCGCCGAGTTGATCGAACGGTCGTGCCTCGTCGGCACGCCGGCGCAACTCGCCGAACGAATCCGAGCGCTCGACGCCGCCGGCCTCGACCAGATCGTGCTCCTACCGCCGCTCGACGAGAAGGAAGCCGTGATCAGCGACGTCGCACGGTTGGTGATGCCACTCGTCGATGGGCTCAGCCCCGGTACGTCTCGGCGATGACGATGTTGCCCGACGGGTCCTTGACGAACACCGTGTCCCCCGAGTTGTTCCACACCGCACTGCCCTCGTTGCACCAGTAGCGCTCGGTCGTCGAGTCGGGCCCGCACCCGGAGTAGAGGGTCACCGATGCACCGGGGGCGAGCACGAACGACCCGAACCGATACCGATGCGATGCCGACTCGTCGGCGATCTCCCAATCGGTCAGATCGAGGGCGGTCGATGCCTCGTTGGTGAAGCGGACCCATTCGCCGTTCGGGTTCTGGCCGTCGTCACCCGGGGCGTCGGCCTCGATCTCGAGTCGGAGCCGCACCTCTCCGAGTCCTGCGACGTCCGGTTCGCCGCAGGCGTCGGGCGCCCACAGGCCCGTCTCGGCGAGGCGAGCACGGTCCTGCAGTTCGTCGTAGCCGTCGTTGCGATCGGTGTCGGGCGGGTATCGACGCGACAACGCGAAGCCTCCCGCCACCAACTCGGCACCGACGTCGACGATGTCGCCGGAATCGCTCACCACTTCGATGAACCGGAGGAGTCGGCCGTACTGGTCGGTGTCGGACCGATCCGTCACCAGCCGAACCCGCCGACCGGCGACGAGACCACTCGTCGCCGCCCTCGACTCGGCACCGAAGCACTCGTCGCTCTCGGGGGTGTTGATCCCGATCAGCCGGACCCGCTGCTCGCCATCCGGGCCGGTGACGACGACGGTGTCACCGTCGGTCACCCCGATCACGACCCAGTCCCCGCCCACGAGCGTCGCATCGACCGCTGACGGGATGCTCGACGCGATGCTCGTGGAGTCGACACTCGTGGACGTG
>JBMUCX010000176.1:0-4549 GCA_049458915.1 Ilumatobacteraceae bacterium
TCGTCAGCGGATGGCGACGGCGGCGATGGAGCGACGGGCTCGCAGCGTGGCCAGCGCTTCGGGGGAGCCGTCGTGGAACGAGCCGAACCATCGATCGAGCGGCACGGCACCGTCGGAGTAGTTCACCTCGAAGTACTTGTGGTGCAGGTAGTGGGCGTAGCCGTGGGTGTCGAGCGACGTCCGACCGACCTCGATCCGCTCGAATCCGGCGTGCCCCGGCCCCGGCGCCATGAGGAGGTGGAACTGGTTGAACATCATGTGGAGCGGGTGTGACGGGACGATCCAGTGGATCGCCATCGCACTGAAGTACCCGAGGTGCTCGAGCGGGTGCATGGAGAGGCCCGACCACGGCCCGGGGTTGGTGTTCCGGTGGTGCAGCGAGTGCACGGTCTTGTAGAGCGCCGGTGCATGGATCAACCGGTGCACGGCGTAGAAGTGGAGTTCCCGCCAGATCGGAACGAGCAGCATGATCGCCACGATCCACACCGGGTGCCGGCTCCACTGCAGCCAGGTGATGTGACCGTTGGCGAACAGCCAGTGCCCGACCACCTCGAACGCCGTCACCACCGGCACCCCGCTGGCGAGCGACCAGAACACGTTGTCCTTCGTCTGGTTGCCGAAGGTGTAGCGGGTGCTGTCGCCGGGGAATTTCGCGCTGTACTTCGTCCTCGTCTGCTGGGCCCGGCGCGTGTACAGCTGGAGGTGCCACAGCCCGCACCAGACGACGACCACCGCGAGGTTGCGGAGCAGGACGATCCCGACCCAAGCCGGCGACCAGTTCCGCATCGACTCGGTCGACGGGGTGAGCACGAACCATGCCAGCGCCGCCACACCGAAGTACAGCGACTGCCAGGACATCACGTAGCTCCGCACGAACCAGACCGCGATCGTCAGTGGTCTGGTCGGCCACGAGAACAGCGGCCCGAAGTCGCACCGGCGATCCGGGACCCAGTTGCCCTTCGCGTCTCGAGCGCCGAGTCGTGTCTCGTCGACCACGGCGTCAACCGATCTCGTCGAGGCGGACCCGACGGCCCTCTGACGCGCTCAACTGACATGCGGCGACGACCCGCTGCGCCGCGGCACCGTCGTCGAAGGACGGCTGGACATCGGTGCGGCCCTCGAGGATCGCCGACACCCAACCCCGAGCCAACACGTCGGTCGTCCGGAAGACGTCCCGGTAGGTGTCGTGGACGACGTCACGGCGAACCGTGCCCCAGATGTCGTCGGGAATCGGCAGTTCGTGGATCGGTTCGCCCGGCTGGGCACCACGAACCTGCTGCAGATCGTTCCAGTCGTTGACGGCGTAGACCGTTCCACCGCTGCCGTGGACGTCGAAGTGGTGGGTCTGTCCGAACGGAGAGTCCTCGTAGCAGACCGCCGACACGACGATCACACCGTGGGCCCCGCTCTCGAACTCGACGAGGATGTTGGCCCCGTCGTCGGCCTGTTCATACGGCCGGCCGTCGGGGCGCGGACCCCGCTCCACGTGGTGGGTGAGGGTGCACGACACGGCGACGATCTCCCCGAGGAGCCAGCGGGCCATGTCGATCCAGTGCGTCCCCAGGTCGCCGACCACGCCGGCACCGGCCTCGCCGAGGTCGAAGCGCCACGCATAGGCCCCGTCCCGGGCGTACCCCGTGTAGTAGCGGAGGTTCAGCAGATACGGACGACCCACGTACCCGTCGTCGATGAGGCGCTTGACGTACTGCGACGTCGGCATGAACCGATACGTGAAGGGCACGAGGCAGGTGAGCCCCGACGCCCGGGCGCGGTCGGCCATCTCGTCGGCCTCGGCCGGGTTCATCGCCAGCGGCTTCTCGCACAGGACGTGGATCCCCCGATCGAGCGCCGCGAGGGTCATCGGGTGATGGGTCGAGTTGGCCGTCGAGATCACCACGGCATCGATCTCACCGCTGTCGAACATGGCGATCGGATCGGTGAACACCTGCGGGATGCCGGTGGCCTCGGCGAAGGCCCGGGTCTTGGCCTCGTCGCGACCACAGATGGCGACGAGTGCAGCGCCCGGGTGAGCACGAAGCGCCGGGACGAACATGACCTCCGACCACCAACCTGGGCCGATGATGCCGACGCGGACAGGGTTCGGATTGGCCGTCACGGTTCGTCATCTTGGATCGGCGTCACGCTGGTGTCAACCGTTTGTCAATATGTCAACACAAATGCGTCCGCTCAACGATCCCGGGAGACTCACGACGTGGAACGACGACACATCCTCACCCTCACCTGCGACGATCGACCCGGCATCGTGCACGCCGTGACGGCCGGACTCCTCGACGTCGGCGGCAACATCGTCGAGAACGCCCAGTTCACCGATCCGGACACCAACACGTTCTGCATGCGCACCGTCGTCGAGGTCGGCGACCGATCCGAGGCGGTCGGCGATGCCGTCCGGTCTCGACTCGACGAGGGAGGACACGAGCCGGCGACGCTCCGGGTCCGTCCGGCCGATCAGCGACCCCGGGTGTTGATCATGGTGTCGAAGTACGACCACTGCCTGGTCGACCTGCTCTACCGCTGGCGGAACGGGATGTTGGCGATCGACATCCCGCTGATCGTGTCGAACCACCCCGACTGCCAGCCGGTCGCCGGCCGGTACGACATCCCGTTCCTCCATCTGCCGGTCACGAAGGAGACCAAGTCGGACCAGGAGCAGCACCTGATGGAACTGGTCGAGTCACACCGGATCGACCTGGTCGTGCTCGCCCGGTACATGCAGATCCTGTCCGACGACCTGTGCGCGTTCCTGCACGACCGGGCGATCAACATCCACCACTCGTTCCTGCCCGGCTTCAAAGGGGCTCGCCCGTACCACCAGGCCCATGCACGCGGCGTGAAGCTCGTCGGTGCGACCGCCCACTTCGTGACGGCCGACCTCGATGAGGGGCCGATCATCGAGCAGGAGGTCGCCCGGGTGAGCCACACCCACACCGCCGAGCAACTGGTCGAACTCGGTCAGGACACCGAGCGCCTGGTCCTGGCGAGAGCGGTCAGGGCATGGGCCGAGGACCGGGTACTCCGCGTCGGCGACAGGACCGTCGTGTTCCCCTGACGAGTCGTACCGGGCACGACTCGTCGGGCGTCAGTGGCTCTTGCGGCGCTCCACGAGGGCATCGACCCGGGCGTCGAAGTCGGCCTGCGAGGCACCGTCGGCGAGCGACTGCATGAGGAGGTCGAGGTGTGACGGCGGGGTGAGCCCACCGAGCGGCGGATCGTTGTCGAGGTTCGTCGGGAAGGCGTAGCCGTCCGCCGCCGCCGTGGCGGCGTTGAAGACGAGCGGCGACGGCATGCCGGCCGCATGGCGATCGGACAGGACGCCGTAGACCGCCTTGGACATCCGGATCCGGTCCATCGTCTCCATCGCCCGGCCCATGGCCGACGACACCTGCAGGAGGTTGGCCATCCGCTTGACGTCGGTCGTGACGTTGGAACCGGCGGCGTGGAACAACGCCGGGTTGAAGAACACGACGTCACCCTTGCGAAGCGGCAGTTGCGTCTTGTGCTCGGCGAAGTACTCGATGAACTCCGGACGACGCCACGCGAGGTAACCCAACGGGTACTTCTGGGAATGCGGCAGGTACATCGTCGGCCCGGTGGCGACCGGCATGTCACAGTGCGCCACCGCGCCCTGGAGGGTGAGCATCGGCGACAGCAGATGGGCGTGCCGCGGGTACGACTCGGCCTGATCGTCGGTCATGAAGCCGAGGTGGTAGTCGCGGTGCGGCGACTGGGCCTCTCCGCCGGGATTGACCACGTTGATCTGTGACGAGATCTGGTACGCCGGTCCGAGCCACGCCAGCGAACCGAGGGCGACCATGTCGTTCGAGTAGTAGTCGACGAACACTTCGGGAGCGAGGACGGCGAGCTTCTCGATCGCGTTCCACACCCGGTCGTTCGCCCCCGGCTTGGCGTAGTGATCACCGATCTGACGACCCTCGGCGTGCTGTCGGGCGATCATCTCGTTGAACGCTCCGGTCGCACGGTCGATCACGTCGTGGTCGAACGAGCTCGCGAGCACGAAGATCCCGGGGCCGTCGTGGAGCACCGCCGCGAGTTCGTCGCGGACCGGTCGGTCGCTGCCATCGCGAGTCACACGGGCGCGGACCTCGGCTGCGTCGTACACGGGCACGCCCTGGACGACGTCGGTCGCCCCCGGGACGGTCCAGGCGGGCTGCTCGACGAGCGCTCGGAACTCGGCGAGATCGCACGAGTCACGGTGGAATGCAGGGGTGTCGATGATGCTCACGAGAGCTCCTGTTCGGTGATGGGTCCGGTCGGTGGGCGGTCAGAGCTCGCCCATCGTCGCGATGGCGGCCATGAACGAGGCGACGACGTCGGGAGCGACGTCGACGAGATGATGCGATTCTGGATATGCGCCTGACTCGACGTCGGCGCGGAACTCACTGAACGCCGCCACGCGCTCTCGCTGGAGTCGGGCGTACTCGGCGCCGAAGTCCCGATACACCTTGGCGTGACGGGGACGATGCCCCTCGGTGTACCCGAGGATGTCCTCGGCGAAGAGGTACTGGGCGTC
>JBMUCX010000177.1:0-4540 GCA_049458915.1 Ilumatobacteraceae bacterium
CCGAACGGACTCGACGCCTCACCTAGGCTCACGATCGATGTCCGTGACCGTCCACCTGATCGACCCGTCGGATCGAACGGCTGTCGGTATGGCGGCTCGCTTGCTCGACGACTTCAACACCGAGTTCGACACGCCGACGCCCGGTGTCCCCGTCATCGCCGATCGCCTCGAACGGTCTGCGCCCGACCGGTTGTTCGTCCTCGTGGCCACGGCGGACGGCGTCGACGAACGTGCCGACATCGGCATCGCCGTCGTCTCGCTCCGGCCGAACGTCTGGTTCGACGGGCCGGTGGCCCTGCTCGACGAGCTGTACGTCCGGCCGGCCCACCGCAACCGAGGTGTCGGCACACACTTGCTCGCTGCGGCCGGAGCCGAGGCCGCTCGGCGAGGTGTCGAGCACCTCGAGATCGCCGTCGACGAGGGTGACGTCGATGCCCGACGGTTCTACGAGCGTCACGGTTTCGGTCCGTTCGATCTCGACTCGGGTGATCGGGTCCTGCTCCACTCCGGTTCGGTGGTCCCGACGTGACGGCGATCCGGCGTCTGGTTGGCGTGTACAACGCCGACGGCACCATTCGTGGCGAGTTGGCGTACGTGGTCGGCAAGCTCCTCGGCCGTGCGCACTGCGGGCTCTGCGACATCACCCACGGTGCCGTGAGCGAGCGTTCGGACTGGAAGGCGTGTCGAGCCGCGCTCCCACTCGCGTTCGACACGTATCACCGGGACGATCAGCCCGATGCCGCCCGACCGCTCACCGAAGGTCGGCTGCCGGCGGTCCTCGCCGAGACCGATGCCGGGTTCATCGTGCTCCTCGGCCCCGCCGAGCTCGACGCCTGTGCCAAATCGCCCGAACGGCTCGTCGACGCCGTCGAGGCGGCGGTCGGTGCAGCGGGCCTGGCCTGGCCCTGATCGACCCCGGCCGTGTTCGGCCCGTCGGCCACTAGTGTCCGGACCGATGCGATTCGAGTGGGGAACCTGACCGAGTGGGAGATGACGCAGTGGAGCGAGCGGGGCTGAACGTCGGTGCCGAGCTGGTCGCCCTCGTCGAGGCCGAGATCGCACCGACGACCGACCTCGACGCGACCACGGTGTGGTCGACACTCGCCGACCTCGTCGCCGAGTACGGACCACGCAATCGTGAGTTGCTCGAGGTGCGCGAGCACCTGCAAGCGTCGATCGACGCCTGGCACCGCGAGCACGGGGTCGGCGATCCGGGCGAGTACCGCTCGTTCCTGACCTCGCTCGGCTACCTCGTTCCGGACGGGCAACCGTTCGAGGTGACGACCACCGGTGTCCACGACGAGATCGCCCACGTCGCCGGGCCCCAACTCGTGGTCCCGGTGACCAACGCCCGCTATGCGATCAACGCCGTCAACGCCCGGTGGGGGTCGCTCTACGACGCCATCTACGGCACCGACGTCCTCGGCGACGCCCCACCGCCCGGGGCCTACGACCCGGCACGCGGTGACCGGGTGATCGCTGCCGCCCGGGAGATCCTCGACGACTGCGTCCCGCTCGCCGCCGGCAGTCACGTCGGCTCCCTCGGGTACGACGTCGACGGTGGTGCCCTCGTCGTCACCCTGGCCGATGGGACCACCACCGGCCTCGCCGCAGCGGCGACCCTGGTGGGCACGACCGGTGGCGAGTCGACCGGCTCCAGGTCGATCGTCGTCCGGCACCACGGGCTGCACACCGAACTCCGTCTCGACCGTGCCCACCCGGTCGGGGCGACCGACCCGGCCGGCCTCGCCGACGTCGTCCTCGAGTCGGCGCTCACGGTCATCATGGATTGCGAGGACTCGGTCGCCTGCGTCGACGCCGCCGACAAGGCACTCGCCTACCGGAACTGGTTCGGGCTCCAACAGGGCACCCTCACCGCCGATGTCGCCAAGGGTGGCGCCACGTTCACCCGGACGATCGCGGACGACCGTCGGGTGACGGCGCCGGACGGATCGACCGTCGTCTTGCCGGGCCGGGCGGTGATGATGGTCCGCAACGTCGGCCACCTGATGACCACTCCGGCGGTCCGTGACGGCGCTGGACGGGAGATCCCCGAGGGGATCCTCGACGCGGTGATGACCACCCTGTGCGCCACTCCGTCCGTGCGCAGCGGTGCGGTGCGGTCGGTGTACGTCGTCAAGCCGAAGATGCACGGCCCCGACGAGGTCGCATTCGCCGTCGAATTGTTCGGCCGGGTCGAGCAGGCGTTCGGACTACCGCACGCCACCGTGAAGATCGGGATCATGGACGAGGAGCGCCGGACGACCCTCAACCTCGCCGAGTGCATCCGGGCCGCCAGCGACCGGGTGGCGTTCATCAACACCGGGTTCCTCGACCGCACCGGTGACGAGATCCACACGTCGATGCAGGCCGGTCCGATGGTCCGCAAGGCCGACATGCGGGCCGAGCGATGGATCACCGCCTACGAGGACCACAACGTCGACACCGGACTCGCCTGCGGCCTCGCCGGTCGGGCCCAGATCGGCAAGGGGATGTGGGCGGCCCCCGACCTGATGGCCGACATGCTCGCCACCAAGATCGGTCACCCGCGCGCCGGGGCGTCGTGCGCATGGGTGCCGTCGCCGACCGCTGCGACCCTGCACGCCATCCACTACCACCGGGTCGACGTCGCCGAGCGGCAGCGTGAACTCATCGCCCGGCTCGCCGCCGAAGGACCGAGGGCTGCCCTCGACGACCTCCTGCGGATCCCCGTCGCCGTCGACCCGTCGTGGACCGACGACGAGATCCAGTCCGAACTCGACAACAACGCCCAGGGCATCCTCGGCTACGTGGTTCGCTGGGTCGACCAGGGCGTCGGGTGCTCGAAGGTGCCCGACATCCACGACATCGGGCTGATGGAGGACCGGGCGACGTGCCGGATCTCGTCGCAGCTCCTCGCCAACTGGCTGCACCACGGCGTGGTCGACGTCGACCGCATCCGGGCCACCTTCGCCCGCATGGCCGCCGTCGTCGACGCCCAGAACGCCGATGATCCGGAATACACACCGATGACGCCCGGTCTCGACGGTGTGGCGTACCGGGCGGCACTCGATCTGGTGCTGTCCGGTGTCGAGCAACCCTCCGGCTACACCGAACCCGTCCTCCACGCCCGCCGACTCGAACGAAAAGGCCGACCATGACCACTCACCCCACCACGATCACCGCCCACGAGGCCCGGACCATCATCGATGCCGCGCTCGGACACGGAGAGGCCGCCGGCATGAAGCCACTCGTCGTGGTCGTCCTCGACGCCGGTGGTGCCCCGGTGGCGTACCTGCGCTCCGACGACTCGCCGTCGGGTCGGTTCGACATCGCCCGGGGCAAGGCGAACGGTGCACTCAAGCTCGGCGTGAACTCGCGCCGCCTCGGTGAGATGGCCGTCGAGCGGCCGCACTTCATCAGCGGAGCGGCCGGTGCGATCGAAGGTCCACTCGTCCCCGTCGCCGGCGGCGTGCTCGTCGAACGTGACGGCGTCGTCGTCGGGGCGGTCGGCGTGTCGGGCGACACCAGCGACAACGACGAACTCGCGGCGATCGCCGGGATCGTCGCTGCCGGCCTCGGACACCCGTGACCGTGAACTCCGACGGGCGCCTCGTGTTCGAGGTGGACCGGACCGATCTCGCTCGAAGCCGCATGGTGGAGGCGCCCGCCCGGTCACTGGAGTCGGGCGAGGTCCGGCTCGCCGTCGAACGGTTCGCGGTGACGACCAACAACATCACCTATGCCGTCGCAGGTGACATGCTCGACTACTGGGGGTTCCACCCGGCCGAGCGCCCGTGGGGGCGCATCCCGGCGATGGGGTTGGTATCGGTCGCCGAGACGTCGAACGACACGATCCCGGTCGGTGGGCGGTACTTCGGGTTCGTTCCGATGGCGACCGAGTTCGTGATCGCCGCCGAGCGGCGCGGCACCGGCTTCCGTGATGTCGGACCGCATCGAACCGGCCACGCCGCCACCTACACCACGTTCCGCGACGTCGCTGGCGACGCGATGTTCCGACCCGAACTCGCCGACGAGTACCTGCTCCTGTGGGGCTTGTTCACCACCTCGTTCCTCGCCGACGACGCCCTCGCCGACCGGTCGTTCCTCGGTGCCGAGCAGGTCATCGTGACGAGCGCCTCGTCGAAGACGTCGATCTGCCTGGCGGCCTGCCTCGCTCGTCGCGACGGCCAGCGCAGCGTCGGCCTCACGTCCGAGCGGAACCGGGAGTTCGTCGAAGGTCTCGGTCTCTACGACGAGGTGGTGACCTACCACGAGGTCGACCGACTCGACCCGACGGTGCCGACGGCGCTGGTCGACATGGCCGGGAGCGCCCGGGTCCGATCGGCCGTCCACACGCACTTCGAAGATCGGCTCACCGTCTCGATGATGATCGGTGCGACGCACCGTGACGACCCGGCGGGGAGCGAACGACTGCCCGGCCCGAGGCCGGAGTTCTTCTTCGCTCCGACCCGGATCGCCGAGCGGACCGCCGAGTGGGGTGCCGACGAGTTGAACCGTCGCATCGCCGAGTCGTTCGGTGCACTGCTCGACCGGGTCG
>JBMUCX010000178.1:0-4513 GCA_049458915.1 Ilumatobacteraceae bacterium
TCCTGTCGATCAACCCGATGGCCCACGGCCACACCCTGATCGTTCCGATCGACGAGGTCGATCACTGGGTCGACGCGCCGGCCGATCTCGCTGCGCACCTGTTCGACGTCGCGCACATCGTCGGACGCGCGCAGCAGATGGCGTTCGCTCCGGAGCGGGTCGGCATGATCGTGGCGGGCTACGAGGTCCCCCACACGCACATCCACGTCGTTCCGACGAATTCGATGCGCGAACTGTCGTTCGCGAACGCAGCGGCGTCGGTGTCGCGAGAGGACCTCGACGCGGCTGCCGAGGCGATCCGATCAGCGCTCCGATCGCTCGGATACGAACCCGCCGAGCGCTGAGTGGCACGCTGACGGCCGTGTTGTTCGACGTCGCAGATCCGTCATCGCTCGGATTCGATCCCGGTCGACTCGGCCGCATCGACGACCACTTCCGGCGGTACGTCGACGACGGACGGTTGCCCGGTTGGCAGGTCGTCGTGAGTCGCGGTGGCAGGGTGGCTCACGCGTCGACGTACGGCTACCGCGATGTCGACCGGAGCGAGCCGTGGTCCGACGACACCCTGGTCCGTCTCTATTCGATGACGAAGCCGATCACGTCGGTCGCCGCGATGATGCTGTACGAGGAGGGAACCTTCGAGTTGAAGGATCCGGTGAGCAGGTTCGTGCCGTCGTTCGCCGAGAGTCGGGTGTATCGGAGTGGCAACGCCTTCAGGCCGGTCACCGAAGGGCTCACGGAACCGATGCGTATCTGGCACTTGCTCACGCACACGTCCGGGCTCACCTACGGATTCCACCATCAGCACGTGACCGATGCGATCTACCGATCCCGGGGATACGAGTGGGGGGCGCCGACAGGTCTCGGGCTCGCCGAGTGCTGCGACGCGTGGGCGTCGATGCCGCTCGTGTTCCAGCCCGGGTCGGAATGGAACTACGGCGTGTCGACCGACGTGCTCGGGCGCGTCGTCGAGGTGGCTTCGGGACAGTCGCTCGACGCGTTCGTCCGGGACCGGATCCTCGGACCACTCGGCATGACCGACACGGCGTTCTTCGTCGATCCGTCGCAGCGCGACCGGGCGGCCCGCCTGTACTCCCCCGATCCTGCGTTGGGTCGGGCCGTCGTGAGTCCACTCGAGGCCGTGCCGACCGCACTGCCGTCGTTCCTCTCGGGCGGTGGTGGGCTGTGGGGTACCGCGGCCGACTATCTCCGCTTCTGTCTGATGCTCCTCGGACGGGGCGCCCTGGACGATGTTCGCCTGCTCGGCTCGCGGACCGTCGACCACATGGTGCAGAACCACCTGCCGGGCGATGTGGATCTCGAACGATTCGGGCGGCCGCTCTTCGCCGAGACCACCTACGACGGGATCGGTTTCGGGCTGGGGTTCTCGGTGGCCCTCGACCCCGTGCGGAACCGGGTGCTCTCGTCGCCGGGTGAGTACGCGTGGGGCGGGGCGGCCAGCACGGCGTTCTGGTGTGATCCGAAAGAGGACATCGCTGTCGTGTTCCTGACGCAACTCCTCCCGTCGAGCACCCACCCGATCCGGCCGCAGCTCAAACAACTCGTCTACCAGGCGCTCGTGGACTGACGCGACCGCGCGCCGTCACACGGCAGCGATCAACTCGACACCGTGTCGGCGCACGTCGTTGACCGCGGTCGAGACTTCGTGCAGCGTGAGGAGGTCGTCTCGTGCCGGTCCGAGGAGGCCGGCCAACAGCTCGGTGTTGTGGTTCGCCGGGTCGAGCCAGGTTCGCCAGGTCGCTCGGGGGAGGACGGCCGGCATCCGGTCGTGGACCGGCGCCATGGTCGCATTGGCAGTGGTCGTGATCACCGCCACGGTGTGCAGCCACGGCTCGTCCGCATCGGCATCGGGGTCGTGCCACGCCGACCAGATGGCGGCGACGGCGAGGGGTTCGCCATCGGTCCGGTGCACGAAGTGCGGGCGTTTGGCGAGCTTGCCGGCCTTCGTCACCGGTCCCCCGGCCACTCCGGGCGCCCACTCGTAGAACCCGTCCATCGGGACGATGCAGCGCTGGCGGGCGAACGGGGTCCGGAACGACGGCTTGTCGGCGATCGTCTCGGCTCGGGCGTTGATCATCCGGGAGGCGATCGAACGATCCTTCGACCAGTGTGGGACGAGCCCCCATCGGAACGAACGGACGTGTCGGGTCCCGTCGGCATCGGCGGTGATGCCGTACACGTCGGTCGTCGGCGCGACGTTGAAGTTCTCGCGGAGTGGATCGATGTCGGCACCGGCGTCGAAGTGGGCCGCGATCCGAGCAATCGGCGACGAGGACACGAAACGTCCGCACATCGATCGTCACCGTACTCCTCCCCACAGGTCACCGTGGTCGCCCACCGCCCGATGCGGGGTCTTCGCGTGATGTTCGCCGCTCGTTCATCCGGTGCTCACTGCACGGCCGATCTGGTTGTCGATGCTGACCCGTGCGGCAATCCAGCCGTCAGCACCTCCCGGCCGACCCGTGCGCTCTCGCCGACCGGGACAACCGCACCGAAAGGACGACATGCTCCGCACACGACTGTCACGACTGACCGGAGGAGCCGTCGCGGCCGCCGGCATCGCACTGTTCCCGCTCGTAGCTCACGCCGATGCGCCGATCCCGTCCGGGTCGGTGACCCTGACGGCGCTCGGGACGTTCGATGGCGGTGGTCTCGGCCACGCCGAGATCGTCGCGTTCGATCCGACATCGGACCGGATGTTCGTCTCGAACGACGAGGAGGTCGCCGTCGACATCGTCTCGATCGCTGATCCGACCGCTCCGGCCCTCGTCGCCTCGTTCGACGTGCGTCCGTACGGTGACGGTGTGAACGGCGTGGCCGCACATGCAGGACTCGTCGCCGCCGCGGTCGAAGTCGACCCGACGTTCGACCCGGAGACCGGGGTCGCCACGCCTCGCAACGGCTCGGTGGTGTTCTTCCGGGCGGATGGCACCTTCGTCGCCGACGTGGAGGTCGGCAATCTCCCCGATGCGGTGGCGTTCAGCCCCGATGGGCGGACGCTCGTGGTGTCCGGTGAGGGTGAGCCGATCTGCGCCGAGGACGTCGGCGGTGGCGAGGATGCCGACGTGACGCTCGCCATCGATCCGGCCGGGACGATCGGCGTGATCAGGATCGTCGACGGCCGCCCGGCTGAGACCGCGACCGTCCTCGGCTTCGACGACTTCGACACGGCCGTGCTCCGGGCCGCCGGCGTGCGGATCTTCTTCCCGGGCTCGACCGCAGCCCAGGACCTCGAGCCGGAGGTCGCCGTCGTGAGCAGTGACTCGGCGACGGCGTACGTCACGCTCCAGGAGGCGAACGCCCTGGCGGTGGTCGATCTGGCCGCACCTGCGATCACCGCGGTCGTGCCGCTCGGCACGAAGGACTTCTCGGGCCTGCTGATGGACCCGAGTGACCGTGACGACGGGATCTCGCTCGCGAACTGGGACGTGCAGTCGCTGTACATGCCGGACGCCATCGACGAGTACGTGGTCGGCGGCAACAGGTACCTCGTGACGGCGAACGAGGGTGACAGCCGTGACTTCTCGTGCTACTCCGAGGAAGAGCGGATGGACGGCTTGGACTTCGACCCGGCAGTGCTCGATCAGTCGACGATCGATGCCGCTCTCGATGCCACCCTGCTCGGCCGTCTCAAGACGACGACGGCGATGCCGACCACGAGTCCGGCCGACGCGCTCTATGCGTGGGGCGGACGGTCGTTCACGATCTGGAGTTCCACGGGCGAGGTGATCTGGGACTCCGGCTCGCAGTTCGAGGAGTACATCGCTGCGAACTACCCGGCCTACTTCAACACCCAGGCCGACGACGAAGCCGCTCCCGGAGCCGAGATGGTGGCTTCGATGGCGGACGAGGTGGACAGTCGCTCCGACGACAAGGGCTCGGAGCCCGAGGCGGTGGCCGTCGGGAGCATCGGGAACCGGTTCTACGCATTCGTCGGCCTGGAACGTCAGGGCGGCATCATGGTGTACGACATCACCTCGCCGACCTCGCCCGTGTTCGAGGACTACGTCAACCTGGCCCTCGATGAACTCGATGCCGGCGGACCGTTCACCGCCCCGGGAACGACCGATGTGTCCCCGGAGGGGGCTCTCTTCATTCCTGCCGCCGACAGCCCCAATGGTCGGCCGCTCCTGCTGATGGCGAACGAGTTGTCGGGGACGACCACGGTGTACGAGGTGACCGGTCCCGAGATCGCCGACCTGCTCGCTCCGACGGCGCCGACCGTGCCGCCCACCGGGGTCCTGCCGGCCACCGGCTCCGGATCGGTCACCGCATTGCTCGCCTTCGTCGTCGTGGTCCTCGGAGTCGGACTCGTGTCGATCCGTCGGCGAGCCTGACGAGTCCGGATCCCACCCGGCCCGGCGTCGACCTGGTGCGGGAACGAGAAACACCCCGGTTCGGACGAGGAGTCCTCCGAACCGGGGTGTTCGTTCGCCGGTCGAACTGGTGTCGATCGAACTGGTGTTCGAGACTCTGTGACACCCCGATGTTT
>JBMUCX010000179.1:0-4507 GCA_049458915.1 Ilumatobacteraceae bacterium
CCAGCAACTGCTGCCAATACCCGGCCAGTTCGGTCCTCGGTCTGCCCACGGCCGACACGCCATTTACCGGCCCGCCGACCGCTCCGGCGCGCGGTCCGATGTCGATCGATCGGTCGGCGAGGTGCACCGCGACGGGTCGGACGCCCCACGGGGTCCATTCGATCGTCGTGGACACCGGGCGTCCTCGCGAGGCGGCGAGCAGGATGGCGATCGACCGCTCGGTCCCCACGAGCGGGAGCGACCCGGTCGCATCGGTCAGGCACCAACCACCCGGTGACGGGGCCGGTGCCGCGACGAGGGTCGCCGGCACGCGTTCGATCCACGGCTCCGTGGCGACGGCGGCTCCGATCGAGGCGCATGCCTCCGCGACCGTGCCCGACGGAACTCGGAGCGACCCGCCCGTGTGCGGGTCCTCGACGGGTGTCGCGTCGTCGAGGGGCGAGACGAGCACCCGCATCGATCGACCGGGATACCGATGGACGTCGACTCGGATCGTCTCGCCGACGACGAAGTCGTCGTCGAGTGCCTCGCCGTGCGCAGCGAACGACAGGACCATCGCCCACCGTCCGGACGTGCGGCCATGGAGCCACCAGCGACGGACGACGATCCGATCCTCGCGTGCATCACTCCGGCCGGCGACGAACCAGTCGTCGGTCTCGGGGACGCCTCCGAGCACATCCGCCCGACGAACCTGTCGTCCGATCGCCACGGCCAGGGCATCGGCCAGGTCGTCGGGCAAGGCCGGGAGCCGGAGTCCTCCTGCGACGAGGAGGTGCAGGATCCCGATCTCCGCCAGCACCCGCTCGTGCCAATCGGGTCCGACCCCGACGAGTCCGGCGATCCGACGAACCCGTCCCGCGAGTGCACCGGCACCGGCGTCGACGAGTCGGGCAGCGAGTCCGTCCCACGTCTCGTACCGGGCCACGACCGGGTCGGCCAACCCCGTACGCATCCGGTCCTCCAGCCACCGACCGAGATCGGCGAGTCCGGCAGCGGCCCGGACGGTGCGCTCGTCCGGCGGCCGATCGGACCGGTCCGTCTCCGCGTCGGACGGCCGTGGTGCAGGCCGCCGATCGGACCCGGTCGGACCGGCTCCGGCACTCGGTGCCGGCCGCATCGCGACGAGCGTCCGATCGACCGCGGCAGGCCGCACCGCGGTCGGCACGTCACCGCGGGCGTAGCGCAGGAGCAGGGCGAGCGCGTGCTTGCACGGATGCTTCCGGCTGGGGCAGGTGCAGCGTGCCCGAACGGCACTCGACGGCGACGTCGGACGCGCGTCCCCCCGCCGGACGTCGACGGGCGACAGATCGACCACCACCTCGTAGGTGCGATCGGTGGCGCGCAGATCGGCCCCGAGGCAGACGCCCCACACCGCGGCGTCGTCGCACCCCACACTCCGCCAGTGGCCGGCGTCGGCCAGCGTCGCGATCGCGACCGCATCTCCGAGCGCGAACACGTGCTCGTCGGTCCAGCCGCCGGTCGGATCCACCGGACCATCATGCCCACCGGCGGTGCGACGGCCACCGCCTGGCCGGTACCGTGCTCGACATGAGTGATCGCAGCGTCTCGGGCTCCAAGGTCATCGCCGCCGATCCCGGTCCGATCTTCGACCTGCTCGCCGAACCGGCACGTCACGGTGAGATCGACGGGTCGGGGACGGTGCTCGCCGTCCGGGGCGGGAGTCGACGCCTTGCGCTCGGCTCGAAGTTCGGAATGGACATGAAACTCGGGCCGCTCCCGTACCGGATCTCCAACGAAGTGGTCGAGTTCGAGGAGAATCGTCGGATCGCCTGGGCCCATCTGGGTGGCCATCGTTGGCGCTACGAACTCGAGCCGGTCGAGGGTGGGACCGAGGTCACCGAGACCTTCGACTGGTCGACGGCTCGGAGCCCGAAGTTCATCGAACTCATGGGCTATCCGAAGAAGCATCCGGCCAACATCGCAGCGACGCTCGATCGGCTGGCGGCACTGTTCGAAGCACGGTCCGACTCGTGACGGCCGACGGCTCGATCGACGCCGTCCACTACTACTGGCGCCCGGGGTGCCCGTTCTGTTCGATGCTGCGCCGGGGCCTCGACCGAGCCGGCATCCAGACCGTCGATCACGACATCTGGCAGGACCCCGACGCCGCCGCTGTCGTCCGCGGGTTCGCCGGTGGCAATGAGACGGTCCCGACGGTCGTCATCGGCGAGATCGGTTTCGTCAATCCGAGCGCGAGCACCGTTGCCGAGCACCTCTCACGGGTCGCTCCGCACCTCCTCCCGAGCAGCCCCCGCCCCGGCGTCCTGCGCCGGGTCCTGGGCTCCTGACCATCGCGCTCAGGGCTCGCGACTCCGACGGCGGATCGTCGCTCCGACTTCGTCGAGCGTCGAGTTGACGGCCTCCACCAGCAGGCGTCCGGCCTCTCGGACGTCGGACCGGACAGCGCTGTCGGCAACCGCCTCGCCGAGGGCGTCGAAGGCATCACCGATCGCCGCGCCGGCCCGGGCGAGTCCGTCGTCGACAGGTCCACCGTCGGGCCGCGTGCTCTCCTGCTGGTAGTGCATGTCCAACTTCAGCCCGAGCGCCTCGAGACGGTCGCCGACCGCCGCCCACCGCTCACGTACCGCCGTCCGTCCACTCGCCATACGGCGACTGTCTCCGGTCGGACCTCGTGCCGCCAGTGCCGATCGTCACGAGCACGCGGCGCAACGACCGTGGACGTCGATCGTGTGGCTCGTGGGCGAGAACCCGGCAGGTGACGACACCTCGTCGAACGTCCGGGCGAGGAGCGACTCGACCGACTCGGGGAAGACGACGTCGAGAACGGTGCCGCAGCGGTCGCACACGAGGTGGTGATGATGACCGGTCAGGTGCTCGTCGAGTTCGAACATGGCGTGATCTCCCACGTGGACCAGCCGATGGACCACGCCGGCATCGGTGAGCACCGAGAGGGTCCGGTAGACCGAACTCTGTGCGAGGGTCGGATCAGCGGCGAGCAGATCGGGAAGGGTCACGGGGCATCCAGCAGCGGCGAGCAGGTCGACCACCGTCCGTCGGTTCGCGGTGTACTGCTGATCCTGCTCGGCGAGTCGGTGTGCCACGGACCGGTGGAGTTCGGCCGTACGCCGCGACCGGTCGTCGCCGGCGGTCATGACGACCCGCCCTGGACGACGGTCCGGTCGTGCTGGTGTTCGTGCTGGTGGTCATGGGTGCCGTGATGGGGCACGAGTTCGCTCGGAGCCGGATCGTGCCGATGCCCGTGCTCGTCGACGACGACCGCCACGCCGTCCTCGCTGACGAGTCGCCCGCCGAACGCCTCGGCGAGCAATGACGGGACGAGGACGTCGTCCGGTGGCCCGTCGGCGAGGACGCACCCGGCGAGCAGCATCACCCGCGAGGCTCGACGGGCCTCGGCGAGGTGATGCGTGGAGAACACGACGGCGCCGCCACCCGCGGCGTGATCGTCGATGACCTCGAGGATCCGGACCTGACTCGCGAAGTCGAGCCCCGTGATCGGTTCGTCGAGGAGCAGGAGATCGGGTTCGGCAGCGAGGGCCTGAGCGACCAGCACCCGCTGCTGCTGACCTCCGGAGAGTTCGTGGAACGCACGCGATCGGAGCCCGCCGAGTTCGAGACGTTCGGTGGCCAGGTCGACGGCACGTCGATCGGTCGCCCTGAACCGACGGAACAAGCCGCGATGCTGGTAGCGCCCGATGCGCATCACCTCGTCGACCGAGAGCGGCATCCACCGGTGATGGTCGCGACGCTGGGTCACGAAGGCGACCCGCCCGGAGGTGCGGACCGTGCCGTCGTCGGGGCGGACGAGGCCGGCGAGCACCGACAGCAGCGTCGTCTTGCCGCTGCCGTTCGCACCGACCAGGGCGACGGACTCGCCGGACCGTATGACGATGTCGGTCGGGGCCAGAGCGACGACGTCGTCGTAGTGCACGCAACACCCGCTCGCTTCGACCACGCCGTGACGGGGCGCAGGCGTACGGGGCGTCGAGGAGTCGGGAGCGGCGGACATGTGTTGGTCGTGGCGAATCGTGTGGCGGATCCTGTGGCGGGTTGTCACGGAACGATTCCCATTCTACCATTCTGGGAATGGTTCTCATTCCAGTCCGACGTCCGGTCGCCTCTCGCACCGGTGCCGGCATCGCGGCAGCGATCGTGCTCACGGTCGGGTGCAGCACCTCCGACACGACCGGAACCCAGCCCGAGACGGCCCGACTGGTCGCCACCACCACGGTCTGGGCCGACATCACCTCCCGGGTGGCGTGCGGCGCTCCCGTCGACGCCCTCGTACCCGCCGGTGCCGATCCGCACACCTACGAAGTCTCGCTCCGGGATCGCGAGGCGGTGACCGGTGCGTCGGTCCTCGTCGCCAATGGCGCCGGGCTGGAAGCTTCGGCAGGAGTCCTCGTCGATGCCGCCGTCGACGCCGGCGTCGCGTACGTGGTGGTGACCGATCACCTCGATCTCCTCGATGCCGACGAGCACGACGACGAGCACGACGACGAGCGCG
>JBMUCX010000180.1:0-4458 GCA_049458915.1 Ilumatobacteraceae bacterium
CAGCACGAACATCCGCCACGGCCCGGTCCCACCAGGCCGTCGACACAGTTCAGGACACGACCACGTGACACTCGACCCCCGTACCCCCGTCATCGTCGGAGCCGGACAGATCAACGACCGGGACTCCACCTCCGAGCCCATCGACCTGATGACCCGGTGTGCCGAGGCCGCCCTCACCGATGCCGCTGGCACCGACCTGCGCGGCCGCATCGGCGCCGTTCGGGTGGTGTGGGGTGTCTGGCCGTATTCCGATCCCGGCCGACTCGTCGCCGAGCGTCTCGGCCGCCCCGATGTCGAGACGACCAAGACCACCACCGGCGGCAACCAGGTGTACGACCTGGTCGTCGACACCGCCGAACGAATCGCCGCCGGAACCCTCGACGTCACGGTGCTGTGCGCCGCCGAGTCGATGCGGACCCGACGAGCCGATCACGCCCGAGGTGCCGAGAGCGCGTACCTCGACGAAGCCGCCGGCGCCCTCCCCGACCGGACGCTGGGGGTCGACCGGCCATTGAGCGGACCCGCCGAGGAAACCATCGGGATCCATCACCCGACGCGCTTCTACGCCCTCGCCGAGACGGCACTGCGCCACCGGCTCGGCGAAGGCGTCGACGATCACCGCCGTCGGATCGCCGATCTCTGGGCACGCGGGAGCGCGATCGCCGCCGACAACCCCTCCGCATGGTTGCGCACCGCCATGTCGGCGGAGCAGATCGCGACCGTCACCGACGGGAACCGACCCATCGCTGCCCCCTACCCGAAGCTGATGACGTCGAACCTGAACGTCGATCAGGGTGGAGCGATCGTCATGTGCTCGGCAGCGACGGCTGCTTCGGCCGGGGTCCCCCGCGACCGGTGGATCTTTCCGTGGTCGGGTGCAGGTGCCGCCGACCACTGGTCACCGACCAATCGCTGGGCGCTCGACGAATCCCCGGCGATGCGATTCGTCGGCCGCGATGCGCTCGCCCTCGCAGGAACGACGGTCGACGATTGCGCCTTGATCGACCTGTACTCGTGCTTCCCCGTCGCCGTGCAGGTCGCACAGCGGGAGATGGGTGTGCCGGTCGACCGTGACTGGACCATCACCGGCGGGTTGACCTTCGCCGCCGGACCGTTGAACTGCTACTGCATCCTGCCCTTGACGAGGAGCGTCGAACTCCTGCGGGACTCGACCGGCGACCTGGCGCTGCTCACGGGCAACGGTGGTTACTTCACGAAGCACAGTGCGCTCGTCCTCGGCACCGAACCCTCGCCGACCGGTTTCCGGTCGAGCCACCCACAGGCCGAGGTCGACGACTTGCCGGCCAGGCCGACACCGCCCGTGCCTTCCACGGCACCCGTGGCGCGCGGGACGGTCGAGGCATACACCGTCACGTACGACCGGGCGATGCAGCCGGACCGGGCGATCCTCGCCGTGCTCGACGACGAGGGTCGGCGACACTGGGCCGACACCACCGACACCGGTGCGATCGACGAGTTGCTGAGCGGCGACGCGTGCGGCCGGGCGGCTCACCTCGACGGGTCGACCGCCCACCTCGGATGACGCCGATGCCCCACTGGTACCGTCGGCGTCGGCCGTCGGCGATCAGTTCTGTTCGATCAGGATCGCTCGGACCTCGACGGCACCAGATCGCAACGGAGTGAGCGCCAGGTACTCGGGGTCCGACCAGAACGCCCTCGCGGACTCGGCGTCGGGGAACTCCACGAGGTGGCATCGATCGCCCGCCGGGAGACCCTCCAACGCCGTGACACCCCACGCTCGAGCCAGGTAGCGACCTCCGTGAGCAGCGATCAACGAGACGACTTCGGACCGATATCTCTCGTAGGCGACGAGATCGTCCGCCGTGGCGTCATCGACGAAGGTCAACTCGAACACGGCGTACGCGGACACGCTCACACCACCGCGGCACCCGGCTCGAACGACGGGCGCGGTGCGAGGCCCGCCGCCCGATAGCACGCGTCGATGAGTTCCATCGTCCGCACGCCGTCGTCGGCGGTCGTCGGGAACGCCGCCCCGTGGAGGACCGCATCACGAAACGCGACGAGCTGGTGGAAGTAGGTGGCGCTCGTGTCCGCCGGCTCGAACCAGATCCGGTCGCCGAGGTCGACGACGAGCGTCGCATTTCCGTGCTGTGGCGCGAGCGGATTCGTGGCGGTGAGCGTCCCGAACTCGCCGGTGACCCGAAGCCACGCCTCGACGGTCGCGCCCGGAGCGATCATCGACGAATGGATCCTGCCGGTGACGCCGGACGGCCACCGCAGTTCGGCGCCGAGGGAACCATCCACGCCGTCGACCGGGCACACGGCCTCGGCCGACACGATCTCCGGGTCCGACCCTGCGGCGAACCGCGCCCATTGGAGCGAGTAGCACCCGAGATCCATCGTCGACCCACCGCCCAGGGGGAGGTCCCAGCGGATGTCGGTACGGGCGATGCGGCCATCGGGGATGTCGAACGAGGCGTCGATCCGGTCGATGCGACCGAGGACACCCGAGTCGAGCACCTCGCGGATCCGGGCGGCGAACGGGTGGTAGCGCCAGTGGTACGCCTCCATCACGACGACGTCGCCGCTCCGGGCGGCGTCGGCGATCAGTCGGGCGTCGTCGGCGTTGGCGGCGAACGGCTTTTCGCACAGCACGTGCTTGCCCGCCTCGATCGCAGCGATCGCCCACTCGCGGTGATGGGCGGCCGGAGTCCCGATGTAGACGGCGTCGATCTCGTCGCTCTCGATCATCTCCGCGTAGGAGCCGAACGAGAGCGGTGCGCCCCAACGCTCCGCCGTTTCGCGAGCGCGGGCCGAGTCCCGAGCGGCGACAGCGGTCAGTTCGACGCCCTCGACCGCTGTCACGGGTTCGACGACGGCGAGACGGGCGATACGCGAGGCGGCCACGAGGCCGAGACGGACGGATGCGGACGGCGAGGGGTCGGGCACGGCATCGGATCGTAACGGCATCGGATCGTCACGGCAGGCGCCGAGGAGCCCGATGTAAGCGCTTTCACCACAGCGGTCTACGATCCAGCGCCGTGGTTTCCGAGATCGAACTCGCCGCCCGGGTCGACGATCGGCGCGACGATCTGGTCAGGGCGCTCACCGCCCTCTACGACGACCCGGCCGGGGTCGCCGACCGGTTGCTCGCCCTCGCCACGGACGCAGTCGCGCGCCGACCGGCTCGACTCGTCGACCGCGATCGCGCTCGGCTCGCCGACCCGGATTGGTTCCTGTCGAACCGCCGCATCGGATACACCGCCTACCTCGAGCGCTTCGCCGACGACCTTCCCGGCCTTCTCCGGCGACTCGACCATCTCACCGAACTCGGCATCGACACGATCCACTTGCTCTCGGTGCTCCATCCGCGGCACGGCGAGAACGACGGTGGGTTCGCCGTCCGCGATCACACGACACCCGACCCGAGGCTCGGCACCGTCGAGCACCTCACCGCGGCGATCGACGCCCTCCACGGCCGGGGGATCTCGCTGTGCCTCGACTTCGTCCTCAACCACACGAGCGACGACCACGAGTGGGCGATGGCTGCCAAGAACGGCTCGGTGTACCACCGGCAGTTGTTCAGGACGTACACCGATCGAGGCGAACCCGACCGCTGGGAAGAGCACCTCCCCGAGATCTTCCCCGACCTCGCGCCGGGCAACTTCACCTGGGTGCCCGAGCTCGACCGATGGGTCTGGACCACGTTCCGGGAGTTCCAGTGGGACCTCGACTACTCGAATCCGGACGTCCTCGTCGAGGTCGCCGGAATCGCTCTCGAACTCGCCAATCTCGGCGTCGACATCCTCCGCCTCGACGCAGTTGCCTTCACCTGGAAACAACTCGGAACGTCCTGTCAGAACCGGCCGGAAGCCCACCTGATCGCCCAGGCCATCAGGGCCGTGTTGGCGATCGCAGCGCCGGCCACGATCCTGCTCGCCGAGGCGATCGTCGGACCCGGCGATCTCGTCGGCTACCTCGGCCGCCACGACGTCGAACGACGAGAGTGCGACCTCGCCTACCACAACCAGCTCATGGTGCAGGCGTGGTCCATGGCCGCGACCCGGCGAGCCGAACTCGCCGGACACGCGCTGGCCCAACTCCCCGACCCGCCGTCACGCACCAGTTGGTTCACCTACATCCGGTGCCACGACGACATCGGCTGGGCGATCGACGACGCCGACGCCGCGGCCTGCGGGCTCTCGGGCCCGGCACACCGTGCCTTCCTCGCCGAGTTCTACCGGGGCGACTTCCCCGGATCGTTCGCCCGCGGCACCCCGTTCGGGGTGAACGCAGGAACGGGCGACGAGCGCACGAGCGGGATGACCGCCACGCTGGCCGGCGTGACCGCCGCGCTCGCCGCGGGCGACGAAGAGGCGCTCGACCAGGCGATCCGACGGATCCTCCTGCTCTCGGCGATCGTGTTCGGGTACGGCGGGATCCCGATGATCCACATGGGTGACGAACTGTGCCAGC
>JBMUCX010000181.1:0-4364 GCA_049458915.1 Ilumatobacteraceae bacterium
GGGATGGACCCGGCCGACTTCGATCGGGCGTCTCGCGGCTTGCTCGCTCAGCATCCCACGGGACGGATCCAAGGTGCCTGGGGTGTCGCGTGGGACAACAACAAGTACGACTTCATCGAGCAGGGCTCGGAGAACCCCGACACCGTCCACCCCAGCCTCTGGCGGCAAGCCCAGTTGAACAACCTCCACGGGCTGTTCGAAGTCGGCCCGGGCATCTGGCAGGCGCGCGGGTACGACATCTCCAACATCACCTTCATCGAAGGTGAGCGTGGTTGGATCGTCATCGACCCGCTCACCGTCGAAGGCTGCGCTCGGGACTGCTTGGCGCTCGCCAACGAAACCCTCGGTGAGCGCCCCGTCACGGCGGTGATCTACACCCATTCCCACACCGACCACTTCGGCGGGGTGCTCGGCGTCACCACACCCGACGCCGTGGAGCGGGGCGACTGCCGCATCATCGCCCCCGAACACTTCCTCCACGAGGCGATCAGCGAGAACGTGATCGCCGGCTTCGCGATGATCCGTCGGGCCCTGTACCAGTTCGGGCCGCTGCTCCCGGCCGGGCCGCGCGGCCATGTCGATTGCGGTCTCGGCAAGGCGGTGCCGCTGTCGCCACCCGGTCTGCTGGCACCGACCGAGGACGTGACCCACACCGGACAAGAACTCGTCGTCGACGGAGTCCGGATCGTGTTCCAGTTGACGCCGGAGACCGAAGCGCCAGCGGAGATGAACTTCTACTTCCCCGACCGGATGCCCGGCGGCGGCGGTTGGCTCTGCATGGCCGAGAACTGCTCGCACAACATGCACAACCTGATCCCGATCCGTGGGGCCCAGGCCCGGAACGCGCTCGCCTGGTCGAAGTACATCGGGCAGGCCGCCGACCTGTTCGGCGACCGGGCCGAGATCATGTTCGCGTCGCACCACTGGCCGCGATGGGGCGGTGAGGACATCCGGTCCTTCCTCCGCAAGCAGCGCGACATGTACCGCTACATCCACGATCAGACCATGCGCTGGGCGAACCACGGTGAGACACCGCTCGAGATCGCCGAGCGGATCGAGTTCCCCGAGGAGTACCGGACCGAGGCCCACACGACCGGGTACTACGGCCATCTCGCCCACAACGTGAAGGCGGTCTACCAGCGGTACCTGTCCTGGTACGACGGCAACCCGGCGAACCTCTGGAAGCTCCCGCCGACCGAGTCGGGACGCCGCTACGTCGAACTCGCCGGTGGTGCGGACGCGCTCCTCGGCCGGGCCCGAGCCGCCTTCGACGACGGCGACTATCGCTGGGTGGCCGAAGTGGTCGGCCATGTCGTGTTCGCCGATCCGACGAACGTCGCCGCCCGCGAACTGCAGGCCGACGCGTTCGAACAGCTCGGGTACCAGAGCGAGTCGGCGACCTTCCGCAACGCTTTCCTGATGGGAGCGCAGGAACTCCGACACGGGAGCCCGCCCCGGAACCCTGCGATGCGGCGCGGCTACCTCGACGCGATGACCGTCGAGCAACTGATGGACGCGACCGCGGTCCGACTCCGGGCCGAGGAGGTCGGCGGCGTCCATGCGCTGGTCAATCTCGAGTTCACCGACACCGGCGAGTCCTGGCGGGTCGAACTGTCGAATCGGGCGATCCACACCGCCGCCGGGCGGGCCGTCGAGGCGGATGCCACCGTGCGGCTCGATCGGTCGGTGCTCGTCGAGATCGGCAGTGCCGACCTCGACGCCGCCGGAGCGATCGAGTCGGGCCGGGCCGTCGTCGACGGCGACCCGACGTCGTTCCTCGCGATCTTCGACCACCTCGACGTCTTCATGTCGATGTTCCCGATCGTCGAGCCCTGAACCAGGCACCGAATCATCGCGAAGAACCACGCCGACCCCACAGGAGATGAACATGGCTGCACTGATCATCGTCAACTACGACGTCGTCGATCCAGAGGGCATGGAGGCCTATCGGGCGGTGGCGCGGCCCGCGCTCGCCGACCGGGGCTCGAGGGCCCTCGTCAACACCTCGTCCACGATCGACCTCGGTGAAGGGCCCGGCGCCGGTGGCAACACCGTCGTGCTCCGCTTCGACTCGATCGACGCCGCCCGAGCAGCGTGGTTCTCCGAGGACTACCAGGCCGCCCTGCCGCTCCGGCTGGCGGCGATCGCTCCTCGCTCGGCGGTGCTCGTCGAAACCCTGCCGGGCGTGGAGGTCTGAGCCGTCAGCCGATCACGACCCGGTCCGAACCGGAACGTCCGAACACTTCGGGTGCGTACATCTCCTCGGCTCGTGCCGGCGGGGCCACGAAACTCCCCGGTGTGGTCGCCCTCGTGACGTAGCTGTACTCGTAGACGCCACCCGGCAGGTACGTGGCGAACGCCTCGGCCCGGTCGTCCCGCAGGTTCTGGTGCTCGAACCACGACCAGCCCCACCAGCCGCCGGCATCGGGTGTCGACTCGGATGGCGAGATCGCCAGTGCCGGATTCACCGGTTCGAGGCCGGCGGGGAGCGGATCGATCAGCGCGACGCCGGTGCGCTGGGCATCAGCGACCATCGTGATCCGAACCCGGACCGAGGCGCCCGCCCGAATCCGCCACGAACCATCGGCGGCCCGCACGACGTCTCCGGGATCGTCGACGGCCTCGTAGACGCGATCGACGACGAAGCCTTCGTCGCGAGGGGCGAGTGCCAGGTCGGCGGGCGCGTACCGGAGGCCGAGGCGGTAGTACAGGCGGCCGTCGCCTTCTTTCGACAGCACGATCGTCGATGATCCCGCCCCGACGAGTCGCTCCATCGGCACGACGGCGTTCACCCGATCGGTGGACCGACCGACGAACTCCGCTTCGGCGACGTACAGGTCACCCAGCCACGCCCGTGCCACGAAGTCCGGACTCGTTCCTTCGAAGGTCACGAAGTACCGGTGCAGCGCCAGGAGGATGAACGCGTTCTCGAAGGCGTTGTTCCACCGTCCTCGGACTTGGTTGCCGAGCAGTCCGGCCACGACCTTCGGGATCAGGTCACTGTCGGGATCCTCGGTGACGAGAGCGTCGAGCACGATCCCGTCGGTCCGGCGGTCCGACTGGGCGATGACCCACGAGTCCTCGGCGAAGTCGGTGGCGAACACCGCGGCGCTCGCCGTCTCGACCGCTGCGGTTCGGATCCGTCGAGCGATCTCGGTCCGTGCGTCGGGGTCGTTGATCGACGGCCACAACCAGGCGAGCGCGTCGAGGTCGAGGTCGTCACCGGCGCGTTCGAACAGGGCCTCCGCCGCGACCCGGTCCGGCTCCCCGGCGAGATCTCGGACGTGGAGGGCGTACGCGGTGGTCGTGTCGCGCACCTGGCGGGAGTCCGTCGGCTCGTACAGCGCCTCGATGGTGGCCAGCCGGTCGAGGGCGAGGTCGAGAGTGGATGTCGACACCTGGTAGCCGGCATCGCGCGCCAGCACGAGGGCGTGAGTCGCCTGCACCGTCAGGAAGGCGATCGACCGGCGACCCCGTTGGAACCAGGGCCAGCCGCCGTCGTCGTTCTGCAGCGCTGCGAGGCGCTCCACGTCGGTCGCGACCCGGACGTCGAGTCGTGCCCGATCGGGAAGCCCGTCGGCGTCGAACGCATCGAGCACGTCGCGAAGTGCGGCGACGGCCATGATGCGCGAGGCGTATCCGTCGGTCGAGCCGTAGTCGTGGTCGACGAGATACAGCACTGCGTCGGTCAGCGCCTGGAGTGCCGTCGACGACGTGCCGATCTCGAGCCCGCCGAACTGGGGCAGCACGCCGGTCGGCGCCACGAACGGCTGGCCGATCACTCCATCGTCGACGACGCCGTACGTCGCGAAGGCTTCGGCGGTCGCCGGGGTGTACACCGGGAACGAACCGGAGGTCGCATCGGCGAACGTGCCGCTCACGGCGGCGAGACGGAACCTGGCCGTGCCGACGGCTTCGGTGGTCGCCGGGAACCTGACCTCGACCCGATCGTTCGCCGGCACCGTCACCCGCCGGCCGGCGGGCTCGGCGGGGTCGAGGTTCGACGTCTGCACCACGACGTCGACCTCGAGCGGCGCATCGGTCTGGTTCTGGAGCACGACCGGGAACTCGAACTCGTCACCGAAGTTCGCGAAACGCGGCGCCGATGGTCGGACCGTCAGCGGGAGTCGAGCGGTGATGGTCGACTCGCCCGAGCCGAAGCGGTCGGAGCCGTCGACGGCCACCGCCATCACCCGATATCGGGTCAGTGTGTCGGGGAGCGGAACTGCCACGGTGACGGAGCCATCGGCACCGGCCGTCTCCGTCGGGGCGTACACGGCGAGTGATTCGAAGTCGGAGCGCACGTCGATCGACGCCGCGGTCGCCGCTTCTCCTCCGGCGGCCTCCTCAGCCGCCGGTTCCTC
>JBMUCX010000182.1:0-4329 GCA_049458915.1 Ilumatobacteraceae bacterium
TCGACGGCGGTCGAGGAGCTGGCGTTCACGCTCGCCAACGGCTTCGCCTACGTCGAACTCGCGAAGCAGGCGGGCCTGCCCGTCGATGCGTTCGCCCCTCGACTCAGCTTCTTCTTCAACGCCCACATCGATTTCTTCGAAGAGATCGCCAAGTACCGCGCCGCGCGTCGGATCTGGGCACGCTGGATGAAGGAGCGGTACGGCGCCGAGGACCCACGGTCGATGCAGTTGCGGTTCCACACCCAGACCGCGGGCGTGTCGCTCACGGCGCAGCAGCCCGAGGTCAACATCGTCCGCACGGCGATCGAGGCGTTGGCCGGCGTCCTCGGTGGCACCCAGTCGCTGCACACGAACTCGATGGACGAGGCGCTCGCGCTGCCGACGGAGAAGGCCGCACGGATCGCGCTCCGGACCCAGCACGTCATCGCCCACGAGACGAACGTCGCGCACGTCGCGGATCCACTCGGTGGGAGCTGGTTCGTCGAGTCGCTCACCGATGAGATGGAGCGGCAAGCCGAGGAACTGTTCGCCCACCTCGACGAACTCGGCGGCGGTTCGATGCTCGAGGGAGCGATCCGAGGGATCGAGGAGAACTGGTTCCAGGGCAAGATCGCCGATTCGGCGTTCGACCTCGAACGCAAGATGAACTCGGGGCAGCGCATCACCGTCGGCGTGAACGCCTTCACCGACGGCAACGAAGAAGACCAGATCGATCTCCTCAAGATCACGAGTGAGGACGAGCAGCGACAGCGCAAGCGGTTGGAACTGGTCCGTCAGGATCGTGACGACGACGCCGTCGCGGCGGCGCTCGCCCGGGTCCGGTCCGATGCCGCCGATCCGAACGTCAACCTCATGCCCGCGCTGATCGACGCCGTGTCGGTGTACGCGACACTCGGTGAGATCATGTCGACCATGGAGTCCGAGTTCGGCCGATACGTCGAGGTGCCGGTCATATGAGTGGCGAACGGATCCTCGTGGCGAAGGTCGGGCTGGACGGGCACGACCGAGGTATCAAGGTCGTGGCACGAATCCTCCGCGATGCCGGGTACGAGGTGATCTACACCGGGCTGTTCCAGACGCCGGAAACGGTGGCGGCGGCGGCGGTCGACGAAGACGTCGATGCGATCGGCCTGTCGATGCTGTCGGGTGCGCACATGACCCTCGCACCACTCGTGGTGGACGAGGTCCGCAAGCGCGGAGCGGACATCCCCGTGATCCTCGGCGGCATCGTGCCCGACAGCGACCTCGACGAACTGCGTGCTCGAGGCGTGGCGACGGTCTTGACCCCCGGCTCGACCGCCGAGGAGATCGTCCGAGAGGTCGCGGCTGCGCTCGCCCCGGCCGAGGCCTGACGCACCGCCGTTCCTCGGGCCACGAGCAACCCTGGCCCCTGGCCCCTGGTCCCTGGTCCCTGGCCCCTGGCCCCTGGTCCCTGGTCCCTGATTCTGTTTGTTCGCCCTCAGGAACGGTGGTGTTCCCGGAGGCGACCAAACCGCCCCGGTCCTGGCTGGTCGGCGCCTTTGGTCGCCTCCGAGAACGGTGGTGTTCCCGAGGGCGACCAAACGTTCCGATCGACCGGGGGCGGGGGATGGCGGTCAGCCGGGGATGCCGAAGAGCGCTCGAGCGTTGCCGCCGACGAACCGGGCCCGCTCCGACTCGGGGAACGACGCCACCAGTTCATTCAGATCGTGGACGTACTCCGGCGTGTGATCGGCGTGCGGGAAGTCGGACGCCCACATGAACCGATCCACCCCGAACCGTTCGGCGAGCGCCGGGATCGTCCGCTCGTCGGGGTCGCAACTGATCCAAATCCGCTCCCGGAAGTAGTCACTCGGCTTGTGCTGCAACGGCACCTTGTCGCCGATGAAGGTGTGCCCGTACACGGCGTCGATGCGGTCGAGCCAGTACCCGATCCACCCACCGCCCGATTCGAGCACCAGCACCTTGAGCCGCGGGAACAGATCGAACACGCCGTAGTCGAACAGGGTCGTGAACTGGTGACGTACACCGTCCGACGCCGTGACCGACGCCAGCAGGCGCAGTTGTTTGACGTGCTCCCACGACCCCATCCGCTCGCCCTTGGTCCACTGCGGCTCGAAGGTCGGATGGATGGCGAACGGCACGTCCAGATCCTGAGCCGCTGCGAACACCACGTGGTGGTCGGGATGGCCGAGTGGCTTCGCATCGTGGGTGAACGGGCACACGTACGCCCCTCTGGCGCCGGCACCCACCGCTCGCTCCAACTCACGTGCAGCGGCGATCGGATCGGACAGCGAGATGTGCGCCGTCGGGACGAGCCTCGGCGATTCGGAACAGAACTCGACGATCCATCGGTTGTAGGCCTTCGTGTACGCCTGGGCGAGCGCCGGGTCCTCCACCTCTGCTTCCCACAGCAGCCCGACCGTCGTGTAGAGGATCGAGACGTCGATGTGCTCGGCATCCATCACTCGGAGCCGCTCGGCCGGGTCCATCGTCCCGTAGGGGGCTTCGGTGAGGTAGGTGCGGGCCGGGTTCTTCTGCATGTCGGCCAGGTCCGGCGCCCCCATCGCGCCGAGCGTCGACGGGAACCCTCGCCGGGTCATCTGCGATCGGCGACCGTCGATCTCCAACTCCTCCAGACCCTGCTCGTCACGGACGATCCGCAACGCCCGATCTCGGAAGGCCGGGTCGATGTAGTCCTCCCACAGCGTCGGCGGTTCGAGCACGTGTCCGTCGGCATCGACCGCTCCGTCGAACGCGATCCGGTGGGTGTCGTGCATCGGCTTGGAGGCGGCGACCGTCAGCGTCATGACCAGATGCTGTCAGGGGACCATCGCCATGCTCCCATCGGACCCCGAGCGCTGCCGATCAGGCCGGGCGGACGATGTCGAACAGATCCGTGGCGTGGCTGTAGGTGTTGCCGACGTGGCGACCGATCGCGTGCAACGAGTGCTGGTCGACACGGGTGCCGTCCAGAAGATGATCGGCCACGTGGAACTCGACGGCCTCCCCGATCACGAGGGCATTGCCGTGTGACGGATGTCCGATGTCGACGATCTGCGTCACGACGCACTCGATGTTCGCCTTGCACTCGCCGACCATCGGCGGACGAACCGAATGCGAAGCCACCGATGTCAGACCGCACGCTTCGAACTCGTCGACATCGGCGTCGAAACTCGCTGCGGTCGCATTCATCGCTTCCACCACCTCGACCGTCACCACGTTGATCGTGAACTCCCCCACCTCCCGCATGTTGTCGAGGGTGTCCTTGCGGTCACCGCGGCCAGGCGACACCACGAACGTCGGGGGCACACCGCTGACCACGTTGAAGAACGAGTACGGGGCGAGGTTCGCGACCCCTGCGCCCGAGATCGTCCCGATCCAACCGATCGGACGGGGGACGATCAGTCCGGTCGCCAGCTTGTACCCGTCGACGCCGTGCAGATCGGCGGTCGAGAAACGTCGCTTGTCCATCCGCGCAGTCTGGCCGAGGCGACGCCGCACTGCTGCCTCGTGACGACCGAGCGACGCGACGAGTCGTTCCGCCACGACCGGCACCCACGCCCGCGAACGGCCCCTACTGCGCTCCGAACTGTGCCGACCTGAACTCCTCGCGCAGCTCCCGCATCCCCGTCACCTCGAACGCCTGACCGTCGAGCCACGTGCGCCATTCCGCGTCGCCGAAGATCCGGTACTCGTCGGTGCGGACGTGCCACCACTCCTCGTCGATCCGCTCGACCTCTCCCGGTCCGGGGGCACACGGGTGGAACGCGCAGTAGACGAGATCGTGGTCGCTGCGGGCATCGGCATCGGCGAGCATCGACTCGTAGTCGACCGGCGCACCACGTCGACGACGGAAGTCGGTCTCGAGCACCACGTCGAAGACGGGCATCCCGGCAGCGCGTGCCTGCTCGACGAAACCCGCGAACATCTCCTCCGAGGTGCCGACGAGGTGATTGCTCGGGCCGTAGGCCGCCAGGTCGCGTGTGATGAGCACCGGGAGGCCGTAGTCGACACCGAGTGCCACGTACCGATCGCACCACTCGGGCGCGAGCGCAGCTCCCATGTGCGCGTCGAGATGCGTCACGTCGATGCCGGCGGCGAGCGCACGTTCCAGTTGCGCACGCCACTCCTCCTCGACCGCGTCGGGGTGCGCGTGCTCACGGACCTGGTGGACCCGCGGCCACATGAAGCCGTCCGCATCGGTGAGCCCAGCGGCCGCCGCCGGGCGGGTCACCGGGGCCCCCCGGTAGCTGGCGTGTTCAAAGTCCTCCAAGTGGTCTAATCAACAGTACATAGTGACGCGCGACAATTTGTCGCAGCCCATGGGTTAGTGTTTCCCATAGGCTA
>JBMUCX010000183.1:0-4307 GCA_049458915.1 Ilumatobacteraceae bacterium
TCGTGCGCGACGCCGGGGCCGTCGTCGGCACCGTGGTCGTCGTCACCGGCACCGTCGTCGTCGTGGTCGTCGCCGCCACGCCGGTCACGACCAGGTTCGTGCGATGACCCAGCCGGCGATGGGGTCGGCAATACAACTCGAACGTGCCGGCCTGGGTGATCGGCGACGTGACGAACACCGCGCCGGACCCCAGGGTGCCGGTACTGATGCCGAGCGCATCGACATCGGCCGAGTGCCCGCTGTCGTCGAACACGAAGCGGAGTTGATCACCGACCTGCGCAGTGACCACACCGTCCCCGACGCTCCCGTCCTCGAAGTAGTAGCTACCGACCCGGATCGTGACCACGTTCGCCGCCCTCGCAGGGCCGGCAGTGGTGCCGAGCACGACCGCTGCACCGAGGAGGAGCAATCCCGAAGCGATCCACCTCGATGTCATCCGTAGACCACCTCGCCGGCCAGCAACCCGGTCGCCACCAACCCCCAGAAGCCAACGCTCGCGACACCCACGTCGAACCAGACGGCGCGCCCGATCACGTCCCGTTCACGCCGCCACAGCGCATGAACGCTGAACACGACGACGGTCGTCGAACCCAGCACCACGTGCCAGATCAACGGTTGTGACCACGATGCGAAGGTGAACAGATCGAACCATCCCGCATCGCGGAACCCCGTCAGCACCGTGGGTACGAACGACACCACGCCGATCCATTCGAACGGGCCGATCAGCGTCTGCCACCGGGCGGTGTCACCCCAACCAGCATGGACGGCGATGATCGACAGCCACGCCATGGTCAACATGGCGATCGGGAAGTGCACCACGATCGGGTGCACGGGCAGGTCGAGCAAACCGTCGAACATCGACCTCCATTATCGGAAGTCGCAGCCGGCAGATCACAACCGGGCCAGCAGGACGAGCACAGGTCGACCAGCCGTCAGGCCGACGTCAGGGTCGGGTCGAACGCAGCGGTGCTCAGCCGCTCGACCCCGGTCTCGGTGATGAGGAACTGATCCTCGAGCTTCACGCCCTGGTGCAGCGCCTCGTCACCGATGTAACTCTCGACACACACCACCATGCCCGGCTCGAACTCGCCATCGAAGTCGTACTCCTCGCCGAGCCGAGCGACGGGCACATAGGGGTACTCACCACACAGCCCGAGCCCGTGCGCCAGGCAGTAGTACCCCCACGGTGCATGGCGATCGGGGACGACCCACGCCCTCCGAGCGAACTCGGCGAACGACACACCGGGGCCGAGGAGACCGGCATTGTGCTCGAGTTGGTCGAGGGCCAGCGCATGAAGCGACCGCTGATCGGCGGTCGGACGGGCGCCGACGCTGTAGCAGCGGGAGAAATCGACGCCGTAACCGCCGTACGCGATCGCATCGGTGTCGATGCAGAACAGATCGCCGAGCGCAACCAGGTTCGGCCCGGCCTCCTGGAAGTACGGAAAGGTCCGCTGACCCGCCTGGACGAGGCGGGTCGACACGTACTCACCGTCGCTCGCGATCAGGCGCTCGTGGAAGTGCGCCCACACCTCGACCTCGGTCAAGCCCGGGCGGAGGTGCCGAACCATGTGCGCCACTGCCTCGGTGACCCGCCGGACCCCTTCACGCATCACATCGAGTTCGGCTGCCAGCTTGACGCGCCGACTCTCGACGAACACCTCGGTCGCCGAGCACAACGTGAGACCGTGACGCCTCAGTCCGTCCGTCACCTCGTGGTCGAAACCCTCGACGCCGACGAGATCGGCGCCGTACTCGACGCACAGTGCGGCGACCTCCGCAGCGAACCCGTCGATCGCCACCCGGTACCCGCTCCCGGACAGCGCCGTGACACCCGGAGCGGTACGCACCTCGTCGACCGTCATCGCATCCGCCGCCAGGTGCTCCGCCCCGGCGAACTCCCAGACGACGACCGGACCGTCGGCGATCACAGCAGCGAACCGAGCAGCGCCCATCATCGAGAACAGCGTCATGTTCCGGACGCCCGTCGCATAGAAGATGTCGATCGGATCGGCCGTGAGCACGACCGGCACCGACGCAGCCCGCATCGTCTCCCGAAGACGCTGCAGGCGGAGCAGCGCGACCGACGGGAGCGCGGTCACGGCGTCGCTCGCGATCGATGGATGAACCCGACCTGCACCAGCAGGTGATGGTCGCTGTCGGCACAGTCGACGATCGAAAGTCCGAGTCGTTCGCAACTCACGTCGCAGTGCTCGGCGGACGAACCGACCCGCGCCGGTTCGAAGCCAATCGGCAGCTCGATCACGGTTTCACTGTAGATGCGTGGACGCGCCCGTTCGACCCGGCGCGTCGCAGCGACTGCAGTATCGTCCGCCGGCATGAGCTCCCGATGCCGACGCACCGTCCTCGTCGCCGTATCGATGATCGCGATGACTCCGGCGTGCAGCGGTGGCGAACAGGGCGAGTCATCGGAACGACCAGATGTGCGAGCCATGGACGAGACCACCTCGACGGGCGTTCACATCGACGTCCGACGCGATCCCGGTTGAGGATGCTGCTCTGCGTGGGTCGTGTACCTGCAACGCCACGGTGCAGACGTCGACGTCGTCGACGATCACGACCGGGCGTCGTTCAGAGCCGATCGGGGCGTGCCCGACTCCGCCGCATCGTGTCACACAGCGCTCGTCGGTGAGTACGTGCTCGAGGGACACGTCCCGCTCGGGGCCATCGAGGAGTTGCTCACCTCCCGGCCCGACGCGATCGGACTCGCACTCCCTGGCATGCCCGACGACTCGCCCGGCATGGGGGGCGACGAGACGACGTGGGAACGGCAACCCATCGTGCTGATCGACGTCGATGGCACGATTCGTCCCTTCGAGTACTGACCCGAGATCGGCGCGAGACGACCGCTCGAGTACCGAGGACCCGGCCGTAAGGTGGCCGGATGCGAGATCCGATCGCGGGTGGCCCGATCGTGGGTGGCCCGGTAGTGGTGGTCAATCGAGGTTGTGCGTCGGCCGGGTGCGCGGCGCTGGTGCTCCCGATCATCGCCGTCGTCGGATTCGTCTGGGTGGCCGGTTCACTCGTCGACGCGATCCTGCCGGGCAGTGTCCCGTGGTGGCTCGAGGCGATCATCGTGGTGATCGGAATCAACCTGTCGCTCCGATGGCTCGCACGACGGGCACGGCGTCGGATGGGAGCCGATCGACGCGACCCCCCACCACCCGGAGTGATCGATGTCTGACACCGCCGGGCGTCCGCCCATCCGGATCGATGCCGTGACCCTGGCGACGATCGACATGGAGGCTTCTGTCGGGTTCTATGCGGCGCTCGGATTCGAGATCAGCTTCGGTGGCCCCCACGCACCGTTCACGACGATGAGTGCCGACGGCTGTCACGTCAACCTGACGCTGGAGGGCGAACCCGGTCCGTGGGGACGGGTGATCTTCCACGTCGCCGACGTCGACGCCCTGTACCACCGGGCGACCACGGCCGGACTCCACCCTCGACACGCCCCGGTCGACGCCACGTGGGGCGAGCGGATGTTCGCGATCAGCGACCCGAGCGGCCACGACCTCAGCTTCGCACGGCGACTCTGACCGGCTGGTCGTCACCGGTCATCGTTGGCAGGTCGGGCACCACCACACGGTGCGTCCGGCGAGCGACGCACTCCGGATCGGGGTCCCACAGCGTCGGCAACCCTGCCCGTTCCGCTTGTACACGTACAAGCGGTCGCCCGATCGCAGATCGCGCGGGCGGGATGCACCCACTTCCGCCGGGTCGACGGTCACGATCCGACCGATCCGCTCCCCGATCCGCATCTGATCGATCGCCAGACGCCAGATGGCACCCACCGTCTCGCCCGGCACCTCGTTGGCCGGCGTGAACGGGTCGAGTCCGACCAGGAAGCAGAACTCCGCGCGATACACGTTGCCGATCCCCGACACCACCGCCTGGTCGAGGAGCACCTGGGCGACCGGCACGCGTCGACGGGCGAACGACGCCCGAAGGCGGTCCTCGTCGCCTCGCCGAACCGACAACGGATCCGGACCGATCCGAGCGAGGAGGCGTTCCTCGTCGGCGGCGTCGATGACGTCGCACGCCGTCGGCCCCGACAGGTGCAGCGTGCCCGGCTCACCCCGCCATCGCATCCTCGTCCCCTCGGTCGGCTCCGGCGGATCGGAGGTGAACGTCCGGAACTTGCCGAACAGTCCGAGGTGGACGTGCACCGTCAGGCCGTCCTCCCAGCGGTGGAACAGGTGCTTGCCCACCGCTTCGACACCCTCGAGCACCCGACCGTCGACGAGTCCGGCCCCCGCGTCGAAGCGACCCTGCGGGGAATCCAC
>JBMUCX010000184.1:0-4242 GCA_049458915.1 Ilumatobacteraceae bacterium
TCGTCGGTCGTGGTGTCGTCGTCGGTCGTGGTGTCGTCGCTCATGTCAGTCGCCTCCGACCGGCACAGCGGTCACCGGGATCGTGGTACGCACGGGACGGTGCGTGACCCGCGACTCGAACTCTTCGGGGAACAGCGTCATGGCCGAGTGGATCGGTACGTACGCCGACGGTCCGACGAAACAGATCGTCGTCATCTTGTACGGGAACGGAACCGCGTCGAGGCCGAGACGTTCGCTCGCCGCATGCGGCATCTCGCCGGGGCAGATCGACTGGCCGATCTCGCGGATCGTGTCGAGATCGGCGTCGGTCCCCTCGCCGGCGACGATCCGCTCGACGACGCGGTAGAGCCAGGTCCCACCCTCGCGACACGGCACGCACTTCCCGCACGACTCGTGGGCGTAGAACCTGACGAGGGTCAGCGCTGCTGCCGGGATGTCGGTCGAATCGTCCATCACCATGACCGCGCCGGAACCGAGCATCGAACCGGCAGCACCGGCTGCTCGACCCTCGAACGGGATGTCGAGTTGGTCCGGCACGAACCACGGAGCGGAGCCACCGCCGGGGACGAACGCCTTGAGTTCCCGGCCCGGTCGCATGCCACGACAGAAGTCCTCGCCGTACAGCAGGTCGCGGAAGGTCGTCGACCCGTTGACGATCTCGAACACGCCCGGACGAGCGACGTGCCCCGAGACGGCGATCATCCGGGTTCCGGGCGACGTCTCGGTGCCGATGGCCGTGTAGGCGGCCGAGCCGTTACGGGCGATGAAGGGCAGGTTCGAGAGCGTCTCGACATTGTTCACGATCGTCGGCTTGCCGTAGAGGCCGATCGCGGCCGGAAAGTACGGCGGCTTGAGGCGAGGCATTCCCCGCTCGCCCTCCAACGATTCGATGAGGGCGGTCTCCTCGCCCACGACGTAGGCGCCGGCGCCCCAGTGGAGGACGATGTCGACCCCGAACTCGGTGCCGAGGATGTTCCGGCCGATGTAACCGGCGGCGTAGGCCTCGTCCAGCGCCTTCGCCACCCGCTCGTGCGCGAGCGCCATTTCGCCGCGGATGTACAGGAAGCATCGGCTGAGCCCTGCGGCGTAGCAGGCGATCAGACAGCCTTCGATCAACTGGTGCGGGTCGCACTCCATGAGGAGGCGGTCCTTGTAGGTTCCGGGCTCCGACTCGTCACCGTTGACGACCAGGTACCGGGGCCAGACGCCCTGCGGTGTGAAGCCCCACTTCGTGCCGGCCGGGAACCCGGCGCCGCCGCGGCCGAGCAGGGTCGAGGCCCGCACCTCGTCATGGACCTGATCGGGCGTCATCGACAGCGCCCGACGAAGACCTTCGTACCCACCGGTTGCGTGGTACCGCTCGATGGTGTGGCCGTCCTCGTACTGGAATCGGGACGTCACGATCCGGGGGCGATCTCCGTCATCGTAGAAACCGGCGGCCCAGGGATACGGTGAGACGGTCGTCATGATCCGGCCTCCGTGACGGTGATCCAGACCGGAGCATTCAGATCCTGCTCGGGCGGCACGGCGCCCACGGCCTTGTCGGCGGGGATGTGCTGGCGGTTGCGGCCGAGGGTGCCGTGCGGTGGAATCTCGTCGGCGAGCCGACCGGCCCGGAGATCGTCGACCAACTCGTCGAACTCGGCAGGGGTGACCCGGAAGCGGTGTCGGTAGTTGACCTGGAGCGTCGGAGCCTCGGTGCACGCCGCCTGACACTCGGCGTGCTGCAAGGTGAACATGCCGTCGTCGGTGGTGGACCCGGCCTTGATGCCGAGCTTCTGCTCGGCGTGGTGGAGCAGTTCGTGGCCACCCATCAGCGCACAACTCAAGGTGCCGCAGATGTTCACCAGGTACGTGCCCGTCGGTTCGAATCGGAACATCTCGTAGAACGAAGCCGTGCCGTACACCTCGGCGGGCGTCACGTCGACCAGCTCGGCGACGTGGCGCATGGCCTCCTGGGTCACGTACCCGTTCTGCTCCTGGCTCAGATGCACGAGCGGGATCAACGCCGACTTCTTCCTCGGGTACCGGGCGATGATCTCTCGCGCCAGGGCGACGTTCTGATCGTTCAATCGGCTCATCGGATCACCTGTCCACGTCGCCCAGGACCGGGTCGACACTCGAGATCACGGCGACGGCGTCGGCGACGAGGCCACCACGCATCATGTGCGGGAGGCACTGGATGTTGGCGAAGCTCGGCGCGCGCATGTGGATGCGGTACGGGGTCGACGAGCCGTCGGAAACGATGTAGCAACCGATCTCGCCACGCGGCGACTCGATGCCCATGTAGACCTCTCCCTCGGGGACCTTGAACCCTTCGGTGAAGATCTTGAAGTGATGGATCAGTGCCTCCATCGACTCGTCGATACGAGCTCGAGGAGGCGGGGTGACCTTCTTGTTCTGGATCCGGTAGTCGCCCTGAGGCATCCGGTCGAGGATCTGGCGGACGATCTTCATCGACTCGCGGATCTCGTTGAGTCGGATCGCATATCGATCGAACGCATCCCCGTACGTGCCGACGATGACGTCGAACTCGACCTCGTCGTAGTGCAGATACGGCAGGTCACGGCGGAGGTCCCAAGCGACGCCGGTCGAACGGAGGATCGGTCCGGTGGCTCCGAGGGCCATCGCCTCGTCGGGCGTGATCACGCCGACGCCCTGGAGCCGCTCGCGCCAGATCGGCTGGCCGGTCATCAAGACGTCGTACTCCTCCAGGCGCTCGGGCAGCATGTCGAGCAAGCGCAGGACGTCGTCACGCCAGCCGGGCGGAAGGTCGGCGGCCAATCCACCGGGCCTGATGAAGTTGTGGTTCATCCGCAGGCCGGTGACCTTCTGGAAGAAGCGGAGGACTTCTTCTCGCTCCCGCCAGCCGTAGATCATCATCGACACGGCGCCGAGGTCCATGCCGTTCGTCGCCATGAACAGCAGATGCGACGACATCCGGTTCAGTTCGGACAGCAGCATGCGCATCCAGACGGCGCGATCGGGGATGTCGCCGTCGATGCCGAGCAGCTTCTCGGTCGCCATGGAGAACACGAGTTCGTTGTTGAACGGCGACAGGTAGTCCATCCGGGTGACGTTGGTGCCGCCCTGGAGGTACGTGAGTTGCTCGCCGGTTTTCTCCATGCCGGTGTGGAGGTAGCCGATGATCGGCTTACACCGCAGGACGGTCTCGCCCTGGAGTTCGAGCATGAGTCGGAGCACGCCGTGTGTGGACGGGTGCTGCGGCCCCATGTTCATGATCATCGTCTGATCGTCGTCCGGGTCGTCGGGCAGATCGCCGAGACGCGCCGCCTCGGCCTCGCTCATGCGCAGGACGGCGCCCACCTCACGCAGCAGTTCGGCAGCGGTCGTCTCCGACCGGGGCTTCATCTCCTGGTCGCCGGCGGTGGTCCGTGCGACGTCGGCGGAATGATCGAGGGCGGTCACGAGTGGGCTCCCTTGAACTGGACCGGGATGCGGCCGACTTCGTAGTCCTTCCGGAGTGGATGTCCGATCCAGTCCTCGGGCATCAGGATCCGGGTGAGGTCGGGATGTCCGGTGAACTGCACGCCGAACATGTCGAAGGTTTCGCGTTCGTATGCCTCCGCCCCGGGGTGGACATCGAAGATCGAGGGGAGGGTGCAGTCGCTCTCGGGCACCTGGACCCGGAGTCGGATCCGACGTCGATTCGAGAGGTCGAGGAGGTTCACCACGACCTCGAATCTCTCGGCGACGATGTCGGACGGCAGCGCTCGCGACATGTGATCGAGGTGATCGACCCCGCACAGGTCGATCATCATGGTGAAACCGTCATCGGCGAGTGCCTTCACGAGCGGGAGGTACTGGTCGCGATCGGGATGGACGACCAGTTGGCCGAGGCTGTCGGACGTCGGGCAACCGTGGAGCAGGCCCGAACCGGCTTCGGGCGCGGGGATGACGGGGTCGGTCTCGGTCATCGTCGGCTCACTTGGTTCCGAGCAGGACCGGAGTCGAGGTCGCGGCGATCTCTTGGACGTGGAGGCCGGCACCAGCACCCGAGACCGCCCGACGCTTGAGGATCTCGCCGTCCTCGATCTTCTGGTGGAGGGTCTCGATCGCATGGATCAACGTCTCGGGCGTCGGCGGACAACCCGGCGCGTACACGTCGACCGGCACGATCTGGTCGACACCCTGCACCACGGCGTAGTTGTTGAACATCCCACCGGAACTCGCGCACACCCCCATCGAGATGACCCACTTCGGCTCCATCATCTGGTCGTA
>JBMUCX010000185.1:0-4182 GCA_049458915.1 Ilumatobacteraceae bacterium
ACGACCCGGTAGCCCTCCTCGCGGAGGACCCGGCACGCCTGGGTGCCCGAGTAGTCGAACTCGCACGCCTGACCGATCACGATCGGACCGGAACCGATGATGAGAATGGTCTGCAGATCGTCACGACGTGGCATCAGCGTTCGCCCTTCGCGCTCATCAGCGCATCGAATTCATCGAACAGGTACCGACTGTCGTGGGGTCCCGGCCCGGCCTCGGGGTGGTGCTGGACGCTGAAGCACCGCTCTCCCACCACCTCGAGTCCCTCGCACACTCCGTCGTTCAAGTTGACGTGGGTCATCCGCACCGCGCGACCGAGACCTGCGAAGGAGTCGGGATCGACGGCGAAGTTGTGGTTCTGACTCGTGATCTCGATCGCCCCGGTCGCGAGGTTCTTCACCGGATGATTGCCTCCGTGGTGACCGAAGGGCAGCTTCACCGTTCCGGCTCCGAGTGCCAGCCCGAGCAATTGGTGACCGAGGCAGATCCCGAACATCGGGACCTGACCCACGAGGCGAGCGATCTCGTCGGCAGCGGGTCGCATGACCTCCGGGTCACCCGGTCCGTTGGAGAGGAACACACCGTCGGGCCGTCGAGCCAGCACGTCGGCCGCGGTCGTTCCCGCAGGTACCACCTCGACCCGCCCGAGGTGTGCCAAGTGCCGGATGATCGTCGTCTTGATGCCGAAGTCGTACGCCACCACGAGTCGATCAGGAGCGCCGTCCGCCGCAGCGACGGTGTACGGCTCGGCGGTCGTGACCTGACCGACGAGGTCGACACCGGTGGTGCCCGGTTCGGCCGCTGCCGCGGCTCGCAGCTCGTCGCGGGACGCGTCGCCGAACGCGCCCGGCATGGCGCCGGTGTCGCGCAGGAGGCGGGTCAGGCGTCGGGTGTCGATCCCCGCGATCCCGGGGATCCGGTTCCGCTCCAGCAACTGCGTCAGGTGGCCCTGGGATCGGTGATTGCTGTCGCGGCGCGCGAGGTCTCGGACGACGACACCACGGCAGAACGCCGACCGCGACTCGTCGTCGGTCGCATTCACCCCGTAGTTGCCGATGTGCGGATACGTGAACGAGATGATCTGCCCGGCGTAGCTCGGGTCGGTGATGATCTCCTGATATCCCGACAGGGCCGTGTTGAACACGACCTCACCGGTGGCGATGCCGGCCGGCGCGATCGCTCCGATCAGTTCGCCCTCGAACACGCTGCCGTCCGCGAGGACCAGTTCGCCATCTCGTACCGTCACGACGTCCCTCCCCGCTCGGCGACCAGCGCACGGCTGATCCGTTCGACACACCCTGATAGTATGTTCATGCAGCTCATCGTATCTTCATTCATCAGATCCCTCACTTCGTGGCCGTTCCCTCGGACACCGTCGTCGAACCGCGCAGGACGGTGTGGGTGACCCGACCGCGAAGGGGCACGCCGACGAACGGTGTGTTCCGGCTCCGGCTCGCCAGCGCCGCCGGCTCCACCTCCCACTCCACCGACGGGTCGAACACCGTCAGGTTCGCGGGTTCGCCGGGAGCCACCGGTCGTCCGTGCTCATCGGCGACACCTGCGATGGCCGCCGGTCGCCAACTGAGCGCTCCGACGACATCCGACAACGACATCCCGGCGCCGACCAGACTCGCCACGCTGACCCCGAGCGCCGTCTCCAGGCCCAGCATCCCCGGGGGCGCCTGGTCGAGCGGTCGTTCCTTCGTCTCGGGAGCGTGGGGAGCATGGTCCGTCGCGATCGCATCGATCGTGCCGTCGGCCAGTCCGGCGCGAACCGCCTCGACGTCCCTCATCGTTCGCAGTGGCGGATTGACCTTGTAGAGCGCCGAGTACCCGGCGAGCAACTCGTCGGTGAGGCTGATGTGGTGGGGGGTGGCCTCGGCGGTGACCGGCAAGCCATCGGCCTTGGCCCGCCGAACCAACTCGACGCTCCCTGCGGTCGACAGGTGCAGGATGTGCACCGGCGCGCCCGTCAGCCGGACCAGTTCGATGTCACGGTGCACCATCAACTCCTCGGCCAGCGACGGCCACCCGGGCAGACCGAGCCGCGAACAGCAACTGCCCTCGTGCATCACCGCCCCCTCCGTGAGCCGTCGAACCTCGCAGTGCTGAGCCAGGACGACTCCGAGATCGGCGGCGTATTCGAGGGCCCGGCGCATCAGGAGCGGGTCCTGGACGCCGTCACCATCGTCGGTGAACAGGTGCACTCCGGCTGCTGCGAGTTCGGCGAGCGGGGACAACTGTTCTCCCTGTCGGCCGATCGTGATCGACCCGGACGGCCGGACGTCACAGAGCCCTGCCGCCTCGCCCCGGCGGCGGACGAACTCGACCACGCTCACCGAGTCCTGCGTCGGGTCGGTGTTCGGCATCGCCACCACACAGGTGTACCCACCCTTGGCAGCGGCTCGGGACCCGGTCTCGATCGTCTCGGCCTCTTCCCGGCCGGGCTCCCGCAGATGGGTGTGCAGGTCGACGAACCCCGGGCACACGATCCGGCCCCTCGCGTCGATCAGGTCCTCGTCGCCGGCAGGGGTCAGGCCGACACCGACCTCCACCACCCGACCATCGGCGACCCGCACGTCGCCGGGCCGCTCCCCCGTCGCATCGATGACCGTCCCACCCGTGATCAAGATCTTCACGTCGCCGCCTCCAGATCCTCGCGTCCCCGACCGAGCAGATCGAACAGCACCGCCATACGGACGTTGATGCCGTTCGTCACCTGCTCGATGATGACCGAACCAGGGAGATCGGCCGGATCGACGGCCATCTCCACCCCACGATTCATCGGACCGGGGTGCATCACCAGCGCATGATGCGGCAGTCGCCGAGCCCGATCGGGAGTCAGTCCGAACCGGTCGGTGTACTCCCGCAGGCTCGGTACGTGCGCCTCCGACATCCGTTCGCGCTGCATCCGGAGCAGGTACAGCACGTCGACGTCGCCGATGACCGCGTCGAGATCCGAGGTCGTCGGCAGCGAGCCGAGCCCGGCCGGATCGGGCGGCAGCAGCGTGCGCGGGGCGACGAGCGTGACCTCGGCACCGAGCATCGTGAACGCAGCGATGTCGCTGCGAGCGACCCGACTGTGCTTGATGTCGCCGACGATCGCGATCCTGAGCCCGTCGAACGAGTCGGTCCTCCCGAGGGCCGTGCGGATCGTGTAGCAGTCGAGCAACGCCTGGGTCGGATGTGCGTGCCAGCCGTCTCCGGCGTTGATCACGCTGGCGGTCGTCCACTCGCTGATCTGCCAGGGCGTCCCACTGGATCGGTGACGGACGACGAACGCATCCACGCCCATCGCCGCGATCGTCTCGACGGTGTCGCGAAGGCTCTCGCCCTTGTTGACGCTGGACGACGACACGGCGAGATTCATCGTGTCGGCGGACAGGCGCTTGGCGGCCGTCTCGAAGCTGAGGCGGGTGCGGGTCGAGTCCTCGAAGAACACGTTGCACACCGTCTTCCCGCGCAGGGCCGGCACCTTCGGGTTCGGGCGGCGATTGACCTCGGCCATGTGGTCGGACAGGTCGAGCAGCCGGCGAACGGTCTCGGGACCGGCCTCGGAGATCGAGCGGAAGTGCTTCACGAGATCGTCACCCCGTCGGCGGTGGCCGTGACCTCCTCGTGAGAACTCGTCGGCAGGTTCTTCCCGACGTAATCGGGGCGGATCGGCAACTCGCGATGGCCACGGTCGACGAGCACCGCCAGTTGGATCGACCGCGGCCGTCCGTAGTCGATGACCGCGTCGAGCGCCGCCTTGACGGTCCGACCGGTGTAGAGCACGTCGTCGACGAGCACCACGGATGCGTCGTTGATGTCGAAGGTGATCTCACTCACCGAGCCGGGCGACACCGGGCGCAGGCCGATGTCATCGCGGTACAGCGACACGTCGATCGATCCGACGGGTACCCGCTGGCCGATTCGAGCGATCTCGTCACCCAACGACTCCGCCAACCAGACACCACCGCTCTGGAGACCGATCAACGCCACACCGTCGAGGCCGTGGTTGCGTTCGATGATCTCGTGGGCGATCCGGGTGATGGCCCGACGTACGTCGTCGGGCCCGAGGACCTGTTTGGCTCCCGTCACGTTCTCTCCGACCGTTCGGGCCTCACAGGACCCGCCTTAACGGCTGACGTCAAGCTAGCGCGCCGGAGCGACGAGCACCGTGATCGACCGGACCGTGATCGA
>JBMUCX010000186.1:0-4128 GCA_049458915.1 Ilumatobacteraceae bacterium
GGAAAATGGCGTGTCGGCCGTGAGCAGACCGATGACCGAACTGGACGGGTATTGGCAGCAGTTGCTGGCCGCCGCCGTTCTGGGCACCGAGCGCCGCGATCCGCCGACTCCTCCGATCGGTGCACTCGGCGACCTGCTGGCGGACGCCTCGGTCGAACGCCCGCTCGACCGGCCGAGCGATGCCGCGGCTCGGCTGCTCGTCGCGGTCGCAGCCACGACGGCGGTGCGTCGGGGAGCGTTTCGCGCGTCGCCACCCGCCGAGTTGCTCGCTGCGCCCGACCGGGACGACCGACGGTGGTGCTCGCCGGAGGCCGCATCCACCTGGCGGACGATCGTGCGCGACTGGCCGATCCTCGAGGACGAGTGGCTCGACGCGGTCACCGGCCACGGGCTCGCCTTGCCGCCGGACCTCGTGGTCGGACTCTTGGAGCGCCATCGGACCGACGCCCTTCGGTGGGGACGGGTCGTCGAGGCCGCCGGGCCGCTCGCTCCCTGGCTCGCCGATCACGTCCCGGCGCTCGCCGGATCCCGGGTTCGACGGTCGGGATCGGGGAGCGGTGTGGCCGAGGCCCGGATGCCCGCCGATCTCGCGCCGCTCGTCACCGCTTCCCGTGCGACCTTGGTCGGCGGGCTCGAGGCACTGCTCACCGTGCCGAGCGGACCGTCCTCGCGCGGCCCGTTCCTCGCCCGACTCCTCGCCCGCTGCCGTCCGGACGCCCTCGCCGACGTGGCGGGGGTGCTCGACCGGGTCGGGCATCCCCTCGTGGAGCTCGTCGATCTCCGCCGTCGCATGCTCGCCGAACTCGTCCGGTCAGCGATCTCGGGCTCGGTAGCGTCGGGACGATGAGTGACGCGTCCGCCGACGGCGAGATCCTCCGACCGCACGCCGAGGTCCGGTACGCAGAGGAGTTGGCGGCGCTCGCCGATGTCGACGACCGCGAGCGACCCCCCAACTGGCGGCTGTCGCCGTGGGCGGTCGTCACGTACCTGATGGGCGGCGAGATCGCACCGAACGATCACGGGGTGGCATCGATCACCCCGAAGTACGTCGGTCGTCGGCGGCTGATGGAGATCGCCGTCGCCACGCTCGCGACCGACCGTGCACTCCTGCTGCTCGGGGTCCCCGGCACGGCGAAGACCTGGGTCAGCGAGCACCTCGCAGCGGCGATCAGCGGCGATTCCACACTGCTCGTCCAGGGAACCGCGGGGACCACGGAGGAGACGCTCCGTTACGGATGGAACTATGCCCGGTTGCTCGCCGAGGGCCCGACGGAAGCGGCCCTCGTGCCGAGCCCGATCCAACGCGCGATGCGTCGTGGGGCGATCGCCCGGATCGAGGAACTCACCCGGATGCCGTCCGACGTCCAAGACGCCCTGGTCACGACGCTGTCCGAAAAGTCCATGCCGATCCCCGAGCTCGACTCCGAGGTCTCGGCGACCCGAGGCTTCAACGTGATCGCGACGGCGAACGACCGTGACCGAGGTGTCAACGAGCTGTCGTCGGCATTGCGTCGTCGGTTCAACACCGTCGTGCTGCCACTTCCCGAGACCGCCGACGAGGAGATGGCCATCGTCGCCCGACGCGTGAACGAACTCGGTGCGGCTCTGGCGCTCCCGACGGTGGCATCGGGTGCCGATGAGATCCGGCGGGTCGTCACGATCTTCCGGGAGTTGCGCTCGGGTGCGACCCTCGACGGAGCGATGAGCCTCAAGGTGCCGAGCGGCACCCTGTCGACCGCCGAGGCGATCTCGGTCGTCGCCAACGGCTTGTCGCTCGCAGCGCACTTCGGCGACGGAACGCTGCGGCCCGACGACGTGGCGGCGGGCATCGTGGGGGCCGTGGTCCGGGATCCGATCGGCGATGCCGTGGCGTGGCGCGAGTACCTCGAAGGGGTGGTCGCCCACCGAGACGGCTGGGACGACTTCTACGAGGCGAGTCGGGCACTCGGGTGACTGGTGTCGACGAGAACGCCCGGTGACGCACCCGTGTCCGTGCACCTGTTCGGCGTGCGCCACCACGGGCCCGGTTCGGCCCGTTCGGTGACGACGGCGCTCGACGCCGTCCGTCCATCGATCGTGCTGGTCGAGTTGCCCGCCGATGCGACGACGGCACTCACCTGGGTCGGTCGACCGCTCGATCCGCTCGTGCCGCCGGTGGCCTTGCTCGGCTGGCCCGTCGACGAACCCGCTCGGGCGGCGTTCGCCCCGCTCGCCGTGTTCAGCCCCGAATGGCAGGCGATCGACTGGGCCAACCGACACGGGGTGCCCGTCGAGGCGATCGACCTCCCGTTCGCTCGATCCCTCGCTGTCGAGGCCGAGCCCGCCCGCTTCGGGGCCGCCCGACCGGACGACGTCGGGGACCCGCTGGCGGCGCTCGCTTCGGCAGCCGGGGAACCCGATGCCGAGCGGTGGTGGGAAGACGTGGTCGAGCACCGCGGCGAGGGGACACGGGCGTTCGACGCCGTCGCCGAGGCCATGGCCGCCGTGCGGTCCGGGACGATCGGAACGGCGCAGGACGACCGTCGTGAGGCGCACATGCGGACCCGGATCCGTGCGGCGCGACGGGCCGGGCACGATCCGATCGCCGTCGTCTGCGGTGCCTGGCACGTTCCGGCACTCGACGTCGACTCGGTTCCGGCGTCGGCCGATCTCGCGGTGCTCCGGGGACTCCCACGCATCAAGATCGCCGTCAGTTGGGTGCCCTGGAGCACGGAGCGCTTGGCAGCCGGATCCGGGTACGCGGCGGGCGTCGCCAGTCCGGGCTGGTACGAGCACGTGTTCCACTGGCCCGGCCCCGACGGCGTCGCCCGGTTCTTCGTCGAGGCGGCTCGTGTCCTGCGCGAGGTGGACGTCGGCGTGTCCCCCGATCACCTGATCGCCGCGACGCGGGCGGCCGATGCGCTGTCGGCACTCCGCGGTCGCCCGCGGCCCGGTTTGGCCGAGGTACTCGACGCCGCCGAGACGGTCATGGGCGGTCGATCGGTCATCGATCGGCGCCTCGTCGTCGGTTCGGGTATCGGTCGGGTCCCGGACGGAGCGCCGCAGGTCCCCCTCGCCCGTGATCTGGCCGCGCGACAGCGGGCCGTCCGATTGACGCCCACGGTGGAGGAACGGACGGTCGAACTCGATCTCCGGACCCCGAACGGCCTTCGGAGATCACATCTGCTCCACCAGGTGCGGGCACTCGGCGTGCCCTGGGGGACCCTCGAGCGGGGGCGCGGGACGACGGGGACGTTCCGCGAGACCTGGCGACTGGTGTGGCGCCCGGAATGGTCGGTCCGCATCGTCGAGTTCGCGGCGGACGGCAACACGGTCGAGGCGGCGGCCACTCGACGGCTCGTGGATCGGGCGACGAACGCGGGCACGCTGACCGACGCGGTGCAGGCCCTCGATCTGGCGCTGCTCGCCGCGCTGCACGAGGCCGTCCGACCGATCGTCGCGACCGTTGCCACCCGGGCCGCGACCGACCCGGACGTGGCCGGGTCGGCGACGGCACTCGGGCCGCTCGCTCGGATCCGTCGATACGGCGACGTGCGCTCGACCGATGCGGCAGCCGTCACCGAGGTGTTCGACGGGTTGGTCGTCCGGATCCTCGCCGGACTCCTGCCGGCTTGCGCATCGCTCGACGACGATGCGGCGGCGTCGATGGTCGCGCGACTCGGTGTGGTGCAGCACGCCCTGGCGCTGGTCGACCATCCTGCGCGCCGTCGCGGGTTCCCGGAGGTCCTCGAGCAGCTCACCGAACTGGCGGGTCACGGTCTGGTGCAGGGACGGGCCACCCGACTCCTCCACGATGCCGGTGAGTGGTCGTCCGATCGGATCGAGCGCCGACTCGGTCGGGCGCTGTCGCCGGGTACGCCCCCGTCGGTGGCGGCATCGTTCGTGGAAGGTTTCGTCGCCGGTAGCGGGCTGCTGCTCCTGCACGACGCCGGGTTGCGGTCGTCGATCGACAGATGGATGTCGTCGCTGCCGGCGTCCGCGTTCGATGCGATCGTGCCGCTGCTCCGTCGGACCTTCGGTACGTTCGAGTCCGCCGAGCGACGCCGACTCGGTCAGTTGCTGGCGGACGGTCGGCGCGAGGAGCCGATCGGGGTCGGTGTCGATGTCGACGACGGTCGGGCCAGCGTC
>JBMUCX010000187.1:0-4031 GCA_049458915.1 Ilumatobacteraceae bacterium
CACCCACACCGCCTCCACCGACGTGGCTCGCCGGCTCACACCCGGCCATCACCTCTGGTGCCGTCACGTGCACGACATCACGTCCATCACGCCGACCTCCATCACGCCGACCTGATGCCCTCGCTGGCGCATCGACTGAGCACGCACGCCCTCGTTCTAGCAGTTGTCGCACCCGTTCGACCCCCGCCGACCGGGCGACGCGTCGCAGCGAGCGGCGGCGGAGATCAGTGCAACTCGCCGGCGAGTTCCGGATGGCGTGCCGTCAGGACGGCGATGAACGCATCGATCACATCCGGGTCGAACTGTGCGCCGCGACCCGAGACCACGAACCGGGCCGCCTCGGAACGCCCCCACGCCCGCTTGTACGGACGCTTGCTGGAGAGCGCGTCGAAGACGTCGGCCGCTGCGACGATGCGTCCGGTCTCCGCGATCGACGTCTGCGACAAGCCGAGCGGATAGCCCCGGCCGTCCCACCACTCGTGATGCGACTGGGCGATCTCGGCCGCCATCTGGAACATGGGCGCCGAGTTCCCGGCGAGGATCCGATGCCCCATGCTCGTGTGGGACTTCATGATCTCGTATTCCTCGACCGTCAAGGGACCGGTCTTGCGCAGGATCGAGTCCGGGACGACGACCTTCCCGATGTCGTGGAGGCGTGCCGCGATCCGGAGTTGCTCGCACCACTCGGGTGACCTTCCGAGCGCATGGGCGATCTCGGCAGCGAGGTCGCCGACACGATTGGTGTGCTCACCGGTCTCGGCGTCACGGAACTCGGTCAGGATCGCCAACTGGTGGTAGGTCTCGAGGTGGTGGGCCGCGATCGCCATCGGATCGTCGACTTCGACGCGCACGACCGGCACGTCGACGCGCTCGGGTTCGTGGGAGCGGAGCCGGTAGATCTCCGCCTCGTGACGCGCCGTGGCCGTCTCGTGGGCCACCTGCAACGTCCGGAGCCGGAGATCGGCGGTGTGCGTGAACATCTGTCGGTACTGGGCGTCATGGGCTTCGCGACGTTCGAGCGCTTCCTCGAATCGACCGCTGCGCTTGAACGACGTCGCCAGCAGGTCGTTGACTTCGAGCTCGTGCTCCTTCGCTCCCGTGCGCTCAGCCATGTCGAGCGCCGCCTGGAGCACGGCGATCGCCTCGTCGAGCGCTCCCCGTCGGAGCGCCACACGACCCTCGGCGACGAGCAGGCCGATCTGCGCCGCCACCGACGGCTCGTTCCCGTCCTCCGACAACTGAGCCAGGACGAGGCGGGCCTCGGCGAAGCACTCGGCGGCTCGGAGGTGATCGGCGAGACCCATGTACGCCTCGGCGAGGTCGGCGAGCAGGTTGGTGACGATCTCGGGGCTGTGCTGCCGGGCGATGTCGACGGCCCGGCGACCGAGTGACACCGCCGGCAGGTACTCGGATCGGGACGAGCGGATCCGGGCGATGTTGCCGAGGATCAGCGCCACCATCTCCGGCCTGCCGTACGGCTCGGCAGCGGACAGCGCCTGTTCGTAGGTGATGATCGCCCGGTCGTTGTCACCCATCGAGTGATAGACGGCGGCGACGGTGTTGAGGATGTTCCCGGCGTCGACCTCGTGGCCACTCGCCTGGTACACCTCGAGTGCCCGCAAGGAATGCTCGAGGGCATCGGAGAAGTTGGACGCCTGGTAGTGGACGATCCCCAGCAGGTGGACCGACCACGACTCGACGAGCCGCGCCCCGACCTGCGCCGCGATCTCGGCGGCCTCCATGGCGAGACCGAACGCATCCTCGGCATCACCGTCGAAGTGGGCGAGTGTCGCCAGTCGGTAGAGCGCCTCGGCCTCCCCGACGCGGTCCTCGTCGGCACGCGCCCGGACCCTGGCCTGGAGGGCGAACTGTCGGGCGACCGCAGTGTCGGAGGCTTGCGACTCCGAGGCCAGGTCGAGCAACTCCCGGACCGTCACCGAAGCGTTCGGGGTGTCGCCCGCCGCAGCACCCGTCTCGGACCTCGACTCCTTCGGCACGGGGTCAAGGCTACTCGCACCCGGGACGGGCGTTCGATGATCAGTGGTCACGGGCCGTCGCCGGGCCGTCTCGTCCGTATCCTGCTCCGGAATGGCCCGCACGCCGACCACCGATGGCCGGGGACGTCAGGTCGATCGATCGGCGGTCACGGCACTCGTGCCGGTCGCCGCGATCGTGCCGTTCTGGCTCCTCGCACTCGCCGTGCCGTGGCTGGTCGCCCGGATGCTCACCGACGTCCGGTTCTGGGTCCTGCCGGCCGCGTGGATCGGACTCGGAGTCCTCCTGTTCGTCCCGGCCGTACAAGTCGCGGTGCTGTCACCGGTGCTCGGTGCACGGCGAATGCTGGCCCACGAGGCGGATCGGATCGAGCCGGTCTGGAACGAGGTGATCTCCCGGGTCGGTCTCCGGCGACATCGGTACACGATCCGCATCATCGACTCGACGGAACTCAATGCGTTCGCATGCGGCGGGCACCTGTTGATCGTCACGTCGTTCGCCCTCGAACAGCTGTCACCTCGTCAACTCGCCGGTGTGCTCGCCCACGAGCTCAGCCATCACCTCGGGCTGCACACCGCCGCACTGACAGTGGGCCACTGGTTGTCGCTCCCCGTCGTCCTCCTGGCTCGGATCGGCTTCTTCCTCCAGAACGTCGCCCGGGCGGCCACCGATTCGTTCGCCGCCGCCTCGACCCTGCTGACGGTCGTCGGTCGGCTCCTCACCCTCGCCCTGCGCGCCGCGTCCTGGATGTTCCTGGCGGCGTTGTTCGCCTCGGATGCTCTCGCGAACCTGGTCGGACGGGCATCGGAGTTCGAGGCGGATCGCCGCGTCGTCCGACTCGGATACGGTCGACACCTCGCCGAGGCGCTCCGGGTGGTCATCCACCTCGGTGGCGGTGCGAGAGCGATCGGCTGGCGAGCTCGACTGGCGGCCTCGCATCCCCCCGCCCGTACTCGTGTCGCTCGGATCGAAGCGATGATGCGACACCCGAGTCGATGACGCGGTGTCACCCGACGGCGATGTCGGCGACGACGGCGCCGAGGTGCCCGACCAGGTCGACCGTCGCCACCTCCAGATCGAGACCGCGCCGCCCGCCGCTCACGTAGACGGTGTCGAACGCGAGGACGATCTCGTCGATGACGGTCGGCAGCCGCTTCTTCTGGCCGAAGGGGCTGATCCCGCCGACGACGTACCCGGTGATGCGCTCGGCGACCAGCGGATCGCACATCTCGACCCGCTTCGAACCGAGGGCGCGGCCGACCGCTTTGAGTGCCGCCGATGCACTCACCGGGACGATCGCGACGGCCTGCCCCTCGTCGGTCGTGACGAGCAGTGTCTTGAAGATCCGGTCGGGATCGACTCCCAGTTCATCGGCAGCTTCACGACCGAAGTCGCGCCGCTGCTCGTGGTGCTCGTAGTCGTGGATCGTGAATGCGATCCCCGCTGCTTCGAGTTCGCGGACGGCCGGCGTCATGTCGCAATTCTGCCCGTTCGGCGACCCGGCCGCGCCGGCTCGGGCGAACCGCTCGTCCAGTGGGCTCCTACAGTCGCATCGTGCGCATTTCGACGTCGCCTCCCACCGATCCGTCCGCCTTCGAGTTCGTGCACCGACTGCGGGTGCGCTTCGCCGAGACCGACGCGATGGGGATCGTGCACCACAGCCGGTACCTCCCGATGGTCGAGGAAGCCCGGGTGGCGTACCTCCGACACATCGGGCACCCGTATCAGTCGGTGCGGGACGAGGGGATCGAGATGAACGTGCTCGAGGCCTGGGTGCAGTACCGGATGCCGCTCGTCTTCGACGACGTCGTGGACGTGCACGTCACCCTGGCCGCCGTGGAGCGGGCTTCGTTCCGGATGGGGTACCTGCTGACCGTCGACGGTGCCGTCAAGGCGACGGCGGTGACGGCCCACGGATGTGTCACGCCGGAAGGACGGCCGACCCGTCTGCCGGGTTGGCTCCGAGACCTGGCCCCCGACACGTCGAATGCGTGAGGGGGGGGGGGGGGGGGGGGGGGGGGGGGGGGGGGGGGGGG
>JBMUCX010000188.1:0-4005 GCA_049458915.1 Ilumatobacteraceae bacterium
TCTGATTCATCGCACCGACCACGGTCGGTGACCTGAGTCCTGGAGGGGCGTCGGTTCCACGGAACCGGCGCCCCTCGTCGCGTCGCCGGACGTTTCAGTCGGTGGCGTCCCGGTCCCAGGTGTCGGGGCCGACGCCACGCTCGGCGAGCAGTCGCTTCTCGACCTTTTCCGTCGGGGTCCTCGGGAGCGCATCGACGACCTCGACGTACCGGGGGAGCATGTGCCGGGCCATCCGGCTCCGGCAGAACTCGACGAGCTCGTGCGGGTCGAGCCGTCCGGGTGAGCGAGGAACGACGGCGACCATCACGTCCTGCTCGGTGAGCTCGCTCGCGACGCCGTACGCCGCTGCGTCGAGGACGTCCGGGTGGAGTTTGACCACCTCCTCGACCTCGAATGCCGAGATGTTCTCACCACGGCGACGGATCGAGTCGGTACTCCGACCGACGTAGTAGAACCAGCCGTCCTCGTCCTGTCGGGCCAGGTCGCCGGTGTGGAACCACAGGTTCCGGTTGGCGGCGACGGTGGCATCCGGGGCGCCGAAGTAGCCCTGCGACATGATCGACGGCTCGTTCGGACGGATCACCATTTCGCCGACCGCCCCGACATCGACGGGCCGGTCGTCCTCGTCGACGATCCGGACGTCGTAGCTCGGGATCGCCCGACCGCACGAGCCCACTCTGCGCGGCTCGTCGAGCGGTTGGTAGATCGGCAGGCCGGCATCGGTCGAGCCGTACAGTTCGACGAGTCGCAGCCCGAATCGGGTCTCGAACTCGTCGGCGAACTCGGGGACCGGCACGCCCCAGGCGAGGCGGGCCGGGTTGTCGGCGTCGTCCGCACGGGTCGGTGCTTTGTGCAGCATGGTGAGCGTCGCTCCCATGAAGTCGAACACGGTCGCGTCGAACCGGCGGATCTCGGGCCAGAAGCCGGTCGCCGAGAAGCGTTCGCCGATCGCCGCGGTCGTGCCCAGCACCAGCGCCGGCATCACCGTCAGGACCGACCCGTCGAGGTGGAAGAGCGGGAACGGACAGTAGAGCACGTCGTCGGGCCGGAGTTCGAGGTGCTCCACCATCAATTCGGCCTGGCGCACCGCGTACCGGTGTGAGAGCACACAACCCTTCGAGCGGCCGGTCGTGCCGGACGTGAACATGATCATCGCCGGATCGTGCGGGTGGACGTCGACGGTTCGCGACGCCGGCGACCGATCGAGGTCCAGGCGGTCGGGGAGATCGACGAGCCGGAACGGTTCGAGTTCCGGTGTGTCGGTGAACATCGGGTCGACGACGGCGATCCCGGAGCCGCTGAGGGCGAGCGCATGGGCGAGGGCGGGTCCGCGCATGGCGGTGTTGATCATCGTGGTCACGGCACCGAGTTCGGCGAGCGCGAACCAGGCGGCGACGAACTCGGCCCGGTTCGGCATCATCACCGGGACGAGATCACCCCGGCCGATCCCGAGCGACCGGAAGTGTTCGGCGAGTCCACCCGACCAGGCGGCGAGTTCGGCGAACGTGATGTCGCCGTCGGCGAAGCGCAGGAACGGACGATCCGGATGGGTCTGGGCTCGATCAGCGAGGAGTTCCGGGATGGTTCGGTCGCTCACATCGGCTCGCTCGCCAGACGGATGACGGTCGGGGACGAGTCGACGGGGACCTTGGTCCGGCCATCGGCGCCGACGAGGCGTCGGGCGAGTCGGGCGCAGGTGTCCTGGACGTCTGCGAGCGACCGTGACCCTCCCGGCCGGTACCAGTTGGCGACGCTGTTGCACATCTCCATCAGCCCGAGGCGGGTCACCGCAGGGTCGATCAGACGGAACCGTCCGGTCTCGGCGCCGGCGGTCAGCACGTCGCGGTACAACTCGTCGAAGGCATCCCGCCGACGCATGACCTCTTCGAGGTCGTCGCCCGACAGCGATCTGAGCTCTCGGTCGGTGACCAGTGACGTGAGCGGGTTCGTGCACTCGCCGGCCACGTGGACGTGGACGAGTCGGCACAGTTGCACCAGCGGGTCGGAAGACGTCGAGACCGCGAGCCGCCCGACACGCAGGTACTCGTCGAGGCACGCCGACATCAGCCGGACGAGCAGCTCCTCCTTGCGGTCCACGTAGTGATAGAGGGCGGCGGAGGAGACGTCGAGTTCGCGGGCGAGGTCTCGGATCCCGGTCGCAGCGAAGCCTCGCTCGGCGAACAACCGAACTGCCGCCCGGGCGAGTCGGTCCTGGGTCGGACGCGGCGCGAGCTCCGGATCGGCTTGCTGATCGATCGATAAGCTCACGGCGGCCACGGTATCAGTCGTGGTCGATGAGTCGAGGAGACCCGAACGTGCCCGAAGTGCAGTACGAGACGATCATCAGTGAGCTCGGCCCGAACGGGGTACGGACCATCACGCTGAACCGCCCCGAGAGCTTGAATGCGATGAATCGGCAGTTGATCGACGACGTCGCCAGCGCGTTCGACGACGCCAATGCCGATCCGGCGACCAGCGCGATCGTGTTCACCGGGGCCGGCCGGGCGTTCTGCGCCGGCGATGACCGGAAGGTCCACGTGCACCCCGAGTCGGAAGCGGAGGCCGTCGACCTGGTCGAGGCGATCCAGCGGGCGACGGTCGCCATCACCTTCGGCGCCAAGCCGGTGGTCGGCGCGATCAACGGTTGGGCGGTCGGGGGTGGCTTCGAGTGGGCGATCAACTGCGACTTCCCGATCTGGGCCGAGAGCGCCCGCGGGTTCTTCCCCGAGGTGTCCCTCAACCTCTTCGTCACCGGTGCGGTCACCTCGCTCCTGCCCGCCCTCGTCGGACTCAACACCGCTCGAGAGATGCTGTTCTTCGGTGAGCGCTACGACGCTGCGACACTCCACCGACTCGGCGTGGCCTGGCGGGTCGTGCCCGATGATCGACTCCTCGCGGAGGCGACCGGCGTGGCGGAGCGCCTCGCTGCGCTCCCGCCGCTCGCCGTCCGAGCCATGAAGCGCGTGCTCAACGAGACCGCGGCGGTCGACCTGCGCTCGGCGCTCGCGGCCGAGACCAGTGCCACGGTCGAGGGGTTCATGGATCCGGAGACGACGAGGTTGTTGCGGGCGTTCTGATCGGTGCGACGGCACGACACACCGCGCTGTGGAGCCGGTCGACGTGGTACCTAAGAACCACTTCAGGTAGATTTCATCCTATGGCGTTGAGCATCAAGAGCGAACTGGCGGATCGGTTGGCGCGTGATCTCGTCGAGTTGACCGGAGAGTCGATCACCGACGCAGTGGTCGCATCGCTCGAAGCACGCCTCGAGGTGGAGCGCCGACGTCGTCGGTCGCTGGGTATCGACGACATCGTGGAACGCTTCCGTCGGTTGCCGGTGCTCGACGAGCGCGCACCGGACGACATCATCGGCTACGACGCAGACGGCCTGCCGTCGTGAAGGTGGTCGATACGTCGGCGATCCTCGCGGTGTTGTTCGACGAGGTCGATCGCGGAGCGTTGGAGCGGCAGTTACTGGAGGGGCCGTGCGCGATGTCGGCGGCGACCCGAGTGGAACTCGGCATTGTGATCGAAGCCAAGAAAGGCCCAGCGGGAACGCTGTTGTTGGAAGAGCTGCTCGCTCGACTGGCGATCGACATCGTCGAGGTCGATGCAGGACTTGCCGAGGATGCGATCGTCGCATGGCGTCGCTTCGGAAAAGGACGCCACCCGGCTGGCCTGAATTTCGGTGACACGTTCGCATACGCCCTGGCCCAACGGTTGGGGCAGCCCTTGCTGTTCGTCGGGACCGACTTCTCCCGAACCGATGTCGCCCTGCCCTGAGCACCGGAGTTCATCGGTCCGCAGCACGTCCCTCGAACCGAGACATCGGGTCGAACGCCTCCGTCGTCGACACGTCGCCGCTTCGCACCTCGTCGACCGATCGGACACTCACCCTCGACCCCGAACGCCGCTACCACGGCACCGGACGACCACCAGGCGGCCCCAAAGACCCCGAAAAATCAAACGATCCGGACCCTGATGGGGGTCCGGATCGTCCGGGAT
>JBMUCX010000189.1:0-3928 GCA_049458915.1 Ilumatobacteraceae bacterium
GTCGCCTCGTTTAGCTTTCCCGCCGCCAGCGGGGCGCTCCTCGACGGGCTCCGCACGGCGACGGACGTGGTGAGCGACGCCGCCGCCCTCCGGACCGACATGATCGAGCGCGGTCGACGACTCGACGAACTCATCGCCGGCAACGCGGAGCACACGCGCATGATCGCCCAACTCGAGACGCTGTACGACGACGTGGACCGACCATCGATCGGTCAAGGACCGTCCCCCGAGTCGGCGTCCGATCTCCCGAGCGGTGAGGAGTTGGTCGCAGAACTCGAGGCGTACCTCCGCGACCAGGAATGAGCCGAGGCCGCCAGATCGACCTCGGTCCGAAGGGTTGGGATACGTTCGGGAGATGAAGGTCGATGCAACACTGACCGGACCGATCCGTGCAATGGCCGAATCGGCTGCCCGGCTCGAGAACCTCGGGTACGCGGGAGCGTGGACCGCCGAGACCGACCACGATCCGTTCCTGCCGCTCGCTGCTGCGACGACGTCGACGGAGCGGATCGAGCTCGGCACGGCGATCGCGGTCGCCTTCGCACGGAACCCGATGCTGCTCGCCAACATCGGATGGGACCTCCAGGCGATGTCGGGCGGACGGTTCGTGCTCGGCCTCGGCAGCCAGATCAAGCCACACATCACCAAACGGTTCTCGATGGAGTGGAGTCGACCGGCGGCCCGGATGCGCGAGATGATCCAGGCGATCCGGGCGATCTGGGACACGTGGTCGAACGGGACACCACTGCAGTTCCGAGGTGAGTTCTACCGACACACCTTGATGACGCCCTTCTTCACCCCACCGACATCCGACCTCGCCGATGTCGGCCTTCCCCGGATCTTCCTCGCCGGGGTCGGCGAGTTGATGACCGAAGTCGCCGGCGAGGTCTGCGACGGGTTCTTCTGCCACGGCTTCACCACCGAGAGGTACCTCCGCGAGGTCACCATTCCGGCACTCCAGCGAGGACGGACTCGTGCCGGACTGACCATGGACGGCTTCGAGATCGTCGGCCCGTCGTTCATCGTGACCGGCACCAGCGACGAGGAACTCGAGCGAGCGGCCGACGGCACCCGCCGTCAGATCGCCTTCTACGGTTCCACCCCGGCGTACCGACCGGTCCTCGAACTGCACGGATGGGGCGGCCTCCAGGACGAGCTCAACACGCTGTCGAAGCGTGGGCAGTGGGAGGAGATGGGACGACTCGTCGATGACACGGTGCTGAACACGTTCGCCGTCGTCGGCCATCCGGACGCGATCGCACCCGAACTCGGACGGCGCTACGGCGACGTGGTCTCACGCATTTCGTTCTACGCGCCGTACGAGACCGACCCCGACCGCTGGCAGACCGTCATCGAGGGGATCGCTGCGCTCTGACCGTCGCGACCTTGAAGGTCACGACCACGTCGACGCCACCACTCGGCGACTCTGCCATCCTCGCCGATCCGCCGCTCGCGACCGCCAGTTCCCGAACGATGGCGAGACCGAGCCCGGAGCCCCCGACAGGCGCATCCGACGCACGCCAGAAGCGGTCGAACGCCCGCTCCCGATTCTCGGGGTCGAGCCCGGGTCCCTCGTCGGCCACGTGGAGTTCGATGGCATCGCCTCGGTCGACGACGGCCAGCGTCACCGTCGAGCCGGTCGGCGAGACCTCCAACGCGTTGTCGACCAGATTGTCGATGATCTGCTCGATCGCTCCCGGGACCGCGAGCACCGCTCGAACCGTGGAGACCCGATCGACGATCGCGACCGATCGCTCATCGGCGAGTGGTCGCCATTGCTCAGCACGCTCCCGGACCAGTTCGCCGATGTCGGTCACCTCGACCTCGGCGCTCGACCCCTCGGCTCGCGAGAGCGCGAGCAGTCCTTCGATGATGTGACGGAGCCGGTCGGTCTCGTGGAGGGCCGACCCGACCCGGTCGGTGAGACCGTCGTCGCCGGCGACGTCGATCGCCAGCTGTTCGAGTCGCAGGCGGAGTGCGGTCAGCGGAGTCCGGAGCTGGTGCGACGCAGTTCCTGCAAAAGCCCGCTGCCGGTCGAGCAACTGCTCGATCTTGTCAGCCATCAGATTGATCGACGTCGCGAGCGCCTTCGTCTCCGCCGGTCCGTCTCGGGCATCGGCCCGGGCCGCCAGATTGCCGCTCGCGAGGTCTTCGGTGGTCGCTTCGAGTCGTCCGAGTGGCGCAGCGAGCGCCCTCGCCAACAACCATGCGACGATCGACGCCACGACCAGCGACAGCAGAGCGACGAACAACAGGCCGTTCAGCCGTGCCGACACGCGATCAGCGACCACCTGACCGAGCACCGAGATCCGCACCACACCGACTCGATCGGTTCCCGACAACACCGGCACCGCGACGAAGAACAGGTCGGTGCCGAGTGTCTCGGAGAACCGCTCCCCGGTCTGAGGTGCCCCGGTCGTCAGCGCTGCGACGATCTCGGGCCGGTTGGACATGTCCTCCCCGAGTCGATCCTGATCCGAACCGAACACCGCCCGAGCAGTCGCATCGACGACCACCACCTCGACATCCTCCTCGGAGGCGTACCTCGTTGCGAGAGCTCGCAATCCGGGCTCGGCGTCGGCGACGCCGTCCTCGAGCGCCTCCTCGCTCCGTCCTGCGATGATGAACGCGTCACGCTCGAACTTGGTCACCAAACGATCGCGTTCGACCCGCTCCAGATGCGATGCGAGTGGAATGTCGTGGATGGCGAGGACGAACGCGACGATCGCAACGGTGACGGCGACGAGACGAAGCCTCACGGTTCGACCGCCGGTGGCTCGAGCCGGAAACCGACGCCGCGCACCGCTTGGATCCACCGCTGGTCCCCGAGCTTCCGTCTGATCGCGGCCACGTGGGCATCCACCGTCTTCGTCGGGCCGAACCAATTCGTGTCCCAGACGTGCTCGATGATGTCGGTTCGGGTTCGAACCGCGCCGGCGTCCTCGGCGAGGAAGAGCAACAGTTCGTACTCCTTGGGGGTGAACGACACGGCGACCCGGCTCTCGCCGACCCCCAGATGGACGCGATGCGCCCGTCGGTCGATCGAGAGTGGCCCGACCACGATGACGTCGTCGTCACGCGCCACGGACGGGGTTCGACGCGTGACAGCACGCATCCGAGCGAGCAACTCCCGGACACCGAACGGCTTCACCATGTAATCGTCGGCCCCGAGCTCGAGACCGAGCACTCGATCCAACTCCTCACCTCGTGCGGTGACGACGATGATCGGGACGTCGGACATCGCCCGGATACCCCGACACACGTCGTAGCCGTCCATGTCGGGAAGTCCCAGGTCGAGCAACACGATGTCGCCGTGACGGGCCGCGACGGCGGCGGCGCCGGTCGCGACGTGCACCACCTCGTGACCGGCTCGCTCGAGCGCATCGACGAGCGACGCAGCGATGGACGGATCGTCTTCCACCAGGAGTACCTGCACGAACCCATTGTCGCCGCTCCGGGTCGACTCATCGATCGATCTTCGACGTTTCTTGGATGAAGCACCGCCGATCGTTGGCCGAAGCATCGTTACCGTGAAACACGTGAGCAACCCCCACCCATCAATGACCCTCGGAGACGATGACCGATGAAGACCAGACTCGCAACCGCGCTCTCACTCGCCGGTGTCCTGACCGCCGGATCGGCCGCGGCGTTGGTGAACACCCAGATCCTGAGCGGCGACCCCTCGGTCGGCTCGGCCTCCGCAGCGGTCCTGCCGCCTGCCACCGCAGTCGAACTCACGATCCCGGAGGCCGTGGCATCCGACCCGACCGTCTCCGTGCCACCGACCACGAGTGTGGTGATTCCTCCGGTGACGACCGGCACCACGATCGGCTCGGCGGCGACGCCCAACCTGACCGCTGAGGGCGACCGAACCAGATCGTCGTCGCTCTCGGTGGTGCCCCGCTCGACCGGCTCCACGCTCCCGACC
>JBMUCX010000190.1:0-3794 GCA_049458915.1 Ilumatobacteraceae bacterium
GCGGAGTTCGGTCATGTCGTTGCGCAGTTCGGCGCGGAGTTCGGTCATCTCTCCGCGCAGTTCGGCGCGGAGTTCGGCCATCTCGCTTCGCAGTCCGCTCCGCAACTCGGCCATTTCGCCGCGCAGCACGATGGTGGTGTGCTCGAGATCCTGGCGGGTGGCGATGTCGGCGGTGTTCATCGGCGGTATCCGGTCGATCAGTGCGTCGGCGAGTGGGGCACCCCACGCCTCCCTCATCATCCCATACAGCGCGATCAGGTCGTTGTCCGGGGGCACGGCCCCTCCTCGTCCATGTGTCAGGTTGTCGTGACGGGGAGGTCGGATCTCCGATCGGTCCGGTGGACGGTACGCCGGGGGTGTCACGGCGGCCGATGCTGGAGAATTGTTTCTGATTTCTGGCTATCGTCCGGCGGGTGCAGGAACACGACGCCGAACCCGGCTACGACATCATCGGTGACGTCCACGGGTACGCCGACCGCCTCGAGGCCCTCCTCCGTCAACTCGGGTACCGGGTCACGAACGGTGTGTACCGGCACCCGACACGTACCGCGGTGTTCGTCGGGGACCTCATCGACCGGCACCCGTCGGACCAGGTCCGCACGGTCCGGATCGTGCGGGCGATGGTCGATGCCGGGTCGGCGCAGATCGTGCTCGGCAACCACGAGTTCAACGCCGTCGCCTTCGCCACCGAGCGCCCGGCCGGCGGCCACTGGCGCCAGCACACGGAGCAGAACCGCCGACAGCACGGGGCGTTCCTCGACACGGTCGGGTTCGGATCGTCGCTCCACCGCGAACTGATCGATTGGTTCATGACCATCCCACTGTGGCTCGATCTCGGCGACGTCCGCATCGTCCACGCCTGCTGGAACGCCGCCGACCTCGATCACCTCGCACCACTCGTCGGACCCGGCGACACGCTGACCCCCGAGTTGATCGCCGACGGCTCGACGCCGGAGCACCAGAGCTACATCGCCGTCGAGCGGATCCTGAAGGGTCCGGAGATCCACATGGACGGTTACTCGTACCTCGACAAGGGCGGTCACCAGCGGTTCCTCGCCCGGGCGTGCTGGTGGAACCCGGAGGCTCGGACGCTGCGCGATGCGGCGGTGATCCCGAGTGGCAGCGAACTCGTCGACCCCGACGGCGCGCCGGCCGACGCTCTCCCGGACCGTCCGCTCGACGACGGGTCGGTGCCGGTGTACCACGACCCCGTGCCGGTCGTCGTCGGTCACTACTGGCGTGAGTTCCCGCTCGGACTCGAAGCGCCGCACGTGGCATGCGTCGACTACTCGGCCGGCAAAGGCGGACCACTCGTCGCCTACCGGTGGCACCACGGCGACGAGCGGCTCGCCGACGATCGCTTCGTCTGGGCCTGAGCGGGCCGGTCACACCGCCGATCGACGATCGCTCGACCGCCGGTCGATCAGCCGTCGACGTCGATCTCGATCGTGCGCGCCCACGCCGGGACGTCCGGGCGCGGAGCCCGGGTACCACTGCCCCACACCAGACCGACGATCATCGTCACCCCGGGAGCCGGCGCCTCCGGCCACGGTGTGTACCCGTCGGTGAGGACGACGAGCGTCGTCGGACGTGGGCGTGAGGCGAGCGCCTGCTCGATCCCGATCCGCATGTCGGTCCCGCCACGTCCCATCCGGCGGACCGACCGGACGTCCGTGATCCGACGATCCTCGGCGACCCGGGTGTCGACCGTCAGGATCCGGACCGATTCGTCGGCGATGCTCGCCGAACGGAGCATGCCCTGGACCTCGGTCAAGCACCGCGTGATCGCACCGTCGGACATCGAAGCGGACGTGTCGACCACGACGGCGACCCGCGCCAGCGGGTGGACCATGCCGGGCCAGACCACCCCACCCGCCACGGACTGGCGGCGCGACGGGCGGCGATGGTCGTAGTCGAACGTCCCGGGTGTCGTCGCCGCCGATCGGATCGCCGCCGCCAACTGCCGCCGCCAGTCGACCTTCGGCTCGAGCACCTGCTTGGCCCAATCGACGAGGCCCCCTGGCACCGAGCCGCGATGGGCGAAGTCCCGGACGTCGCTCGCCGCCTGTTGCCGGATCATCCTCGCCTCGAACTCGTGGACGGCCGGGAACAGCGGGTCGTCGTCGGCGGGCACCTGCGACGCCAGTTCCCCCGTGAACTCCGTGCCGCCGGCACCGGGCCCGCAGAACGGGTCACCGACCGTCCAGTTCCTCGGCATGGCGTTGTAGTACTGCTCGGCAGTGAGGTCGTCGGGTTGACCGATCGTCGACGGGAACACCCAGTTCGGGCTCACGTCCAACCCGTCGCGTTTGAGGTCGTCGTTCAACTCGGCGTCGGCGGCGAAATTCCAGGTCTCGTGCTCGTGCCGGGTCCGTACGCCGATCCCCGTCGCTCGCTCCGCGTGATCGCGCAGGAGGTGGTTCGCCTCGTGGGCGAGCGCCGCTGCGACCCGACTGATCCTCATCAGGTCGACCGCCTTGGGGTTGATGTAGAGCCGCCACCCGCGGTCGACCGCCATGATCGGCACCGCCGTCGTGACGACGACCGGGCACCGGTAGATCACCGAGGCGTAGTAGGGGCGCTCGGTGACGAGCAGCAGGCGGGCCGCCTGGAACTTCTGCTCGTCGAGGACGGCCTCGGTGTCACTCGTCTGCACGCAGGTGCTCACGCCAGGGCACCGATCTGCTGGAGGATCTCACCGAACACCTCGAGCGACTCGGGGACGGCGGCCCCGCTCGGACGGTGGGCGGCGATCCGGCGGACGCCGTTCGCAGCGATGTCGAGGTTGCCCTGTTCGGCGACCCGGACCAGCACCTCGACACCGCGCTCCCAGCGTCGCGGTGTCGGCCGGGCGATCACGGCGTCGACGACCGCTCCGACGATCGCATGCACCTGGTCGTCGCGGTCCGGACGCTGGTAGCGGGTCGGTCGGGCGATCAGGTTCTCGGGGTCCGGAAGATCCGGGCCCTTGCTGAAGGCGAGGAACTCGGCAGCGGCACCGTCACCGACGAGGCCGACCAGCAACGCCGTGCGCACCTCTTTCGACACGTGGGTCGAATCGGCGACCGCCAGGATCCGGATCAGCGCATCCCACGATCGGGGCGACGGCCAGGCCCGGCCCATCTGCTCGGCGCTCGCCGGGCGGCGATGGACGAGGCCGGGCCGGGCCCGCAGGAACGCTGCGACGCTCGATGCCGCCGCCCGGCGTGCCGACGTCCGATCATCGGGTGGGGTCAACGCCGTGACCTTCGGCCATGAGCCGGCCAATCCGTCGGCGATCGTCGCAGCGTCGATACCCCAGTCGAGGTGGCAGAACCGGTTGGCGAGCGGTGCGGTGAGATCCCAGCCGCCCGATGCGACCTCGGCCGGATTCGCTGCAGCGACCATCCGGACCCCGGCGCCGAGGCGGAGGTCGCCGACCACCTTCTCGTGCACGACCCGCAGGAGCGCTTTCTGGACCGACGGGGCGGCGGTCGAGATCTCGTCGAAGAAGCAGATCCCCCGCTCACAGCCGGCGAGTCGCTGCGCCCAGTCCGGGGCGACGAAGCGCATCGCACCGTCGATCACGACCGGGAGTCCGGCGAAGTCGCTCGGCTCGCGGAGGCTGGCGAGGACGGTCTCGATCGGCCAGCCGAGGTCGTCGGCGAGGGCGTTGACGCTGGCGGTCTTGCCGACGCCGGGCTCGCCCCAGAGCAGGACGGGGACATCGGCGGTGAGTGCGATGACGAGGGCGTCGAGGACGTCACGTTGGTTCATGGGATCTCCTGGAAGTCGAGGTGGGAGTGGTCGGGTGG
>JBMUCX010000191.1:0-3746 GCA_049458915.1 Ilumatobacteraceae bacterium
CGACGCGGCCGGATCGGTTGTAGGTTCGAACCGGTGGAGTTGTCGCCGCTGCAGACCCGCACGCTGGGGTTACTTCGACGGCGCCCGGATCCGGGCGTGTTCGACACGGCGTTCGTCGAGTCGCTCGTCCACGACGTCACCGAGGCGTTCGCCGAGTTCCGCGAACGACTCGACGGTGGCGAACTGTTCATCAGCAAGCACAAGGTCGCCAGTGTCCTCGGCTGCGAGGTGCAACACCTCCTCCCGGACACCTTCTCGTGGTCCCCGGCGGTCGCCGGCGGACAGATCGCCCATCGAGCGGTGCAGTTGCTCGTGAACTGGAGGGGAACACCGGTCCCGGCCGACCTGGTCGACGAGGCGATCGCACGGCTCACCGATGCCGACTCGTCATTGGGTACCTGGCTCGCCGGGTCGGGTGACGCCGACCTCGCCGACCTGCGTGGCTTCGCGATCGACAAGGTGATCAAGTTCCAGGAGTGCTTCCCTCCCCTCGATCCCAGAGCGGCTCCGACGACGGAGTCGGCGGTGAGATGGCCAGCGGTCGGGTCGATCATCCTGTCGGGCAAGGTCGACCTGGCGATCGGCCGACCCGCCGGAGCCGAGAGCCGAAAGGTGATCATCGACCTCAAGACCGGGTGGGCATCGCCGCAGCATCTCCAGGACCTGCGGTTCTACGCACTGGTGGAGACGCTGCGAACCCGGATTCCTCCCCGCAAACTCGCCTCGTTCTACCTCGACGCCGGCGAACCGGTCGTCGAAGACGTCAGCGAAGGTCTGCTCCTGGCCGCCACCCGCCGTACCCTCGATGCCGTCGATGCCGAGATCAGGTTGCGGATCGAAGGTCACGAGCCCGTCAAGCGACCAGGTCGCTCGTGCCGCTGGTGCCCGCTGTCGTCGGACTGCGCCGAAGGGCAGTCCTACCTCCGAGGGGAAGACGACGCCGACCGGTGAGCCTCAGTCTCGACGCCCCGCTGCTGCAGCGAGGAGTCCGTTCGTGGACAGCGCGAGTCCCGTCGTCAACAGCCCGGCACTGACGAATCCGATCGCGAACACCATGCCGAGCAACCCGAGCCCCAACGCCGCAGTGGGGGCGGCCGCTGAGCGTCGTCGCCACGCGCCGATCCCCACCACGGCGTAGGGCGACAGATAGAACGCCGTGCCCAGCACACCGAACTCACCGAGCAGGTGGAGATACATGTTGTGCGGTTGCGAGTCACCGAAGTGTCGCCGACCACGGACACCGAACTCGGCGATGTGCTCGATGCCCGCCCACTCGTCGATCTGATCGTTGATGCGGAACGCGCCGATGCCGACGAGCGGACTCCGCTCGACCACGTCGACGGCACGTCCCCACCGTGCGAATCGGTCGAGGATGTTCGCCTCGGCCTGCGAACTCGACATCGTCCCACCGCGCACGAAGAAACCGTCCCGGTACACACGTATCGCTTCGTCATAGAACTCCGCCTCGACCAGCAGCATCGCGGTCGTCCGATAGCGGGGAACGAGCGGTACCAGTGCAGCACCGCCGACGAGCAATGCGGCCAGGGCCGCCATGCCACGACGACGACCGAACCGGACGAACACGACCACGACGGCACCGGCGGCGAATCCGACGAGGCCACTCCGGGAGCCCGACAAGCCGAGTCCGACGAGACACACCAACGCCGCTGACACCGTTGCTCCCGCCCGGAAGAGCCTCGGAGTCGACAGCAGCACCAAGAGCGCCGCTGCGGCTGTGAAACCGACGATGTGATGGGAACTGCCGAGAGCGAAGAGCAGTGCCCGCCGACGGATGGGGAAGCCGGGTACCCCGACCCGGGCGAAGTAGAACGGCAGCGACAGGGCGATACCGCCCACGACCAGTCCGACGACCGCTCGCTGGAGGCGACGAAGGTCGTCGCCACGCACGCACACGCCGATCGCCACTGCGCCGAGCGCGACGAAGCTCCGCCCCTCCCCGGTCGCCCACCGCCGCCATTGTGAAGCCGAACCGACGTCCGGGAGCGATCGGACGAGGAGCGCCGACACCACGACGGCGACCGCCACGCCGGCGAGGAGACGGACGACGACATCGTCACGGCAGTGTCGAACGACCTCGGGGAACCCGAGGACCAGGCCGATGCCCACGAGCACAGCGCTGATCACCCCGTTGCCCGACAGAACGGTGCCGGCGACGAGCAGTGCCGACGCCACCCAGGACGGAGATCCCCACCGCTCGGGCCACGACGACAGCACCCCAAGGTTCTAGCAGCAGCCGAACCGCCACGTCCGAGTACATTGCTCCGAGTGCCGCTCCCGAATGCGCTGTACCTCGGGCTTCCCCGGTGCGGGTCCACCTGGTTGGCGGGCCACCTCGCCTCCCACCCCGACGTCTTCGTGCCAGCGGCCAAGGATCTGTACTTCTTCGATCGCCATCACGACCTTGGCCAGGCGTGGTACGGCCGACAGTTCGAGGGTGGCGAATCGGCCCGCGTACGGATCGAGTTCTCACACGACTACTTGTTCAGCCCCTCGACGATGTCCCGGATCGCGGACCTCCTGCCCGATGCACGATTCGTCGTCGGGTTGCGCGAGCCGACGTCGTATCTCGCCAGCACGGTCGCCAACCTCCGTCGCAACGGCCTGTCCGAGGCGACGATCGCTCTGGCCACCGAGAGCGGCCGCCTGCTCGGCGGTGCTCAGTTCGACCGGTTCGTCGAACCCTGGGTCGACACCTTTCCCGCCGATCGGTTCCTCTGGTACCGCTACGACGAGCTGCGCGCCGATCCGGCTGCCGTGTACCGCCGGGTCCTCGGCCACCTCGACCTCGACGAGATCGTGCCCGACGACATCGGCCGTCCGTCCAACGCCATGGCGGCGCCGCGGAGTCGACTCGCCGCCCGAGCGGCCAAGCACGGCGCCCTCCTGACCCGACGCGTCGGATCACCAGCTCTCGCGGGCCGGGTCAAGGGCAACCCGACCGTGCGACGGATCCTGTACCGAGCGACCGACGACGTCCCGGGGCACGAGACGTTCGCCGACGGGGCGATTCGCGCATCGCTCCGCGAATCGGTCCATCGGCTGGCGGAGTTGATCGATGATCCCGACCTGGTCGACGCCTGGGGGTACCGGTGAGCGCCGGAGTGCTGCCCGTCGCCGGTCGGCAGGTCAGTGGGCGTCGACGGTCCTGAGCACCGCGAGCGGTGTCCGGAGCAGGATCATCACATCGGTGAGCACGCCGGCACGCTCGACGTACTCCCGGTCGAGCGCACGTCGGTCCACGTGGGCGACCGAGGAACGGCCGGTGACTTGCCAGAGTCCGGTCATCCCGGGTCGGAGGCTCCGGTAGAGGGCCTGGTCGTACGGGTCGCGCTCGGCGAGTTCCTCGGCCACGAGCGGACGCACGCCGACGATGCTCATGTGTCCTGCGATGACGTTGAGCACCTGGGGGAGTTCGTCGAGCGACGTCTTGCGGAGCACTCGACCCACGGAGGTGATCCGGTGATCGTCCGGTCGGAGCTTGTAGCCGTTGGCGATGTACAGCATCCGGGACGTCGGGTCGCCGACGACCGCTTCGTGGGTTCCTCGACGCATCGTACGGAACTTCAGAATGGTGAACGGTCGGCCACATCGACCGATCCTGGTCTGGGTGTACAGAACGGGACCGCGACTCGTGGCGACGATCGCCAGCGAAGCGACGACCGCCACCGGCATGGCGAACACGGCGACGACGACACCGACGACGAGGTCGAACGTCCGCTTCGCGA
>JBMUCX010000192.1:0-3688 GCA_049458915.1 Ilumatobacteraceae bacterium
CCGGCATGCCGAGGCGGAAGGTGCTCCAGTTCGGCGTGCTCACCGCCGTGCTGGCGTCCGGGTACGGCGTGATGTTCACCGTCCTCGACGACTTCCGCGACGAGTACGGGATCGAGGCGATCTGGCTCGGTTCGATCGTCGGGATCGGGTTCTTGGCCTCGTTCGTGTCGCAGGTGTTCATCGCTCCGATCGCCGATCGAGGGCGGGCGCGGCAACTGGTCGTGCTCGGCATGATGCTGAACGTCGTCGGCCTGCTCACGATGGCGTTCTCGGAGTCGCTGCTCCCGCTGCTGGCGGGGCGCCTCGTTTCCGGGATCGGTGTCGGCATGGCCCTGCCGTCGGTGCGACGGATCGTCATCAATGCCGATCCGGAGAACATCGGCAACAACGTCGGCCTGCTCCTCGCGTCCGACGTCACCGGGTTCGCGTTCGGCCCGGTCCTGTCGGCGCTGCTCGTACCTTCGCTCGGCCTGTCGGCGCCGTTCCTCGCGATCGCTGCCATGACGACGTGTCTGATCGGGCTCGTCTTTCGCGTCGACATCGTCGAAACCCCGATCGGTGCCGCACCATCACAGCGATTCGCGTTCGACCTGCTGCGGAACCGCCCACTCGTCGCCGGGTTGATGATGGGCTCGGCCATCTTCTTCATGATCGGCACGTTCGACGCCCTGTGGGCGATCGTGCTCGACGACCTCGGATCGAGTGAAGCCGTCGCCAACGTCGGCATCACGATCTTCGCCCTCCCACTGGTGTTCTTCGGTGCGTACGGAGGACGACTCGCCCAGCGGATCGGACCGTTCCGACTCGGGCCGCTCGGATTGGTGCTCGGCGCGGTGTACATGTTCCTCTACGGCTGGATGCCGACGGTGTGGGCGATGCTGGCGGTCGCGATCGTGCACGCCGTCAGCGACGGCCTCACGGTCACCAGTGCGGGTGTCGCCGTTGCGACGGCGGCCCCGAAGGAGCGTCAGGCGGGAGCGCAGGGGATGCTCGGTGCCGCCGAGACCCTCACCGGTGGTGTGACCGCCCAACTCGCAGGTGCGCTCTACACCGTGGGTGGACGCGACCTGGCCTACACGGTGTGTTCGATCGTCATGGTGGCGCTCGCGGTGGGCGCCTACGTGCTCGCCGGCCCCGAGTACCGGGGGCGACGCCCCGACGACGTCCCGACCGACCCGGATCCGTTGAGCGCCGTCACCGGGCACGCCTGACCCGCTAGCGGTCCACTCACCGGTCGTACGTCGGACCGGCCGGTGTCTCGCTCGTCGTGCCGCCCGCTGCCCCGCGGTAATCGTGCTGTCGCCAGGCCTCGTACACGACGACGGCGACGGCGTTCGCCAGGTTCATGCTCCGGTTGTCGGGTCGCATCGGGATCCGAATCATCTCGATCGGGTCGAGGGGGCCGAGTTGCTCGGTGGTGAGCCCGTGTCGTTCGGCTCCGAACACGAGCACGTCGTCGACTCCGAACCGCACGTCGTCGAGGCGTTGCTCGGCGTGCGACGAGAACCCGAGGCGTCGTCGCGGGCCGAGTTGATCGACGAGCGCTTCGAGATCGCCGTGCACGGCGACCGGTGCGAGCTCGTGGTAGTCCAGTCCGGCACGTCGGAGGGACGACGCGTCGAGACGGAATCCGAGCGGCTCGACGAGATGGAGCCGGGCGCCGGTGTTGGCGCACAGACGGACGACATTGCCGGTGTTCGTCCCGATCTCCGGCGCGACGAGCACCACGTCGATCGACCAGCTGCGGGTCAGGAGCGCTCCTCGGCGAGCAGGCTCCGACGGACCTTGCCGGCATCGTCGCGGACCGGCTCGTCCACGAACTCGTAGGTGTCCGGGCACTTGTAGCTGACCAGTCGCTCGGCCATGTGGGCGCGGAGGTCGGGTTCGGTGACTCCGTCCGGAGCGTCGACGACGGCGTGCACGCGCTGTCCGAGGTCGTCGTCGGCGATGCCGATCACGGCGCAACTCCGAACAGCCGGGTGCTCGTCGATCGCCGACTCGACCTCGGCGGGGTAGACGTTGGCGCCGCCGCGGAGGATGAGATCCTTGCGACGGTCGGCGAGGTAGACGTAGCCGTCCTCGTCCATCGAACCGAGGTCTCCGAGGCTTTCCCAGTCGGTGTCGGCGAGTTGTTTGGCGTCGGCACCGAGGTACTCGTAGGTCGAGTTCCGGCCTCCGTCGGCGAGCATGTAGATCTCGCCGATCTCACCGGGCTCGGCGTCGGTGCCGTCGTCGCGCACGACCTTCATCCGGCCGGCGATCGGACGTCCGACGGAGCCGCGGTGGTCGAGCCACTCGCGGCCGGTGATCCAGGTGACCGATTGGACCTCGGTGCCTGCGTACAACTCGCAGAGGACGTCCGGTCCGACCCAGTGGATCCACTCCTCCTTGAGCCACGGCGGGCACGGTGCCGCCATGTGGACGGCGACCTCGAGCGAGGTCATGTCGGCGGCGGAACGGACCTCGTCGGGCAGCTTCCAGATCCGGTTCATCATGGTGGGGACGAGGTAGAGGTACTTCGGTCGGTGCCGGGTCACGGCGTCGAGGACGTCCTCGGGGACGAACCGGGGGAAGTTGACGACGTGGTTCCCGCCAGCGAGGGCCATCGACGAGATGGAGAACGGAGCGTTGTGGTAGAGCACACCGGGGATCACGCACGCCGATCGGCTCGGTAGCGAGAAGCCCGGGGCGTCGATGTCGAACGCTCCCGGTGTGGTCGCGAGGATGATCTTCGGCCGGCCGGTGCTCCCTCCTGACGTCGGCGCCTTCCAGCGGGCGGTGACGACATCGGGGAGTTCACCGTCGTCGATGCTCGGGTCGGGGTCGAAACCGACCGGGATGCAGGTTCGTCCGGGGATGCGGTCGGGGGCCACGCCGATGACGAGGCGTGAGTCGGCGAGTTCGACGATCTCTTCGAGCTCGCGGCCCGGGAGCTTCGCCGAGACCGGCTGTGGCGTCGCTCCGAGCTTCCAGAGGGCGAAGGCCGACTCGAAGAACGCCGTCGAGTTCGGGAGGGCGATCGTCGCGAGGTCACCGGGCACGACGCCGAGTTCGGCGAAGGCCCGAGCGAGTCGATTGGTCCGCCGGTCGAACTCGAGCCAACTCAGCGTGGTGTCGCCGCAGGTGAGCGCCGGATCGTGCGGTCGTTCGGCGGCGTGCAGGCTGATGGCACGCGAGAGCGAAAGGATCCCCATGCCGCCGGATCGTAGGCGACTGCGTGAGGGTCGGTGGTGATCCAGCGGACCTGGAGCGGGGCCAGATCCCAGACGCCCCGATCGGACGGGGCCAGACGATCGACGACACCGGGGCCGAGGTCGGGGTGTCGCAGGCACGACTCGATCGTGGGACCGACGTTCGCGAGCCCGACGAACTCACCGTGGCGGGGATGCCGACGGTGCCATCCGAACAGTCCGGGGATCCCCGTGTCGAACGGTCGCGAGGTCGCTCCCACCTCGTCGAGTTGTGGGCACGCCCGCCGCACCTCGACGAGGTGGCGGATCCCCGCCCACACCCGACCGGTCGGGCTGTCGAGGTCGTGGCGTCGGGCAGCCAGCACCTCGTCGAACCGGGGGCGGTGCGCCCAGCGGGAGTCGCCACGTCGGTCCGGGTCTTCACGCCAGGTCGGGTCGTCCCGCTGGCACAGTTCGTCACCCATGTGGATCATCGGGATCCCGCCGTACCCGAACAC
>JBMUCX010000193.1:0-3680 GCA_049458915.1 Ilumatobacteraceae bacterium
CGGCGACACCGAAGATGGGAGCCTCCGCGTCCTTGTTGATCGCGATGATGTGCTTGGAGCCCTTCATGCCGACCATGTGCTGCGTCGCACCGGAGATACCGGCGGCGATGTAGACGTTCGGCTTGACGACCTTGCCGGTCTGTCCGACCTGCATCGAGTACGGGACCCACCCGGCGTCGACGATCGCACGAGAAGCTCCGGCCGCGCCCTTGAGGAGCTTGGCGAGTTCATCGACCATGGTGAACGACTCGGCCTGACCGAGCCCACGCCCGCCGGACACGACGATCGCCGCCTCGTCGAGTTTCGGTCCGGTCGACTCCTCGACGTGCACGGCCGTCACCTTGGCGCCACCGGTCGACCCGAGGTGGGGCACGGCGACGGCCACCAGATCCCCCGACGCCGCCCCGCCCGCCTCGGGCTCGAACGACTTCGGCCGGAACGCGGCCAGGAACGGTCCTGCCCCGGTGAAGGTCGTGGTGACGAGTTGTTCTCCACCGAAGACCGGGGTCGTGACGGTCAGGCGTTCACCGTCGACGGCGACGTCGACGTTGTTCGTCAGCACCGTTCGGTCGAGCTTGACCGACAGGCGACTCATGATGTCCCGCCCCTCGTAGTTCTGGGGGAACATGATCAGGTCCGGCGAGTCGCCGCCGTCGATCACGGCCTTCATCGCCGCTGCACCGGCCACACCCGGCAGCGCCCCACCGAGGTCGCCGGTCGAGTACACCTTCGCCGCGCCGTACGCACCGAGCGCGCCGGCGATCGACGAGCCGTCACCGACGACGAACGCCGTCACGGTCCCGCCGAGCGAACGGGCTTTCGTCAACAGTTCCAGTGTCCCCGACGTCGGTACGCCAGCGGACTCCTGTGCGAAGACCCAGATCTTGTCGATACCCATGGTTCCGTCTCCTCTCGACTGCTCGCTCAGATGACCTTCAGGCCATCCAGGAATGCGACGATGCGCCCGAACGCCTCACCGTCGTCTTCGATCACTTCACCGGCCTGACGAGCCGGTGCCGACTCGACACTCACGATCTGCTGTCCGGATCCGGCCCAGCCGACCGGCGTCACGCCGAGATCGGCGGCCGTCACGGTGTCGACCGGCTTCGACTTGGCGGCCATGATCCCTTTGAACGAGGGGTAGCGGGGCTCGACCACGCCGGCCGTGACGCTCACCACGGCAGGAATCGGACACTCGACCTCGTCGTACCCCGCTTCGGTTTGGCGGGCGACCTTGAGGGTGCCTCCATCGACGACGACCGACTTGGCGAAGGTCACCGACGGCAGACCGAGCACTTCGGCCATCTGCTCGGGCACCGTGCCGGTGTAGCCGTCGGACGACTCCGTCGCAGCGAGGATCAGATCGGCGTCGCCGAGGCGTCCAGCTGCAGCGGCGAGGATCTTGGCGGTGGTGAGCGCGTCGGAACCGGCCAGCGCCGGGTCCGAGACGAGCACCGCTTTGGCCGCGCCCATCGCCAGCGCGGTGCGCAGGCCCGAGACCTCCCCGTTCGGCGCCATCGAGATCAGGCTGACCTCGCCTCCGCCGGCGGCGTCGACCATCTGCAACGCCATCTCGACGCCGTAGCTGTCCGACTCGTCGAGGATCAGCTTGCCGTCCCGTTTCAGGGTGTTGGTAGCGGGGTCGAGGGCCCCGGGAGCCGCCGGATCCGGGATCTGCTTCACGCACACGATGACATGCATGGGCGTGAAGTTACCCGCCGGTCGGCGATCGCCCCAAGCCGTCCTCACCGCAACCCGCCGACAACGGTCACAGGTGCCGCTGGTACCGTCGCGGTCCTTGCGCATCCTTCTGGTCGTGAACTCGTTCGCGTCGTCGGTCACGGCGCGCAACACCGTCGTGGTCCATCGGCGGCTGTCGCGGAGCCACGACGTCGACATGGTCGAGACCAACCGCCGCGGCCATGCGACACGCTTCGCCCAGGACGCAGCTCGTCGAGGCGTCGACGTCGTGGTCGCATTCGGCGGGGACGGGACCCTGAACGAGGTGGTCAACGGGATCGCCGGATCGTCGACGGCGCTCGGCGTCCTACCCGGCGGGTCGACCAACGTGTTCGCCCGGACCATCGGACTCCCGAACGACCCGCTGGCGGCGGTCGACGATCTGTGCGCCGGCCTCGACGCCGGCGACGTCCGGTCGATCGGCCTCGGCCGGGTCGACGACCGGTACTTCTGTTTCCACACCGGCATCGGATTCGACGCAGCGGTCGTCGAGACGGTCGAACGTCGGGCGTCGCTGAAGCGCTGGCTCGGCCATCCGTTGTTCATCTCGGCAGCGATCAGCACCTGGTCGACGGGCTACGACCGCACCCGCCCGCACTTCCGACTGGCGGCCGATGACGGGCGATCGACCCCGGATGCCTATTTCACGGTCGTGCTGAACACCGACCCGTACACGTATCTCGGCAATCGCCCCCTCGGTCTGTCCCCGGCGGCGACGTTCGATCGTCCCCTCGTCGCCATGACGTTCCGGACGCTCGACCTCGCGCCGATCGTGCGCGGCGTCGCCTCGGCGTTGCGCGGCGTCGGCGTCGCCGACGGGACCCAGATCGTCGAATGGACCGACATCCACCGACTCACCGTCGACGACGAGCAACCGTTCCCGTACCAGGTCGATGGTGACTTCCTCGGTGAGACCAGACGCCTGCTGGTCGAGCACGTCCCCGATGCCGTGCGACTCGTGTTCCCGGGGTCGCGTGACGTGCCCCGATGACGCTGCTCGAAGGCGACTGCATCTCGGGGGTCATGCGGGTCGGAGCGGCCCGGCACGCACGGCGAGCGCCACGTCGGGGACGTTGGTGCAGATCCCGTCGACACCCCACGCCATCAGTTCTCGCATTCGTTCGGGGTCGTCACAGGTCCAGGTGTTGACGGCCAGACCGACCGCTCGACATGCGCGGACCCGATCCTGCTCGAGCCCGACGACCCAGGGGTGCAGTGCTGCATGTCCGACCCGTGCCGCGCGAGCGATGACGTCGTCATCCACCTCGTCGACGAGCCACGCCGTTCGAACCCGCGGAGCGAGCCGTCGACACGTCTCGACCGTGGTCGCCCGGAACGACGACACGAGCCACCGTCCGCCGGCCGAGCGATCCCCCGGACGCCGTTCCAGTTCGGCGAGCGTCCGATGGACGACCCAGTCCGACGGATCGTGGTCCGGTTCCCCCGGGTCGTTCTTGATCTCGATGTTGACGAACAGCCCCGAGCAGGCATCGAGCGCCTCGGAGAGATCGGGCACCTCGGCGGGCAGCTCGGAGCGGGTCGTCTCGATGATCGCCCGACCATCGGCCAGGTGCGGGTCGTGATGCACCACGAGCCGGTCGTCCGCGGTTCGACGGACATCGAGTTCGACACCATCGGCTCCGACCTCGACGGCACGACGGAACGCCGACAGGGTGTTCTCCGGTTCGGCTCGCGATGCTCCGCGATGGGCGATGACGAGGGTCACCGACGCAGCATCGCACACGACCGACCCCGGTCGTCGTGCGACGCCGGCCGACGACATCGGAGCCATCGGTCGAAGAGATGGCGGCAAGCGCAATATCTGATCTTCTTGCCTCCCCTCGCAGGAGCGCGTATGTTGACCGCCGTCCGGTCACGACCGGCCCGACGGTCCCGAGGGGACCGACCCCCCGAACATCCCGCTTCGACTTCACCACTCG
>JBMUCX010000194.1:0-3577 GCA_049458915.1 Ilumatobacteraceae bacterium
GAACGGCGTGACCTACGTGTCGACCCCCGAACTGTCCGCCGACTGTCCTCTCGAGGAATCGCAGTGCCCGACCGGCGCCGACGGCCCCTACCTCTCGATGACCGGCACGCTCGCCGTCGCCGGTGTGCCGAGCGAACTCGCCCTCACCGGTGCGATCACCACCGACGGCAACTGGGCCCGGTTCGATGCCGTCGCTGGTGACGTCACCTTCTCCGGGTTCGGTGTGACCGACGCGACCCTCACGCTCTGGCACGGACAGCGCAGCGACTCCTACGACCCGAACATGGACCTGCCGAGCCTCGCGACCCTCAACGGCGGTGTCGACCTCGAGTTCTGCGGTGGCTTCACCATTCCGATCCCGGGCCACGACAACGCGGCAACCGAAGGCTGCCTGCGCTGGTCAGCGCAGGGCATCGTCATCGGTCAGGTCGGTGTCGCCACGACGGTGAGCGGCTCGCTGCCGGGTGCTGGCGCACCGGCCTCGGCCGCTGTGAAGGGCATCGCCTGGACGAACATCCCGTCGGCGACCCTGGCGGGCCTGCCGAGCGCGGACGTGATCATGGCCGGTGTCCACGACGCCCTCGAGAGCCAGACGATCACCCTCGCCGGCCAGGCCAAGCTGCCCGGCGTCGTCGCCGAGGCGCTCAACATCGACCTCGGCGCAGCCGCGGACTTCGTATTCGACGTGACCGGTTCGCTCTCCCGTGACGGCTTCTCGTTGAGTGCCATCGTCCCGACGAACATCCACATCGGTTCCGAACCGTTCCAGACCACGATCAACTCGATGACGGCCTCGATCGAGGCCAGTCGCAGTGGCGAGGCCTCGTTCGCCCTCGGCACCACCGGGGCCGCCGTCGTCGGGTACAGCCCCAACACCCGGCCGATCAACACCTCGGTGCAACTCGTCGCCTCGGCCGGATCCGAGACCGGCATGGCGCTTTCGGTGAACGCGGTGGGCACCAAGGCCGCCGGCGACACCGGCGGCGACGGCCTCACTGCCACCACCCGGCTGTCGAACCCGGCGGGTGCGTCATACGTCTGGCCCGACCAGTTCGGGATCAAGGGCATGAACCTGTGGAACCTCACGGTCCAGATCGCCTTCCAGGACGGGTCGCCGGCGCTCGGCTACGCCAGCACCACGTACCTCGACCCCCAGGGATCCCAGACTGGCAAGGTCATCGCCTGTCGGGGGCCGTGCGACTCGGCCGACTGGATGGTCGGCACGCTCGGGTTCAACATCTCGTACACCAACCCGTGCTTCGCCTACGGGTTCTCGAGTGGCTCGGGCACGTCGGGCTTCTCGATCGACAACGGCACGATCACGGCCACCGCGTTCAAGGTCGGGATCGCCCCGACCGGCTGCTCGATCCAGTCGGGCGGGACCCAGCAGAGCCTCCCGGCCGGTTTCGCCGGATTCCAGTTCACGGCCGCGTTCGGCTCGACGACGCTCGAGGTCGCCACCCAGGTGTCGGCCGATGGATTCGTGTTCACGGAGTCGATCGACAACCTGACGCTCGCCGGGATGACCTATGAGACAGTGGCCCTGTCGATCGTCATCAACTCATCGGGCAGCAACATCGACTTCAACGCTGACATGACGACGGGGATGGGCGACATGTCCGTCTCGTCGGGCTTCGAGGCAGCATCCTCCGGCGTCACCCAGACCCTCGACGCGACGCTCAGCGACTGGGACTGGTCGAGTGCGAACGTCGACATCGAGCGACTCCACTTCCAGACGTCGACCACGATCCCGAGCACCAGCTCGGGCTGCGCGAACTTCTCCGCAAGCGCCGACGGCTCGATCCGGATCGCCGGTAGTTCGATCACCCTCGCCGAGGGCAGCACGATCCAAATCACCTGTGACGGGGTCGAGAAGCTCTACTTCGATCTCACGTACACCCACAAGGCGCACGGCGGGTCGATGCTGACCGAGGAACTGATCATGCAGTACCCGAAGACGATCAACGGAGTCGACTACTTCTACGGTGAGACCGACTTCGAGTACAAGCGGCACTTCTCGAAGAAGTACCGGAGCCGGACCTTCTCAAAGAACGTGAAGATCACCATCGACATGTCGGTCACGGTCAACCCGTCGAACCCGGCGGCGAGCGGGTTCTCGTTCGACGGAGGCTTCGATGCCGACCGGGTCAGCGGCAACCTCGGGTGCGAGCTCCCGCCGGCGTCGACCGACTTCAGTTGTTCCGGCCGGTTGCGCCTGAACCCCTCGTGGGCCGGCGTGTACCACTACTCGTGGGACGGCCTGTGACGTCGCTGCGTCGACCGCCCGAGCGCTGATCGCCCTGGCGCGCCGGACGTCCGGCGGCCCGGGCGTTCTGTCGGCGCGAGCCGGCTGGCTTGACCGACCTGCCCGGCTTGGCGGGCCTGTCGTCACGCTGCGCCGGCGCGGCGGGCTCGAACGGGCGTCGTTCGGGCGCCGGCATGGTCGAGCGGTGATCGGCGAGCACCTCGAGGTCGGGCGCAGTCACTTCCGCGTCGATGCCGGCCTCACGCTGCATGCGGCGGGCCGCACGCTGGCCGTTCGGCTCGATGAGCGAGATCACCAGGCCGCCGCGCCCGGCGCGGGCCGTGCGACCCGACCGGTGGACGTAGGCCTTGTGGTCTTCGGGCACGTCGTAGTGCACGACCACGGCCACGTCGTCGACGTGGATGCCACGCGCTGCGACATCGGTGGCGATCATCGCCTGGACACGGCCCTTCGTGAAATCGGCGAGGGCACGGGTGCGCTGCTGCTGGCTGCGGCCACCGTGGATCGACACCGTCGACACGCCGGCCTGGTCGAGCTGCTTGGCGAGACGCTCGGCCCCGTGACGGGTACGGCAGAACACGACGGCCGGCCACACCGCGGTGAGCGTGCGGGCGAGCAGTGCGTTGCGCTCCTCGCGCTTGACGGTCCAGAACACGTGCTCGGCCGGGACGGTGTCGCCCTCGTCGATCGTCACCTCGTGACGCACCGGGTCGTTCTGGTACTGGCGCACGATCGCCCCGACGTCACCGTCGAGCGTGGCGGAGAACAGCACGGTCTGCTGCCGTGACGTCGTCTGGTCGAGGATGCGACGCACGACGGGCAGGAAGCCCATGTCGGCCATGCGGTCGGCCTCGTCGATGACGACCCGCTCCACCTCGGAGAGGCGCACGGTGCCCGACGCCATCAGGTCCTCGAGGCGCCCCGGGCAGGCGACGAGCACGTCGACACCGTTCTTCAGCGCGGCGACCTGCTTGCCGTAGCCGACACCGCCGTAGACGGCGGCCACTCGGGTTCGACCGGACAGGCTCGAGAGTTCGTCGGTGATCTGGTCGGCGAGCTCACGGGTGGGGGAGAGCACGAGCGCCTTCGGGTGGTGGGGGCGACCCTTGGGCGTCATGGCGATCAGCGGCACACCGAAGGCCAGGGTCTTGCCCGACCCGGTCGGTGCGGCACCGCTGACGTCGCGGCCGGCCATCGCGTCGGCGATCGTCGCCGCCTGGATCTCGAAGGGATGTGTGATGCCGCGGCGCTCGAGCGCCGAGCAGATCCAGTGCGGTATGCCGAGTTCGGCGAACGAGGGCGCGTCGGCGC
>JBMUCX010000195.1:0-3531 GCA_049458915.1 Ilumatobacteraceae bacterium
TTGTCGAGCATCGTCTCCCAGCCCGACTCGGCCGTCGGCGTCAGGACCCCGTCGAGGTCGAACAGGACGGCGTCGAACTTCGACCAGTTCAGCGTCACGGACACGCCCGGAGCGTAGGCCGGTGTCACTCCCGCTGCTCGACGGCGAACGCCTTCAAGCGGCGGTAGTCGAGTTTGCCGTTGACGGCGCGACCGATCGTCGGGACGACGAGCACCGACTTCGGAGCCTTGAATCTGGCGAGCCGTTGCTTGACGTGGTCGATCAGTTCCGCGGCCAGGTCGTCGGTGGCCGGGTCGACGGCGTCGTCGGCGCGCCGGTCGAGTTCGACGATGGCGGTGATGGCTTCACCGAATCGTTCGTCGGGGACGCCGACGACAGCGGCATCGGCGACCAGTGGGTGGAGTTTCAGACATTCCTCCACCTCCTCGGGGTAGACCTTCTCGCCGCCGGTGTTGATGCATTGACTCCCCCGGCCGAGCAGCTTCACCGAACCGTCTGCCAGCACCTCGGCCCAGTCGCCCGGGATCGAGTACCGCTGCCCGTCGATCACCTGGAACGTCGCGGCCGACTTCTCCGGGTCCTTGTAGTAACCGATGGGCGTGAAGCCTCGCAGGGCGACCCGACCCAGTTCGCCCGAGCCCGGCACCACGTCGCGCCCGTCCTCGGTCACCACGCGGGCGTTCGGACCGAGCTCGAAGCGGGCCGTTGCGCCGCCGCCATCGGCGGTCGTCGTGTTGGTCGCCATGCCGATCGCCTCGCTCGAACCGAGCGCGTCGACCATGATCAGGCGGGGGTTGTGCCGCAGGAGGCCGGCCTTGGTCTCCCCGGACCAGATCACACCGGAGGAGAACAGGACCCGGAGTGAGGAGACGTCCCATCGGTCGGGTTCGTCGTCGAGTGCTCGAAGGATCGGCTTGGCGAAGGCGTCGCCCACGATCGACACCGAGTTGATGCCGAACCGCTCGATGGTGTCGAGCAGTTCGACCGGATCGAAGTGTCGCCCGGTCATCGTCGTCACCGATCCGCCGATCATCAGGGTGCTGATCGCATTGAAGAGTCCGGTGCCGTGCATGAGTGGAGCACCGGGCAGTCCCCGCGGCCCGGCCCGGACGACCCGGTCGCTGACGGCGTCGAGGTTCTGTTCCGGGGGCATACGCCGCTTGTTCGCTGCGTCGAGCGCGAGGAACATGTCGTCCTGGCGCCACATGACTCCTTTGGGCATGCCGGTGGTGCCGCCGGTGTAGAGCAGGAACAGGTGGTCGCCGCTGCGGCCCCACGGTCCGCGAACCGGTCCGTCGGTCGGCGCCGAGGCCGCGTGCTCGTACGGGACGGCCCAATCGGGACACGGACCCGCACCGTCGTCGACCCAGAGCCACAGACGGACCCGGGGGACACGATCGCGGATGGGTTCGATCGACGGGGCGAACGTGCCGTGGAAGACGACGGCCACGACGTCGGCGTTGTCCCACAGATAGACGAGTTCGTCGGCGGCGTATCGGTAGTTCGTGTTGACGGTGGCCATTCCGGACTTGAACGACGCGAAGAGCGACTCGATGTACTCGGGGCAGTTGAACAGGTACTGGGCGACTTTGTCCTGTTCGGTCAGACCGGCGTCGAGGAGTCGTCGCGCCACGCCGTCGGCGCGCTGGTCGAACTCGCTCCAGGTGAGCCGTCGATCGCCCTGCTGCTGAGCGAGTTCGTCGGGGATCTGTCGGGCGATCCGTTCGAACACGTCGGCGAGGTTCCAGCCGTTGGTCGTGTCGGTCGGCGATTCGGTCGTCGTCACGACCGGCCACGGTACCGGGTGCGTCGTCGGCCGGATCGAAACCGACGCACTGCGGCGCGTACCATCGGATCATGCCTTCGACGACCCTCCTGACGGCCGAGTCGATCCGGCGCGCGGCCGGCATCGCTCGGGAGGAGGCCGACGTCGCCGAGCACGAACGTCGCCTGCCCGCTCGGACGTCGGCTGCGCTCGCCGACGCCGGACTGTTCACCATGTGCCTCCCCCGGGCGTACGGGGGTCCCGGCACCGGGCCGGTGACGATGATCGATGCGATCGTGGAGGTCGCGACCGGTGACGGTTCGGCCGGGTGGTGCTCCGGCATCGCGTCGACGACCTCGTCGATGGCGGCGTTCCTCGAACCGGACGTGGCTCGACGGGTGTTCTCGTCACCCGCAGTGGCGACCGGCGGGGTCTTCGCCCCGAACGGTCGAGGGGTCGCGGACGGTGACGGCTTCCGGGTGTCGGGTCGCTGGCAGTGGGGGAGCGGCACGCAGCACTGCGAATGGATCGTCGGTGGCGCGATGTGCGACGACGGCACGCAGCGGGTGTGCTTCTTCGAGGCGGATCAGGTCGAGTTCCACGACACCTGGCACACCGCCGGTCTGCGCGGAACGGGGTCGCTCGACATCTCCGTGTCGGATGCGTTCGTCCCGGCCGAGCGGACCGTGCTCCCGGGAGTCGGCCGGATCCACGTCGACGACCCGATCGCGCGGTTCCCGAACTTCACGTTGTTGGCCCTCGGCCTCGCCGCGACGGGACTCGGGATCGCACGTCGGGCCCTGGACGAGCTCGTCGGGCTCGCAGCGGTCAAGACCCCGCAGTTCTCGACCCGGACGCTCGCCCAGAGCGGCTTCGCTCAAACCGAGTACGCCCGGGCCGAGGCACGTTGGCGAAGTGCCCGGGCGTTCCTGCGTGACGAGGTCGGTGCCGCCTGGGAACTGGCCTCGGCGGGAGGGGCCGTCGACGTCGATCGTCGGGTGGCGATGCGGCTGGCCGCGGCACATGCGGCCTCCGAGTGCGTCGCCGTCACCGATGCCGCATGGACCCTCGCCGGTGGAGCGGCGGTGTACGACACGAGCGCCCTCGGCCGCTGTGTCCGCGATGCCCATGTGGTCACGCAGCACATCATGGTGGCGCCGAAGTTGAACGAGGTGCTCGGCAAACACCTGCTCGGCGTCGATTTCGATGCCCGGATGATCTGAGCACGGCTTCGGTCGTCGCGGACCGACTCGCTTCAACTCGTCGGCGCCAGTGCTTCCAGTGTGCGTGCGGCGACGGGCAGATCGGGGGCCGGGGCGACGACGCAGATCTCGGTCACGCCGGCGGTGCGGTACTCCTCGATCCGTCGACGTACCGTCGCCTCGTCACCGACGAGAGCGACGCGATCGAGGAGGTCGGGCGGCATGCGGGCAAAGATCTCTTTGGGGCCCGGCCGGGTCCGTGCGTACTCGACGAGTTCACCGAAACCAGCCTCGGTGAACATCTCGGCGTATCCCGGAGCCGCCAGGTATCCGACGAATCCCCGAGTCATCCACGCCCGTTCGGCCTCGGTGGGATCGATCGCGGCCGAGAGCCAGACCGCCGTGTTGGGATGACCGGCGGCGAGGCGGGCCGCGGTCCGGGCGGTCACCATGTTGAGCACCATCCGGTCGGCGGTCCCGGCGATCCGGACGGCGCGTGGACCGAAGGCCGCCCCCGTCAGCGACGGCCGGGGGTCGGGCGGTTCGGCCAGGCGGAAACCCTCG
>JBMUCX010000196.1:0-3469 GCA_049458915.1 Ilumatobacteraceae bacterium
TGCCGCCGCCGAGAGCGCATCGAGCTGGAACTACGCCAGAAGGAGATCATCGAGTACGTCTTCGGTGGTGTGGACAGCAGGATGACGCCTGGCCAGGCCTACGGACCAGATGCCCGCAAGGTTGCCCGTGGGGCGATGGGACGCTGGAAGTTCGGGCTCGAACCGGATGACGTGATCGCCGAGGCCCTCGTGAGGATGCTCCGCCGGGTCGCGAACGATCCGTCCCCGATCGGCAACATCGGTGGCTACTTCCGGACGACGTGCAGGAGCGTGTGTGCCGAGATCGCGAACGGCAACAGCCGATTCGAGATGGCGGGTGCCGACGAGATGCTCGAAGATCGCTCCGAGCCGGTCGGTGACGGTCCGACGACAGCCGAGGTCGCCGACATCCTGAACCGTCTCAGGGCGCTCACCGATCTACTCGGCTCCGACCCGGTCACCGTGTCAGGAGTGCTGACGTGGATCACGCTCGAGGCCGACCAGGACATCGATCTCACCGGCGTGCCGGTTCCGGCCGCAGGCGTGCCCGCTCACGAGCGTCTCCGCTGGCCGGCTCTGTGGTTCGCCACCGGGAAGGATGCTCTGTTCCGGTCCCCGACCGCCATTCGTCGGCGTCGTCAGCGTCTCATCGCCAAAATCGTCGACCTGCGTGTGCTGGTCCTGGCCATGGCCGGGAGTGAGCGGTCGTGAACCGCTGGAGCGTCGTGCCGTACCAGGGCGAACAGGTCACGGTGGTGCCACTCGACGTCGCCGAGACCGGCGTCATCGATCTGATCGGCACGACTCCCGGACCAGCCGGGATGGCGTCGGTCGACCTCGGCGACGTGGTCGTGTCGGTCGATTTCGCGGTTCCCCGCCGACTCGTCGGGATCGAGAGCACCCGCACGGGGAGTCCGGCCGACGATCCGATTCTCGTCTCGCTCCTCGGCGACGAGACCGCGCTGGGCCTCGAGACAGTTCTTCGTGACGACCCGAACCGCAGCGCCACTCGGCGCATCGGCGGTGATCCGACGACCGGTCGGAGGCGAGACCTCTCGTTCGACCCGCGTGGCCGGGCCGCAGCAGACTTCGGACTGGTCGTCGTCGGGTTGGCGGTCGCCGACGACGACGTCGAGCATCCGCTCGTCCGGGCCGTGGCGGCCGTCGAATCGATCGGGGCGTTGCTCGAACGGATGGGCGGCACCGGACCGATCGATCCCCGGCTCCTCGACTCGCGACTCCGACGGGCGACCGAGCAACTCACCCGAGATGCGGAGGGTGACGCCGTGCTGCGCGAGCTCGATCCCGACGACTACCGAGCGTTTCACAGCGGGGTCGAGGTGATCGCCCGTTTCGTTCGAGCCGGTGGAGCCGGTGACGAGCTCGGCAGCGATTGGCTCGACGGCCTGCTCCGAGCGGTCCCACCCCGATGGTTCGACCTCGACGACGAGCGCCGGCGTCGCCGTCCCGACCCTCCACCGGCGGTGCCGACCCGTCGACTCGCGTCATCGGGGGGTGGTCGGGCGGTGATGTCACCGCGTCCTCGTGCTGCATCCCCCTTCGGTGGTGGCAGGCCGATTCCGCCGCCCCCCTTGCGGCTCGAAACTGTGGCGGCGCATCCTCCGATCGAGCCCCCACTGATCACGATGACGTCACCCGGTCGGCTCCGTGTCGTCTACACCTCGTCGCCGGAGGGAACCTGGCTGCGCATCCTCGACCGCTCGTCACTCGGCGTCCTCGCCGTCGTCCCGGTTCGCGACCAGCCCCGGCGATGGGTCGCCGAGGCGGTGGTGCCGCCTGACCTCCACGTCGAGGATCTCGTGGTCGTGGTGACGGATCACCCCGTGACCGACGCGGCGGCGTCGAGCATCGACCGGGTTCTCGAGGCGATCGAAGCCGGCCGTCGGGCGACGATGCTCACCGCCCGTCGAGGACTGAAGTCGGGCGGCAGGGCGTGGTCCGAGTGCGCCGAGGCGTGGGCGGCGACCGGCGACGAGACCCGGGCCAATGTGGCTCGTGCGTACGCCAGCGGCAACGACGCGCTCGAGCGTCCCTGGCAGGTCCACGACACCATCCGCAACCTGACCGACGACTGACCCTGACCACTCTGTGGCAGCGATCACGCGGTCAGCTGTCGGGATCGCTTCCACGAAGCCCGTGCCCGAATTCTGTGGCAGCGATCGTGCGGGTTTCGGCCGGGATCGCTGCCACAGAATTCAGGCCGAGTGGCGCCGTCGGGGCATCACGAACGGTGGACCTGCGTGCGTTCTCCTCATGGCCCAGCACGACCCAGGAGGACCTGTGAGCGACCGATCCGACATCGCCGGAACCGACCCCGAGCCCACCGACCGACTCGCCGAGTTGCTCGCGCAGATCGACGCCGAATGGGACGACCGATCGGACGAACTCGAGGGGTGGTGCGTCGAAGCGGCCTCGATCGCTGCACGACTCGGTGAGGTCGGTACCCGGATCGGCCTCGTCCGACGACTCGCCGAACTCGCCGTTGCGGACGACCGTCCGGACGACGCCTACGAGGCGCTCGAACCCCTGCTCCACGTCGACGATGCACCGCCGCTCGAACTCGGCCACGTCCACTCCGCCATCGCTCACCTCGCACGTCACATCGGCAACATCGACGTCGGAGCCCATCTGAACGCAGCGGTCGAACTGACGACCGAGGCCGACGACTCCGTTCGCGCCATCGATGTCCGCTTCGATCTCGGAGAGCACCTCGGTTCGATCGGTGACAACTCCGGGGCGCTCCAGCAGTTCGTCGAGGCGCAGGCGCTCGCCCGAGGCATCGGTGATGCCATCCTCTCGGCTCGAGCCGACGATCGGATCGCCGCTGCTCACTGGGAACTCGGGCGAGGTGACCTGGCCGAGGAGCACCTCCGTCGAGCGCTCGCGGTCGCCCGAGCCACCGGTGACGACGATCGGATCGCTCACGCCGCCTACCGTCTGGCGTGGTGCCTCGCCGACCACTCGCCGGTCGAGGACGAGTTCGAGGCTCTCGAGTTACTGAGCGAGTGCATCGATCACGCCAGGGACACCGGCGACCTCCGTCGCATCGCCGAGTGTGATGCGATGTCCGCTCGCGTGCACCGGGCCAATGACGACCTCGACGAGGCGATCCGGCTCCTGCGCTCGGCGATCGCCATCCACGAATCGACCGGAGCCACGACCGCCGCAGCGATCGACAGGGCCAATCTGGCGACCGATCTCGAAGCGGTCGGCCATCGCTCGGCCGCCGAGCACGAGTACCGCCGCGCACTCGAGTTGCTCGGTTCGGATCGGTTCATCGCCGCCAAGGTGACCACCCGACTCGCTCAACTGCTGTGCACGCTCGGGCGGCCGGCCGAGGCGCTCGAACTGCTCGAAGCGGTCACCGAGTACTTCGATCGGAGTGACGACGCGACGGAGTCACCCCGATTCCACATGGCCGCCGCACGGGCCCATCTCGACCTCGGTCGGACTCCCCACGGCCGACTGC
>JBMUCX010000197.1:0-3408 GCA_049458915.1 Ilumatobacteraceae bacterium
GATTCGTTCGGGGAATCGACCGTCGACGAGTGTTACGGCATCGAAGATGCGGCATCGGCCGCTGCGTGCTTCCAGCAAGCGATCGATGCCGGCGAGATCGACCCCCGGTTCGCCCCGGTCGCTCTCCTCCATCCCGAGTGCGGCATCGCCGAGTATTCCTGGGAGGGGCGGTGGTACGAAGTGTCGGACGAGGAGTTCACGGCGCTCGTGCGGGGGGCCGTACCGTGCTTCGAGGAACTGGTGGTCGCCGGTGAGGTCGAGCGATGGGTGATCCCGTTCGAGGTGCTCTACGTCGATTGCTTCGAAGGTCGGAACTGGTTCACGGCATTCGAGGCCGACTACAACGACCGGGTGTCGGCGTGCATCGATGCCACGCCGATCGACGACTGACAACTGCCGATCGACGACTGAAGACCGCCGACGAGGGAACCGGCGAGGAGAGCGTCAGCCGTCGATGGCGGCCTGGACGATCTGGTCGAGCAATTCGTCGTCAGCAGCACCGAGGAGGGTTTGGACCTCACCCTCGGCGGTGATCACGGCGAACGCCGGTTGGGCGGCGACCCCGAAGCGCCGGAACACGTCGGCGGCGGTGTCGTCGATCTGCGGGAACGTCACGCCGTGACGGTCGATGAACTCGCGGTAGTCGTCGTCGGAACCCGACCACGCCACGCCGACGAACTCCGCCTGTCCGGCCCATCGTTTCGTCGCCTCCTCGACCGAGGGGGCTTCACGGTTGCAAATGCTTCAAAAGGGCGACCAGAACCACAGCAGGACCGGACGACCGGCGAGGGCCGCCATGTCGATCTCGCCGCCGCCGATCAGCGGTGCACTGAAGCGGAGCGCTTCGGGTACCTCCGTCGCCGGTGCGACGGTGTCGATCGACTGATCGGCACCATCGTCGGCGGCAACGCTCGACGATGGCACGTCGGTCTGCGTCTGCTCGCTGGTGCCCGGATCGCTGGTGCCCGGATCGGAGACCTCGGCATCGACCACGACGGTCGTCGCCGCAACGTCTGGTTCGGCCGCTGGCGTCCCGGTCGACGAGGCGCAGGCCGCGAGCGAGACACCCAGGAGGATCAGTGGGGCGCGTCGCAACACACCGCGATGTTACCGGGTACCGCCGGCGGACGCCGGGCGGTCGCCAGGTCGCGCGCCGTTACCCTCCCCGTCGTGAAGACCCGGACCCTGCTGCTGCTGTCGCTCGCGTGCGGGATGGCGATCATGCTGGCCGGAGCGGCACTGCTGTTCCAGGTGGCCACGGGCGATGATCCCGAGCCAGCCGTGGGAATCGGGGAATCCGTGGAGGTCGGCGACATGGCGGTCGTCGTCGACGCCGTCGAGGAGTCGGGTGGCGTGGTCCGGGTGAGCATCACCCTCGGCGGTGTCGTGGACGACGATCCGACCGACGGCTTCCGGCTCATCGCTTCGGCACGGCCGGTCGGCTTGGGGTCCACGACGTGTGGGCCGTCGGGCCCCGAACTCGGCACGTGCACGCTCGAGTTCGGTGTGGGCACCGTCGACGGCACATCCCGCGTGCTGTTCTACGAGCGCGGTGACGAGCAGGTCCGGTGGATCCTGTCGTGAGCAGGCGGTCGGCCGGATACCGTGGCGCAGGTGAGTGAAACCTTCGATCTGATCGTCATCGGTGGCGGTCCCGGTGGCTACTCGGCGGCCCTGTACGGTGCCTCGGCCGGACTCGGTGTCGCGCTGGTCGAGATGGATGCGCTCGGTGGCACCTGTCTGAACCGTGGTTGCATCCCGGCCAAGGCGTTCCTCGAGACCGCAGCGGTGAAGCGCCACGTCGATCACAGCGAGCAGTTCGGCATCGGTTCCGGCACGAGCACGGTCGATTTCGCGGTCACGCAGGCCCGGAAGCGCAAGATCGTGGCCGGTCTGGTCGGTGGGATCGGTGCGATGTGCAAGGGTCGCAAGGTCGAGGTCTTCAACGGTGTCGGCTCACTCGGTCCCGACCGCTCGGTGCGGGTCGACATGGCCGATGGGTCGACGGTGACGCTCGGTGCCGCTCACGTCGTGCTCGCTTCGGGGTCCGTGCCGCGACTCATCCCGAACTTCGAGCGAGGTGGACCGATCCTCACGAGCGACGAGGTGCTCGACCTGGATCACGTCCCCTCCCGCGTCGCCGTGATCGGCGGCGGGGCGATCGGTTGCGAGTTCGCCTCGACGTTCGCCGACCTCGGCGCGACCGTCACCATCCTCGAAGGGCTGCCGAAGATCCTCCCCGGCCTCGACGCCGACGTCGCCAACGTGGTCGTCCGCAGCTTCAAGAAGAAGCAGATCGACATCCGAACCGGTGTGCGCGTGACCGGGCACACGCCGACGCCCTCGGGCGGCACCGTCGTCCACTTCGGGGACGGCGAGTCGGTCGAGGTCGATGCGTGCGTGGTGTCGGTCGGTCGGCGCCCGTTCGCCGACCGACTCGGTCTCGACGGTACGGCGGTGCGCGTCGATCAGCGGGGCTTCGTCGAGGTCGACGAGTACTGCCGGACCGGTGAACCGGGCGTCTATGCGATCGGAGACCTGGTCGACACGCCGCAACTCGCGCACGTCGGGTACGCCGAGGCGGTCATGGTGGTGAAGCACCTGCTCGGCGAGCAACCGCTTCCGGTCGCCTACGACCGGGTGCCGTGGGCGATCTACTGCCACCCCGAGGTGGCGTTCGTCGGCCCCGGTGAGGACGCCTGTCGCGAGGCCGGACTCGACGTGGTCGTCGGAAAGCATCCGTACAAGTTCAACAGTCGGGCCCAGATCCTCGGCGAGACCGATGGTCTGGTGAAGGTCATCGCGGCGCGCCGGCCCGACGGCACGGCGGGTCAGGTGCTCGGCGTCCACATGGTCGGGCCCTGGGTGACCGAGCAACTGTCGGGCGGCTATCTCGCCGTCAACTGGGAAGCGACCGTCGACGAGGTCGCGGCGTTCATCCAGCCGCACCCGAGCCTGTCCGAACTGTTCGGCGAGACCGTGCTGTCGATGACCGGCCGAGATTTCAACGGATGAGTCGGAGCGCATCATGAGTACCGCAGCATCCCTGAACACAGCACCACGAGGAGACCGACGACATGGCTGACGTCACCCTGCCCCAACTCGGTGAGACCGTCACCGAGGGAACGATCACGCAATGGTTCAAGCAGGTCGGCGACACCGTCGCTGCCGACGAGCCGCTCTTCGAGGTCTCGACCGACAAGGTCGACACCGAGGTGCCGTCTCCGATCGCCGGCGTACTCGTCGAGATCCGTGTCGCCGAGGGGGCAACGATCGAGGTCGGATCCGTCGTCGCCGTCGTCGGAGATGCCGGAGCACCGGCGGTCGCCGAGCCCGAGCCGGTGGTGTCGGCGCCGGCGGTCGCTGCGCCGGTGGTCGCTGCGCCGGCGGTTGCTGAGCCCGAGCCGG
>JBMUCX010000198.1:0-3323 GCA_049458915.1 Ilumatobacteraceae bacterium
ACCGGTTCATCTCAGCGCCGGCAGCGCCCTTGCGAACTGCTCGAGGCTTCGCAGGTTGTGCCCCGACCAGACCTCGTCGATGTACGGCTCGGCGATCATCATGCCGAGGGTGTTGGGCACGACGCCGGTGCGGTCCCCGACGTGGGGGTTCATCCAGACCACACGGTGGCAGAGCCGTGAGAGTTGTTCCATCGCCCGCTCGAGGGTCTCGGGGTCACCCCGGTCGAGTCCGTCGGAACAGATCACCACGATCCCACCTCGGGCGAGACCGCGTCGTCCCCAGCGGCGCACGAACTCGGTGATGCTGTCCCCGATGCGGGTGCCACCGTCCCAGTCGAACACGGCTGAAGCGGCACGGGCCATGGCCTCGTCGGGCCGCCGACGGTCGAGTTGTGGCGTGATCCGGGTGATCCGGGTGCCGAAGCAGAAGACCTCGACACGACCGGCGGCGCGCTTGGTCGAGTAGGCGAACTGGAGCAGGTTCCGGGAGTGGTCGGACATCGACCCCGAGACGTCGAGCAGGAGGATCAGCGGCCGGGGTCGCAGCTTGCGTTCGGCGTAGAGCGACCGGTCCGGCTCGCCGTGCCGTCGCATCGTCTCGCGGACCATCCGTCGGATGTGCAACCGTCGACCGGAGCCGGCCGGTGTCTGCCGTCGACTCCGGCGACGCGGCGGCGTGAGACGGATCGCGGCCATGATCCGGCGGAGCGCGGCGAGTTCCTCCGGGGTGCAGTCGGCGAAGTGCTTCGTGCGGTGGACGTCGATCGTCGACGCCTGGAGACCGAGATGGAACTCGTCCTCGTCGAGGTCGGACGAGCCGGACTGCTCGGCGTCGGGGACCTGGAGGACACCCTGGGCGTTGGTCGATGCCCGCATCGTGATCCGTGGGTCGTCGTCGCCGTCGATCCGTTCGTCGAGGAAGAAACGACGGAAGACGTCGTCGTAGACCGGGATGTGGTCGCGGCGGCTGACCACCGTGCAACGACCCGCCCAGTAGGTGTCCATGATGTCGGTCGGGTCGAGTTCGGCGAGCGACGCACACAGCGCCATCACGTCGTCGGAGCCGACGGGGAGATCGGCGGCGCGGAGTTCGCCGCAGAACTCGACGAACAGGGCGGTGAAACCGCCGTCGGCGACCGCCTCAGCCGGCGACGACATCGGAGATCGCGTCCACGACGAGGTCGACGTCGTCGCGGTCCTTGAGCACGGCGCCGATCGTGTCGACGGCGACCTCGTCGGTGAGGTCCGTGGCGCCGACGGCCCCGAGCGCCTCGACCCAGTCGATGGTCTCGGCGACGCCGGGGGGCTTGGCGAGATCCATGTCCCGAAGGCGGTTGACGGCCCCCACGACCTTCGTGGCCATCTGCGCCACGGTGCCGGGCATCCGGGCCATGACGATCTCGACCTCCCGATCGGCGGCCGGGAACCCGATCCAGTGGTAGAGGCACCGCCGCTTCAGGGCGTCGTGGAGCTCTCGGGTCCGGTTCGAGGTCAGGACCACGATCGGCCGACTCGGGGCGATGATCGGCCCGAGCTCGGGAATGGTGATCTGGAAGTCGGACAGGATCTCCAGCAGGAAGGCCTCGAACTCGTCGTCGGCCCGGTCGACCTCGTCGATCAGCAGGACGCATCCGGCGCCGGATCGGATCGCCCGGAGCAGCGGCCGCTCGACGAGGTACTCCGGTCCGAAGAGCTGGGCGACGGCCGACTCCTCGGTCCCCCGCTCACCGCTCATCGCTCGGATCGCGAGCATCTGGCGGGCGTAATCCCACTCGTACATCGCCTGCCCGGCGTCGATCCCCTCGAAGCACTGCAGGCGGATCAGTTCCCGGCCGTAGAGCACCGCCAGGGTCTTCGCCAGTTCGGTCTTGCCGACGCCCACCTCGCCTTCGAGCAGCAGTGGACGTCCGAGTTTGAGGGCCAGGAACGCAGCGGTCGACAGCCCGCGATCCGGGACGTACCCGTGGCCCCGCAACGAGGCGGTGAGATCGGCGACGCCGGTCGGAGGGAACACAGCGCCGTCGGTCACGTCGGTCAGCGGTCTCGATCGGGACCGAGGACGAGATCGCGGATCGTCTCGGCACCCGGACGGAGCTTGCCCTCGCGGGCCAACAGGGACCGCCATGCCGAACCGATGTCGGAACCCTCGGGAGCGAAACCGTCGAACGTGATGTCTTTCATGTTCCGGCACTGCTTGGTCGGACTGCAGTCCTCGTCGACCTCCACGTCGGCACCACCGTTCGACGCCCAGATCGATGTCAGAACGTGCTTCGGATCCAGCTCATCGCTCATCGGCGTCCATCCTACGGACGACTGTCCGGAGCATCCAGTCGTGCCGGGGGCGATGTGTCCTCAGCTGCGGACCGCAGCGCGATGCACGGCGACCGCCTCGGCGAGGACCGACAGCGCGACTTCGGCCGGCGTCCGAGAGCCGATGTCGAGACCCGCAGGGCCGTGCACCCTCGACAGGTCGGTCACGCCGCGGTAGGCCAACCAGTCCGCCCGTTGCTCCTGCATCCGGACCGAGCCGATCGAGCCGACGTACCCCGCTCCGCTCTCGAGCGCTGCTTCGAGCACCCGACCCGCCGCCTCGACGTCGTGCCCCATCACGATCGCCGAATCGGTTCGGGCCAGACCGTTCATGAGGCCGGTACCCCGTTCGGGATCCGCCGCCCGCGCGACCTGCCAGCCGAGCCATCGCGCCCCGCTGTCGAGTGCATCGGCGATCGGCCCGGCGCCGAACACCGCGAGCCGGGGCACGGGGTGGAGCACCGTGACGATGCGGTCGTCGTGACGCTCGATCGACGAGCGCTCGCCGTCGGATCCCTCGGGAGTCGAGAGTTCGATCGTCGTGATCCGTCGATCCTCGAGCGTGGCCGTCAGGCGAACCGGCCGGCGCTCGAGGAGCAATGGCCACAACTCCTCGGGGAACGATCGACCGGGGACGACCGCCAGCGTTGCGCCGCTGCCCTCCGGCACGCCGGCGATGAGCGCGTCGGTGACCGAGAACTCGATCGGCACGAGGATGCCGGCATCACTCGCCGGGAGCGCGGTGAGGTGGGCGTCGAGTGCACCTGCCGCCAGGCCGCCCATCCGCCCGCCGCCGGGGGTGAGTGCCACGGCATCGGTCGGATCGACATCGGGGATCCCGGTCGACGCCACGACCCAGGCGATCCGGACGTCGGTCCCGGCGCGGAGGCACGACGCAGCGGTGATGGCGATGCCGTACACACCCGAAAGGTTAGGTGCGTGGCGGGTCGGGTGCCGTGCACAGGTGCTTCAGATCGTGCGGCGGGCCGCCGCGTCGAATCGTCGGCCGAGGG
>JBMUCX010000199.1:0-3321 GCA_049458915.1 Ilumatobacteraceae bacterium
CAGACACCCGGCGAACGCATCGCCCGTCGCATCCCGACTTCGAGGCCGGCGGCGAAGGTCGTGGCGGCCACAGCGGTGGTGCCGATGGCGACGAACGTGCGGCGGACGACGGTCTTGGTGCGGCGGCTGAAGATGACGACCGGCCAGCCGTGGTCGCGAGCGTGTCGCTCGAGTTTGGAGTCCGGGTTGACCACGACGGGGTGGCCGACCGCTTCGAGCATCGGCAGGTCGCTCGACGAGTCGCTGTAGGCGTAGCACTGGCCGAGATCGAGTCGTTCGAAGCGGGCGATCTCACGGATGGCATCGACCTTGCCGGCGCCGTAACAGAACGGTCCGTCGAGGTCGCCGGAGTAGACGCCGTCGACGACCCTCCCCCGAGTGCCGAGTCCGCCGGTCATGCCGAGTGAGATGGCGAGCGGTTCGACGATCTCCTGTGGGGCGGCCGACACGATGTAGGTGGCTCGTCCGGCGTGGCGGTGGATGTCGACGAGTCGACGGGCCTCGGGTCGGACCTTGCCGAGCAGGACGGGGAGGACTCGTTCGTTGAGTGCGACGAGGTCGTCTTGACGTTGGCCCCGGACGAATCCGAGGATCCGGTCCCGGGCATCGTCGGCGACTCCGGTCGCGTGGTCACCTCGGAGTCGGAAGGCGACGGCGGTGGCGCCGTCGCGCAGGAGTTCGTGTGTGGGCATGAGCCCCATCGATCTCGCTGCCGCGGCGAGGGTGAACGCGGATGATCCGGCGATGAGCGTGCGGTCGAGATCGAAGAACGCAGCGACCGGTCCAGGCGTGGCCACCGACACGTACTCGCTCACCGGGTGGAGAGTACCGCCCTGCGTTCGCCAGGTGTCAGACACCCGGCGTGACGCTGGCGGTGGCGAGGATGGTGGCGAGCACGCCGGCGTGCTCCGGGTGGTCGGCGAGGTGTCGCCGGGCCCGCCACATCGCCGACCGGATGGAGCCGGCGGTCGGGTACCGGAGGTGCTCGAGTACGGCGGCGGCGGCCGTCGAGGTGAGATGGGTGGTGAGTGCGGTGGTCACCAGTCGCTCGAGTCGCTGCGAGTCGTCGTCGGCCCCGGCGGCGGCGAGCGCCATTGCGACGAGGTCGCGGAGTTCGTCGGGCCGGATCGGGATCGGGTCTCCCTCGACGTGTCGTCGGAACCGTCCGACATCGCTCCCGTGCAGCGGCCACAGCAGGTCGGTGCTCAGCCAGTCCGGCGCGACGGACGGCTCGAGGTACGCCCGATAGCTGCTCCAGCGATATCGATCGAGGGCGACCGGTGGCCGGATGTCGGTGGGGTTGCGGTGGATGTATCGGCTGACGGTCCTCAGGTATGCGTCCGAGGTGATCGGCTTCGAGAGGAAGCGCCCTCGGAACAGCGGACCGTCGTGTCCGTACCGACGGTTGACCGCCCTCGTGTAGACCGACGACAGGTGTTGCATGAAGTCGGACAGTCGGGCCGTCGGGCTGCGGGCCAGGAAGTGGAAGTGGTTGCTCATCAAGCAGTAGGCGTGGATCTCGAGCCCTGAGCGGTCGAGTTGCTCGGCCACGACGGCCAGGAACAGGTCGCCGTCGGCGCGGCTGGTGAAGATCGGTTCGCGCCGCGCTCCTCGGTTCATGACGTGATGGAGTGCGCCGTCGTGGTCGGTACGCGGTGGCCGCATCCGTCCAGTGTCGAGGGCGATGGGACCGAATCCCGGCCGCTGGACGGGGAGCACCACCCGTCACGCCGGGTGTCAGACACCCGGCGAACGCGTGGCGAGGTCGTAGACGTGGTTCCGGGGGAGGCCGAGGGCGGCTGCGACGGTGGTGACGGCGTCCTTCGTCGAGGCGCCGGCGGCGAGTTCCGCCCGCAGGGCGGTGCGGACGTCGTCGTCGCCGATCGGGGCCTGGGCGTCGGGCCGGCCGCCGACGACGATCACGTACTCACCGCGCGGGGTACCGAGGTCGATCGTCCCGAGCGTTCCTCGGACGACCTCCTCGTGCAGTTTGGTGAGTTCGCGGCAGACGGCGACGGGACGGTCGGGGCCGAGCGCCGCTGCGAGGTCGGCGATGGTCCGTTCGATGCGGTGTGGCGCTTCGTACAGCACGATCGTCCGCCGCTCGGCGGCGAGTTCGGCGAGGTGGGACCGTCGCTCTCGTCCGCTGCGTGGGACGAAGCCGTCGATGACGAATCGATCGGTCGGTAGGCCACTGATCGTGAGCGCGACGACGGCGGCGACGGGGCCGGGCACGGCGGTCACGGTGTGGCCGGCATCGATGGCGGCCCGGACGAGTCGCTCACCCGGGTCGGAGACCCCCGGGGTTCCGGCATCGGTCACGACGGCGACATCGCCTCCGGAGGCGAGCACGTCGAGCACGTCATCGATGCGGTGGTGCTCGGTGTGGTCGTTGGCGACGGCGAGGCGAGCGGCCCGCACTCCGGCGTGCTGGAGCAGCCGTCCCGTGCGCCGGGTGTCTTCGCAGCACACGAGTGCCACTCGGCCGAGCACCTCGACGGCATGTGGGGTGAGATCGGACAGGTTGCCGATCGGTGTGGCGACGAGCCAGAGCGTGCCGGTGCCGCTGCTGGTGCGGTTCGGTTCGGTGGGGATCCCGGTCACGTGTCGTCGTCCCGGACCTCGACGACGTCGCCGACCCGCAGCCCCCAGCGGGCGAACGCGCCCGCCTCGGCCTCGATGACGGTCGATGCCCGCCACACCGGCACACCGACCCGGTGTTGGTGCATCTGCATCGTCTTCACGACGGTGCCGCCGTCGTCGAGGAACGCCACGTCGAGTGGGAACCGCATGCCGAGGGTGTGGACCCATCGGCACGGCCGCAGGACGAGTGCGCCGTCGAGGTGGTCGCGGCCGAGCAGGCCGCGTCGTCGGGCCTGGCGGGCATCGGCGAGTTCGGCCGATGCGAGGACTCGGGCGTCGTCGGTGACCAGCCAAGGCACGCGCGCAGCGTAACGGGGGTGGCGGTGAGCCGGGAAGCGCCGAAGGTCCCGACGTCGGCCCGCGGATGCCGACTCGACCATGGTCGTCGAGTGGACGGTGGACGCTGCACGGGCGATGGGCGATGGTCGGGCTGGGGTGAAGGACCGGGCTGGGGTGAGGGACCGGGCTGGGGTGAGGGACCGGGCTGGGGTGAGGGACCGGACTGTGGTCGGTGAACGGGCTGTGGTCGGTGACCGGGCCGGGGTTGGTGACCGGGCCGGGGTGAAGGACCGAGTTGTGGTCGGTGACCTGGCTGCGGCGAAGGACCGAGCTGTGGTCGTGGCACGACTGCGGATCACCAAGGAGCGTGGCCAGCGCTGTGGTCGTCGCACGACTGCG
>JBMUCX010000200.1:0-3319 GCA_049458915.1 Ilumatobacteraceae bacterium
GACATCGACGAAGACACCGTCGACATGATCCCCAACTACGACGGGACGACCGACCAACCGGCGGTCCTCCCGGCGCGGTTCCCGAACCTGCTCGTCAACGGCAGCCAGGGCATCGCAGTCGGCATGGCCACGAACATCCCGCCGCACAACCTGGGTGAGGTGATCGACGCCACGATCCATCTGATCGACCACCCCGAGTGCGAGATCGAGGAACTCATGGCGCACGTCAAGGGTCCCGACTTCCCGACCGGGGCGTACATCCTCGGGCGAGCCGGGATCATCGATGCATACCGGACCGGTCGGGGCAGCGTGAAGATGCGTGCCAAGGCGACGATCGAGGAGGGCAAGAACGGCCAGTACGAGATCGTCGTCACCGAGTTGCCGTACCAGACGAGCGTGTCGGCGATCGCCGGTCGGATCCAGGAACTCGTCGACTCGGGTGACCTCGACGGAATCCGGGACGTCAACGACGGCTCGGCCGGTGGCGAGACGAATCTCATGATCAGCCTGAAGCGCGATGCCAATGCGAACGTCGTGCTCAACAACCTGTTCAAGATGACGCAGCTGCAGAGCAGCTTTTCGATCAACATGGTCGCCCTGGTCGACGGAGTGCCCCGGACGCTCAACCTCAAGACGGCACTCGAGGGTTACGTCCGTCATCAGATCGAGGTCGTGACCCGCCGGTCGCAGTTCCGACTCCGCAAGGCGCGCGACCGCGAGCACATCCTCGAGGGCCTGATCAAGGCGCTGGACGTCATCGACGAGATCATCGCGACGATCCGGGCATCGGACGATCGGGCCGACGCCCGCACACGCCTCATGGCCGAACCGTTCGAGTTCAGTGAGGTCCAGGCCGAGTACATCCTCGACATGCCGCTCGGCCGCCTCACCCGCCTCGCCCGGATCGAACTCGATCGCGAACTCGAGGAGAAGCGGGAGTTGATCACCGAACTCGAGTCGATCCTCGCCGATGACGTCAAGCTCCGACAGGTCATCAAGGACGAGATGGGGGCGATCAAAGAGGCCTTCGCCAAGCCACGGGTGTGCGAGATCACCTACGACGACGGCGAGATGTCGATCGAAGACCTCGTCGACGACAAGGAACTCGTCATCCTCATGACGCAGGCCCAGTACGTCAAGGCCGTGCCGGCCAGTTCCTTCAAGGCCCAGGGCCGTGGCGGACGCGGTGTCCAGGGCGGCAAGCTCAAAGCCGACGACATCGTGCGTCACGTCATCTTCACGACGGCGCACGCCCACCTGCTGTTCTTCTCCAATCGGGGCAAGGTGTACCGACTCCGTGCGCTCGACATCCCCGAGCGGGAGCGGACGGCGAAGGGGATGCCGATCGTCAACCTCTTGCCGTTGCAGCCCGACGAGCAGATCCAGGCGATCATCGACACCCGCGAGTTCGCCGGTGATCGCTACCTGTTCTTCGCCACCCGCAACGGCGTCGTCAAGAAGACCACCTTCGACGAATACGACAAGTCGCGTCGTGACGGACTGATCGCCATCAACCTGAAGGACGGCGACGAACTCGTCCGCGTCATCGAGACGGGTGGGGGCGACGACATCTTCATGGTGAGCCGCGACGGCATGACGATCAGGTTCAACGAGGACGATGTTCGACCGATGGGCCGCAGCGCCGCCGGTGTCCGAGGCATGAAACTCAAGAACACCGAGGACGCCGTGGTGTCGTGCGACGTCGCCCGCGACGACACCGCGATCCTGATCATGACCGATGGTGGGTACGGCAAGCGGACGCAACTCGACAAGTTCAACCGCCAGGGTCGGGGAGGCCAAGGCGTCCGCGGCATCAAGCTCACCTCCAAGAAGGGGTTCGTGGCAGCGGCGTTCATGGTGGCGCTCGACGACGAGATCGTTGCGGTCTCGTCGGGCGGGGTCACCATTCGGATGGCCGTCCGCGAGATCTCTTCGCAGGGGCGAGACGCCACCGGTGTCCGGATCATGAACGTCGGTGAGGGGCAGACCGTCGCCTCCGTCGCACCGATCGTCGCCGTCGAAGACGAGGACTGATCGCCCGCCCGTCGGGCTCGTCGCAGTCGAAGCTGCCGAAGCTGTGTGAGCTCGTCGTCGACGAGCGGAAGGGGTTCGGCGATGCGCGACCGCGGTTCGATGGCGGTGATGGTGGGATTGGCGATGATGGCGCTGACGGTGCCGGTCCTCGTGGGGTCGGTGGCGTTCGTCGGCGCTCTCGGAGCCGAAGGACGAGCTCGACTCGCTGCTGATGCTGCCGCGCTGGCGGGCGTGTCGGCAGGGCGCGAGGCAGCCGCTGCGCTCGCCAGGGACAATGGTGGTCGGCTCGTCGACTGGAAGGTCGACGCTCGTGAGGTCGGCGTCGTGGTCGGCGTCGTGGTCGAGGTCGTGGTCGAGGTCGATGGGACCCGTGCGACGGCCCGGGCGACCGACCTGCCCTGATGGCGACCCGACGGATCCGTCGTGCTTGCGTACACTCGCCGTGTGAGCGTCGACGAGGACGGGCCCGCTCGGCCGACGGCCGGTCTCGGCGAGACCGGACCGATCGAGTTGCCTCATCTGGCCTTGCCGGAGATCGTGATGGTCAGCGAGCAGGATGAGCCACCGCCTCCGCCGGTCGAACCGCCGGTGCCCGACGCACCACCGGATCCCGGTGCTCAGGCGGTACCGGTGCAGACGGGTTCGGTGCGAACGGTCGCACCGCGCCCTCGCCGGTCCAGGGTGCGGCGGGTCACGCGGGTCATCCGACACGTCGACCCCTGGAGCACCTTCAAAGTGGCGCTGGCGTTCTGTCTGGTCGCGTATGTCGTGCTGCTCACCGCTGGGGTGCTCGTGTGGAGGGTGGCCGACAGCACCGGCACCATCGGCAACGTCGAGCGGTGGTTCACCCAGTTCGGGTGGGAGACGTTCGAGTTGCGCGGTGACGAGATCTTCGACAACGCCTGGGTGATCGGACTGTTCCTCGTCGCCGGCTGCACGGGAGCCGCCGTGCTGTTGGCCACGGTCTTCAATCTGGTGAGCGACATCGTCGGTGGCGTCAGGGTGACCGTCCTCGAAGAAGAGGTCGTCGAGCGTCGCCCCGACCGGCGGGCCGGTTGAAGATCGAGCTCGAGCGCCGATAACCTCGCATCGCCACCGGGGCTATAGCTCAGTCGGTTAGAGCGCCGCCCTGATAAGGCGGAGGTCACAAGTTCGATTCTTGTTAGCCCCACCGACAGTTGTCCGATCACCGACTCACGAGGCGCCGAACGGCGCCTCGTCGTCGTTTATTCCGGTCGATACGATCGGGCTCGTGAAGGTGTTGCGACGGATTCTCACGGCGTTG
>JBMUCX010000201.1:0-3276 GCA_049458915.1 Ilumatobacteraceae bacterium
TGGTGGTCGGGGTGGTGGTCGGGGTGGTGGTCGCAGTCGTGCCGGTGGTCGCGGTCGTGATCCCGGTCGCCGCATCGGTGCCGGAACATCCGGCGAGCACGATCACCGTTGCGAGCCACCGATCAACGGACCGCATGATCCGCCAGGATCCGAGCCACGCACTCGGTCAGACGACGCGCCGTGGGGAGGTGCAGGTACTCGTTCGGCCCGTGAGCGTTCGCGTCGGGCAGCAACACACCGGTGATCACGAACTGGGCATCGGGGAACCGCTCGCCGAGCATGCCCATGAACGGGATCGAGCCTCCTTCACCGAAGTATCGGGCACCGAGGCCGAACGACGCGGTCGAGGCATCGTCGAGTGCCGCCGCCAGCCAGGGCGAGGTGGCCGGGGCGTTCCAACCCGGCGCATGCTCCAGATGATCGACCGACACCCTCGCTCCGTAGGGCGGGTCGACCGTCAGCGTCTCGCTGAGTTCAGCGGCGACGGCCTCCGGATCCGCGGTCGGCGGGATCCGCAGCGACAGCTTGAGCGTCGTCGAAGGTCGCAACACGTTGCCCGCCCGGGCGGTCGGGGGGAGCCCGTCGGCCCCGATCACACTGAGCGCAGCCCGCCACGTCCGGGCGAGCAGTTGCTCCCCGCCGTCGGAGGACGTCGGGCTCGCACCCGGCACGAACGGGTAGTGATCGGCGATCGGTCCGATCTCCATCGCCGTGGCCATCGCCTCGGCCACCCGTTCGGCCGGCACGTCGATCCGACACGACTCGAGGAGTACCTCTCCGGTCGTTTCGTCCTCGATGCGGGACAGCAACGATCTCGCGATGCGGAACGTCGACGGGACCATTCCCGACACGTCGCCGGAATGCAGCCCTTCCCGGACGATGTCGACACGCAGCAGGCACGACACCATGCCCCTCAGTGACGTCGTGACCCACAACCGCTCGTCATCGATGCATCCCGAGTCGAGACAGACGACGAGACTCGGGCATCCGAGGCGTTCGGCGAGGGCCTCGACGTGTGCGGGGAGATCTGGGGAGCCCGATTCCTCACTCGCCTCGATCAGCACGACGCACCGGACGTGCGACCCTCCGGTTCGCTGCAGCGCCTCGATGGCCGTCAGGGCCGCGAACGCCGAGTACCCGTCGTCCGCTCCGCCTCGTCCGTACAACCGATCACCATCGACCACCGGCTGCCAGGGCCCGAGCCCGTCACGCCACCCTTCCATCTCGGGTTGTTTGTCCAGGTGGCCGTAGAGCAGCACCGTGTCGCCCGCACGATCCCGACCGCCTCCGAAGGCCGGCACGTCGACGACGACGAGCGGCGAGCGACCCTCGAGTTCGTGCACCTCGACGGTCGCCCCGGCGATGTCACGACCGGCGCACCACGCCCGGACCAGTTCGACGGCCCGGTCCATGTGACCGTTGGCGCGCCAATCGGGGTCGAACGCCTCACTCACGTTGGGGATGGCGATGTACTCGCACAGGAGCGGGACGATCTCCTCCCAGCGGAGATCGACGTGCTCGCGGATCGTCGAGGTCTCACCGTTCATGTCGGCACCGTACCGGACCGCCCGGATCGGCACCTCGCTTCCACTTGACCTGTAAGCGTTTTCATGACAACCTCGGCGACGCGAACGGATCATGTTCGCAGCACGTCCATCGTGTGAACAACCGAGCACGTGAACCGCACCTCGCGACCACGCTGCTCGCCGCGCATCGGCAGTGCCACTCGCCCGCCGTTGCGATCAAACCACCCACCCAAAACAGTTCAAGGGGAGAGACCATGAGATCACGCCGGCTGAAGATGCTGGCCCCGCTGCTGGCCTTCTCGGTCGTCGCCGCCGCCTGCGGTGACAACGAGGAGACCGTCGCCGAGGAGCCCGCCGCCGAAGAACCCGCCGCCGAGGAGCCCGCCGACGACATGGCGGACGACATGGCCGATGAGCCTGCCGACGAGCCCGCCGCTGACGAGCCCGCCGCCGAGGAGCCCGCCGAGATGGCGTCGATCATCGTGACCGGCCCCGAGCGCGACGAGTCCGAGGCCGGCGCCCTGAACGCCGTGCTCGGCGCCTGGGGCGAGGAGAACGGCGTCAAGGTCGAGTACCTCGGCTCCGCCGACTGGGAAGCGGAGATCAACACCCAGATCGCCGGTGGCACCGCCCCCGACATCTCGATCTTCCCGCAGCCCGGCAAGCTCGCCGACTTCGCTCGCGAGGGCTACGTGGTCCCGTTGAACGACGAGGCCGCCGCCTCGGCCGCCGCCAACTGGAGCGAAGCCTGGACCGTGTTCGGCAACGTCGATGGCGTGCAGTACGGCGTCCCGGTCAAGTCCGACCTGAAGTCGCTCGTCTGGTACCAGCCGGCCCGGTTCGCCGCCGCCGGTTACGAGATCCCGACGACGTTCGACGAGTTCACCGCTCTGGTCGACCAGATGGCCGCCGACGGTGGCCCGAAGCCGCTCTGCATCGGCATCGAGTCCGGCCAGGCGACCGGCTGGACCTTCACCGACTGGGTGGAGGACATGGTCCTGCGTCTGCACGGCCCCGAGGTCTACGACCAGTGGGTGAGCCACGAGGTCACCTTCAGCGACGAGCGCATCGTCTCGACCATGCAGACGGTCATCGACCTCTGGACCGAGGACAACGTCTACGCCAGCAGCGGCACGATCGCCGCGACGGCCTTCCAGGACAACGGCCAGCCGCTGGTCGACGGTGACTGCTACATGCACCGTCAGGCGTCGTTCTACTCGGCCTTCATCCCCGAGGGCACGCCGTTCGCCGACGGCTCCGAGGGTGCGGTCGACGTCTTCTACTTCCCCGACATCAACGGTGACAAGCCGGTGCTCGGTGCGGGCACCCTCGCAGCGGCGTTCAACGAGCGCCCCGAGGTTCACGCCCTCCTCGCCTACATGGCGACGCCCGACTACGCCATGGCTCGTCAGCAGGTCCAGGCCGAGCTGAAGGGTGGCGGCGGTGCGCTGTCCGGCTTCCTCTCGGCAGCCCAGGGGCAGGACCCGAGCGTCTACCAGCCGCTCGAGCAGTCGTTCCTCCAGATCCTGGAGACGGCGGCCATCGTCCGCTTCGACGCTTCGGACCTGATGCCCGCCGATGTCGGCGCCGGCACCTTCTGGACGGAAGGCACCTCGCTCGTCAATGGTGACATCACGGCCGAAGAGGCCGCTGCCACCATCGACGCTTCGTGGCCGGGCTGATCCTGGCGCAACCGCTTCGGCGGTAGTACACCTGTGGGGGGGGGGGGGGGGGGGGGGGGGGGGGGCGG
>JBMUCX010000202.1:0-3248 GCA_049458915.1 Ilumatobacteraceae bacterium
CATGGCCGCCACCACCAGGTGGCGGCCCGTCGGGGCGTAGGAGGGTGCGACGTTCGACATCACCGCAGCGTTGAGGACCGGACCTCCCCGCCCGTCGAGCACGACGAGCTTGTCGTCGATCGGCGGTTCGTCGGTGGCGAAGTACACCGCCCCGACCGACTTGGATCCGACGGGTGGTAGCCCCAGGAGGTCCACGGCGGCAGGACCCTCGACGGCCACGACCACGTTCGATGCGGCAACGGCGCCGTCGTCGGTTCGGACCGAGTCGGCGGTGACGTCGAGGACCGTTCGCCCGGTCTCGATCGCCCCATCGGGGAGTCGAGCGGCGAGTTGGTCCGGGATCTCCTGCATGCCCGAGGACGGAACCGCCGAATCACCGTCGGCGAGCATCCGGAAGATCACGTCGAACATCCGACTGGAGGCATCGAGCCCCGGGTCGAGTTGGATGCCTCCGAAGAGCGGGGCGAAGAACCGCTCGAGGATCCGTTCCGAGAACCCCGCCGCCACCAGCGCCTCCCGGGTGGGGAGGTCGGGTCCCCTGAGCAACATCGCCGGGTGGACAGCACGGACCCGTCGGCGGAGCTGCAGGATCCGCAGCTTGTCGGCGATCGACGCAGCAGGACTGAGCGCCGAGTCGATGAGCCGGGTGGGTGCACGGAGCGGATCGGCGAGCACGGATGCCTTCGATCCGAGTTGGACCCTCGCTCCGGGATCGAACGCCCGGAGATCGAGCGCCGCCATGTCGAGCTGACGATGGGCCTCCGGATACGCCGTCAGCATCACCTGGAAACCGCGATCGAGTCGGAATCCGTCGACGAGGTCGGTCCGCACTCGGCCACCGATGCCGTCGGACGCCTCCAGGACCCTGACCGGCCGTCCGGCTCGGTGGAGCTCCACGGCACACGCCAGGCCGGCGAGCCCGGCGCCGACGACGACGACCGGATCGTCAGCCGACACGGATGCTCACCTGCCGAGTTCGGCGCGCAGCGCGGTCGCCAGGTCGGCGTGCGAGAACTCGAAACCGTCCTCCCGGAGCGCCGACGGCACGACCCGCTGCCCGTCGAAGAGGAGCGCATCGGCCAGCTCGGAACCGAGGAGCAGTTTGGGGCCGAAGGACGGAACGGGCAACAGCGACGGCCGACCCAACACCCGACCGAGCGTCTTGGCGAACTCGGCGTTGCGCACCGGAGCCGGGGCGGTGAGGTTGACCGGTCCCGACAGTCCGCTGGTCAGGAGGTGCTCGATGGCCCGGATCTCGTCGGTGAGCGAGATCCAACTCATCCACTGGCGTCCGTTCCCGAACCGCCCGCCCGCCCCGAGCTTGAAGAGCGGCAGCATCTTCTTCAGCGCGCCGCCGGCCGGCGTCAAGACGATCCCGGTGCGAAGGTGCGCCACTCGGACCCCGGCCGACTCGGCGGGTGCCGTGGCCGCTTCCCAGCGCTTGCAGATCTCGGCCAGGAAACCGGTTCCCGCGGACGCCGACTCGTCGAGCTCCTCGTCGCCTCGCTCGCCGTAGAACCCGATCGCCGATCCGCTCAGGAACACCTGGGGACCGTCGGCGCCCAGATCGGCGAGCTTCGAGGCGATCAGCGAGGTCCCGTCGACCCGGCTGTCCATGAGGACGCGCTTGTAGTCGTCGGTCCAGCGCCGGTCGCCGATGCCGGCTCCGGCGAGGTGGACGATCGCGTCCACGCCCCGGGGGTCGCGTGTCCGGCCGCGGCGAGGTGCGACGACACCGCTGTCCCGATCAGGCCGCTCGCACCGGTGATGGCGATTTTCATGCCGTCAACCTAGGCACGAGGTGGGTCGGGTGCCAGGTCGTGCCACGAGCCGACGATCGGCGACGAGCTAACTTTTCACGACGTGGACCGTCCCGACTGGCAACCTCCGACCAGCAGCGAACCCGGTGGCACGTTGGCTCCGCCACCGATGGTCCAGACGGTACCGGTCTCCCCGGCCGGGTCGGGGAAGCGACGGTCGGGCGCCGTCCTCGGTGCAGTCGTGGCCGTCCTCGCTCTCGGAGCTGCCGGCGTGTTCGCCGTCCAGCGCCTCGGCGGTGCGTCCGACGGCGGGGCGGCGTCGGCCGACGAGCTCGGAGCGTCGTTCCTGCGGGCGATCGAGGCCGAAGACGTCCTGGGCGTGATCGACACGCTGTCGCCCGGTGAGCGTGACTCACTCGGCGGTCCGTTCGTCGAGTTCGTGTCGGAGTTGCGCCGACTCGAGGTGTTCGACGAGTCCGTCGACCTGTCGGCGGTCGCCGGCTTCGACGTCGAACTGGCCGATGAGCGAGTCGTCGTCCGGCGGACGAACGTCGACGACATCGTCGGCGTGGAGATGTCGGCCGAGGTCACCGTGAGGGTGGACGGGGCGTCGGTTCCCGTCGGCGGCCTGATCGAGGACCGCATCGATGCCGATGAGATGGCCGACCTGCGCGGCACGAGTTCGACCGAAACGGACGACCTCGAGATCCGGTTGGCGGCGGTCGAGGAGGGTGGTCGCTGGTACTTCAGCATCTTCCACACGATCGCCGAGCTCGCCCGCGAAGCGGCCGATGTCGACGACATCCCCGAGGTCGGCATCGTCCCGGACGGCGCCGACTCCCCCGAGGGGGCGGTCGATCGCCTGCTCGATCGGGTCGGCGACCTGGACCTGAGTGGTGTGATCGCCGTACTGGACCCGGCCGAGGCCGCAGCGTTGCAGCGCTACGCGCCGCTGTTCGTCGACGATGCGCAGAGCGTCGTCGACGACATCCCGCTGCGGTGGCGGGTCGACGTGCGCGAGTTCCGCGCCGAGGGCAGTGGCGACGAGCGGACCGTCCTCTTCGACGCCATCGGGATCACCGGGGATCTCGACGGGGTCGACTTCTCGCTGCTCGTCCGGGACGGATGCGTCCGGGTCGTCGTCGACGGCGAGACCATCGAACAGTGCGGGACGGAACCCGAGGGCGACGTCGAGGACCTCCTGGCGGAAGAGCCCGACCTCGAGGAGTTCGTCGACGTCGTGACGGAGGCGTTCGCCGATGTCGAGCCGATCGGCCTGGAACTCAGGCGGCGCGACGGCGCCTGGTTCGTCAGCCCGTTCGCCACGGGAACCGAGGCCGTGCTCACGCTGATGCGGGCCCTGGATGCCGACGAGCTCGCGGCGATCGTCGACGCGGGCAGCAGCCTCGCCGAGGACGCATCCGACGTCGTGCTGGACGTCCTCGATGGCGGCACGATCGACGACACGTTCGACGACACGTTCGACGA
>JBMUCX010000203.1:0-3176 GCA_049458915.1 Ilumatobacteraceae bacterium
GGCGCATACTTGTCGTCGTGGTGCGCACGATGGAGGTCCTGACGGCGGTACTGGCGTTGGTAGCCGGTGTCGCCGCCGTGCTGTTCGTCGGCGCCCGCGTGCTCGCGGGTCGTGCGGCGACCGTGCGTCGCCTCGGTGTCGCCGTCGTCGGTCGCCGATCGTCGTGGACGCTGGCGGTGGCGTCGGTGGCGACGTTCGGGAGCCTGTACTTCTCCGAGGTCGCCGACTACGTGCCGTGTCGGCTGTGCTGGTTCCAACGGATCGCCATGTACCCGATCGCCTTGGTGGCCCTCGTGGCCACGATCCGTCGAGATGCCGCAGCGCGCTGGTACGTGGTGCCGATGGCCGCCATCGGTGCCGTCGTGTCCTCCTACCACTATCTGATCGAGCGTGGCGTCCTGAACGACTCCGGCTCGTGTGCCCTGTTCGGGCCCTCGTGCGCCGATGTGTGGTTCGAGGAGTTCGGCTTCGTGACGCTGGCGTTCATGGCGCTCGTCGGGTTCGTCGCCGTCCTCGTCGTCAACGTCATGTCCTTTCCGCCCGTCCCCACCGAGGAGTCGTCATGAAACTCTCGTCCCGATCCGTGTTCGTCGCTGCCGGACTGGTGCTGGCCGCCTGTGGTGGCGGCAGCGACACATCGCCGGCTGCCGACGTGGCCCAGGAACCCGCCGAGCAGCCAGCGGGAGGCGGGTCGGTCGCCGACGGTCCGGTGGCGACGTTGTCCCCCGAGATCCCGAGTGCGTTCGCCGGTGGCATCGGTCCGGTCGACGTCATCGGCGATCCGCTCCCTGAACTACCGAAAGACGGTGACGACCCGGCGATCGGGAGCCCGGCCCCCTCACTCGTCGGGATCAGCACCGAAGGCGATGCGATCCGGATCGACACGGCGTCGGGCACGGAGAAGATGCTCGTGTTCGTCGCCCACTGGTGCCCGCACTGCAACGACGAGATCCCACGGCTGAACGCGATGAGTGCCGCCGGTGCGTTCCCCGACGATCTGGAGATCGTGGCGATCAGCACCGCTGCTGGTCCCGATCGCCCCAACTGGCCGCCCGACCAATGGTTGCGAGAGACGATGGAGTGGAGGTACCCGGCGATGTTCGACGGCATCGATCTCGAAGCCGGGTCGTTCGTCGCAGCGTCCGCTTACGGTGTCAACAGCTTCCCGTTCGTGGTCCTCGTCGGTGCCGACGGGAACGTCGTCACCCGCTGGTCGGGGGAACGCGAACCCGAGCAGATCGCCGACTATCTGGAGTTGCTCGGATCGTGAATCGACCCCGGGTCGCGTTCTTCGGTCCGTTCGGCACCTTCACGGAACAGGCGCTGCGAACGCAGGCCGATCTCGCAGCGGGCGACCTCGTCGCCCACCGCACGGTCCCCGATGTCCTCGACGCCGTGTCATCGGGGGAGGCCGACTTCGGATTCGTCCCGATCGAGAACTCGATCGAGGGGATGGTCAACTTCACGCTCGATGCCCTGGCGTTCGATCACGACCTCGTCATCGTCCGAGAAGTCGTGCTCGACATCCACCTGTGTCTGGCAGCTCGACCGGGTGTCGGCGTGAGCGACCTCCGAGCCGTGCTGTCGATACCGGTCGCGACGGCACAGTGTCACCGGTACCTGCGCGAGCACTTGCCCGAGGTGGAGTTGGTGACGGCCACGTCGACCGCCGGTGCCGCCCAGATGGTGAGTGACGACGAGCGTCGCGACGTGGCGGCGATCGCCCCCCGGGTGGCAGCTGATCGATACGGCTTGTCGATCCTGGCGGAGAACATCGAGGACCATGACGGCAACCAGACGCGGTTCGTCGTCGTGACGCGGTCCGGTGTTCCCGCACCCAGCGGCCACGACCGCACGGCGCTCGTGGTCTATCAGCGCGCCGACGAGCCGGGCAGCTTGATCTCGATCCTGCAGGAGTTCGCTGCTCGGCGGCTCAACCTGTCGAATCTCATCTCCCGTCCGACCAAGCACGGTGGACTCGGCGACTACTGCTTCATCCTGTTCGTCGAAGGGCACGTCGCCGACGATCTCGTCGCCGATGCGATGCGGGCGTTGCACGCGAAGCAGGCGGCGGTGAAGTTCTTCGGATCGTGGCCCCGGGCCGACGACGAGTCACCGGGTGCTCGGGCTCACGCCGACGAGCGTTGGCGACTCGCCGACGACTGGGTCGAGGGGCTGCGCCGGACGATCGGGTCCTGACCTCGTCGGCCCGACCGCCTACCCTGCGGTCATGTCAACTGCTCCCGTCTCCGTCGTCACCGGCGTCAACTCCGGCATCGGCCGCGCCACGGCCCTGCATCTCGCTGCCGCCGGTCACACCGTCGTCGGAACGGTGCGCTCGGTCGCCCGGGCCGCCAAGTTGTTGGATGCGGCCGAGGCGGCCGGGGTGGGCATCGATCTCGTCGAACTCGACATCGCCGACGGCGGGTCGGTCCGGGAGGGTTTCGACCGGATCCTCGCCGAGGCCGGCCGGGTCGATCACCTGGTGAACAACGCCGGCATCGGTGGGAACGGCGTCGTCGAGGAGACCTCCTCGAAGCGGATCCTCGACGTGATGAACGTCGATCTGTGCGGCGCCATGCGGTGCGCCCAGGCGGTGCTGCCACAGATGCGGGAACGTGGAAGCGGCACGATCGTCAACGTCACCTCGGTCGCCGGACGATTGGCGGCGATCGCCCAAGCCCCGTACGTGGCGGCGAAGTGGGCGCTGGAGGGGATCAGCGAGCAACTGGCCCAGGAGGTGGCCCCGTTCGGGATCCGGGTGGCGATCATCGAACCCGGGGTGACGAAGTCGTCGATCTTCGGCAAGAACACCGACGCCCCGAATGAATCGGGGGCCTACGACGTGCAGTACGCCCGGATGCTCCAGATGTACGCCGCCGGCTACCACCATGCTTCGGATGCGAGCGAGGTCGCCGAGGTGATCCGTCACGCGATCGAGACCGACGAGCCGAAGCTGCGCTATCCGGTCAGTTGGGGTGGTGCCGGGATCATCGAGGGGCGGGGAGCGATGAGTGACGAGGACTGGGTGGCGATGGGTCGCATCGAGTCGATGGACGAGTACATCGCCGCCTTCCGCGACGCGTTCGGCGTCGACATCTCCACCTGACGCCGGTCCGAATGCGTGAGGGTGGGGGGGGGGGGGGGGGGGGGGGGGGGGGGGGGGGGGGGGGGGG
>JBMUCX010000204.1:0-3162 GCA_049458915.1 Ilumatobacteraceae bacterium
GCACCCCGGACCTCCGCTTGCGGGACATCGCCGTGCTGGTCGGCATCACCGAGCGGACGGCGACGCAGATCATCGCCGACCTCGTCGATGCCGGTTACGTCATCCGCGAGCGCGAGGGCCGCCGGAATCACTACCGGGTCGATCTGCACCACCCCTTGCGCCACCCGCTCGAACGCCATCACGACCTCGACGAGCTCGTCCAGGCGATCGGCCACCGCGACCCGGTCTGAGTCAGTCGATCACGGCGACGGCGAACTCGTCGTCCGTCGACGCGCCGCCGACACCACGGCGATCACCAGGCCGCCGATGACGATCCCGATCGCGGCCGACGCCACGGTGTTGACCGACCAGGCGAGGACACCGCCTCCTGCACCGACGTCGGCCAGGGCCTCTTCCCAGTCGTGCACCACGTCGTACGGGCCGTGCCAGCCGAGTTCGTGACTACCGACGAGCAGGATGTGGCCACCGACCCACAACATCGCAGCGGTACCGACAGTGGCCAGCACCGCCAGCACCTTCGGCATGCCGAGCACCAGCGCTCGGCCGAGCCGAACAGCGCCCGATCGACCGGACTCGACCATGCGCAAGCCGATGTCGTCCATCTTCACGATCGCAGCCACCACCCCGTAAACGATCACCGTGATCAGTACGGCCACGACCAGCAGGATCACCGCTCGGGAGACGAAGCCCTCGTCGATGACCTCCTTGAGGGCGATCACCATGATCTCGCCGGAGAGGATGAAGTCGGTCCGTACCGCTCCCGACACCATCTCGGCCTCGGCCTCCGGGCCGATCGCGACCGATGGCCGATCGTCGTGGTCGTCGTGCGCCACGAGGTGATGGTGGAGCTTCTCGACCCCTTCGAACGCCAGGTAGGTACCACCGCACATCAGGACGACCTCGACGAGCAACGGGACGAACTCACTGAGGAGCAGTGCTGCCGGAAGGATGAACAGCACCTTGTTCCGAAGCGAACCCCGTGCGATCCGCACGATGATCGGCAGTTCGCGATCCGCGGCCAAGCCGTGGACGTATGCCGGGGTCACCGCAGTGTCGTCGACCACGACACCGGCCGTCTTCGCACTGGCCCGGCCGGCTGCGGCACCGACGTCGTCGATCGACGCAGCCGCCATCTTGGCCAACGACGCGATGTCGTCGAGCAGACCGACGAGACCCCCACTCATGATCGCTCCTGACTCATCGTCTCCGTGCTCCCACCGTGCTCGCCGTTCATCGGCGGGCCCCGCGGACGGTACCGCACGGACGCCTCGGCCCCGCGCCGCTCGCTCCGTCCGACACCTAGTGTCGACCTCATGACGGGTGCGGAGCGATCATGACCTGGGCGGAACGATGGATCCGGGCGACGAGCACGCCACGCCTGCTCGTCGTCGGCGGGGCATCCCTGGACCGGATCCACGTCGGCGGTCGAACGGTCGACACACCGGGCGGTGCCGGCTTGTACACGGCGCTCGCCGCAGCACGCGCCGGCGTCGAGGTCACGATGCTCGCCCCGCTACCGGACCCGATGCCCACCGAACTCGCGCCGGCACTCGACCGCATCCGGTGGGTCGGGCCGGTGGTCCCCGTCAGCGGCTTACCCCGCTTCGAGATCGCCTACGACGACCACGGCGCAGTGACCCTCTTCCACGAGTACCTCGGCGCCGAACCGGACATGTCTCCACGCCTCTTGGACCTGATCGACGACCTTCCGAGCGCGGCCTTCTGCGTCCCGTTCATGAACGCCCGACTCCAGCGCGAGTTCGTCGGCGCCCTTCGCGACCGAGGATGCCTCACGATCACCACCACATACGGCAAAGCGGTACGGCTCCAGCCGGACCTGGTCCGAGACACGCTCGATCTCGTCGACCTGTCGTTCTGCAACGACGGTGAGGCAGCCGTCCTCTTTCCCCGGGGAGCAGACGCCCCGGCCGGTTGCTTCCGATTCGTCACACGCGGCGAACGAGGAGCCTCGGTGTTCCAGGGCGACCACCGGACCGACGTCGACGGAGTGCGTGTCGACGCCGTCGACCCGACCGGTGCCGGCGACACGTTCTGCGGCACGACGATCGCTCGGATCCTTCTCGGTGATCATCCGGTGGAGGCTGCGAGGAACGCAAACGCCGCCGCGGGCGAGATGGTCGGAGCGATCGGCCCGTCGGCGCTGCTCCGCCCGGGTCCGCCCCCACTCCCCGCTTCGGACGACCGGGTGATCGTCGACGAGTCGGCCGTGGCACGGATGGGGGAGTTGATCGGCGGACTCGGCGACCTGCGACCGTTCCCGTTCACGGGCGAACTGTTTCCCGAGATCGGTGATCCGATGACGATCGACTGGTTCGCTGCGGCGACACTCGGGCAGTTCGGCTTCTGGTTCGAGACCGACGGCACGTGGGAGCGCTCGATGATCGCAACGCTCGACGGCGTCGAGCGCAAAGGCAGCGACTACCTGTGGGCGGTGTATCGACGCTGGGCAGCGGCCGACCCCGACGCCCTTCGTCCCGAACGACTCGGACTACTCGGAACCGACTCGTGGTCAGCGGTCGCGAGCGATGACGGCGGGAGTGATCCGTTTCCCGCATCGACGCTGCACGCCGACCTCGTCCGTTCTTACGGCCGGACGCTCGTCGCACTCCATCTCGATCCGGACGAGATCGTGGCGATCGCTGCGGCGTCGACTCGACCGGTGCGTTCGCTGATGACCCTGTTGGACCACGTCGGCGGATATCGGGAGGACCCACTCCGGAAGAAGTCGGCCCTCCTCGCCGTCATCCTCCGGCAACGTCCCGAACGGTTCCTGCCCGACGCGACCGACGACGAAGCGCCACCGATCGTCGACTACCACGTCCAGCGCTCGTGTCTACGCACCGGCATGGTCGACGTCGTCGACCGAGGACTGCGGACCGACCTCGTCGCGCGTCGCGTGATCCCCCCGGACGACGAATCGGCGGTTCGGCGCGCCTGCGCCGCCGCGGTCGGCCACCTGTGCCGACTGAGCGGTCGCGACATGGGAACGGTCGACTGGTTCTTGTTCGCGATGCGACACCATTGCCCCGAGGCGGTTCCACCGGACTGCGCGTCGTGCCCCGCCGAGTCGGCATGCGCTCGGCACACCGAACTGTTCCAGCCCGTCATTCGAACCACCGCCTACTGACACGGCTACTGACA
>JBMUCX010000205.1:0-3076 GCA_049458915.1 Ilumatobacteraceae bacterium
CGAGTGAGTCGACAGCCCGGTCGATCTCTGCAGCGCAGGCCGCGTAGACGGAACGAGCCCGTCCGAACGGGTCGTCGATGTCGTCGATGGTCGAGTCGCCGAGCAGTTCGGCTGCTGTTCGTCCGTGGTGCAGTCCGGCGAGATCGCGAGCGGCGACCCTCGACCCTGATCCGAGCCGCCGCTCCACCTCCTTCAGCGTGAACGTCCTCGGAAACGGGCTGCGGACATCGGTCACCAGCGATCGGACGTGCTGGCGGGTCATCGCCACGACGAGATCGACGGACGCCACGTCGTCCGGCCCCACCTGGCGTGGTCGATGACCGGAGATGTCGATGCCCCGCTCGGCCATCAGCGACGCCATCATCGGGTCGACCGGCAACTCCACCCGCATCAGACCCGCACTCCGAACGGTCACGTCGAGTCCCCGTCGGGCGACCGCATCGGCGAGCACCGCTTCGGCCATCGGCGAGCGGCTCACATTGGCGGTGCAGACCACGAGGATGTCGAACGACATACCGCCGACAGTACCCCCACGGCCCGGGTGCCCGTTTCAGCCGAAACGCCGCCTCAACTCGGGCAGGACCCCGTGGGCGAATCGCTCGAAGCTCTCGTTCATCTGATCGGGACGGAACCCCGGCGGGCATCCCCAGGTGACCACGTCGGTGATCCCGTACGTCTCGATGAACTTCGACATCTCGTCGAGCACCAGCGACTCGTCGCCGACGATCCAGGTCTGGGGGATCGGGGCGGCCGCTCCGGTGAGCTGCAGCGACACCTCGTCGCCGGACTCCGTCAGCCACTCGGCGTAGATCCCGGCCTTGTACCGCTCCGCGGCCCGCACGGGTGGCCAGTCGCGGTCCCGGTCGTCGGTGACGAGCCACGGTCGGATGATCCCGACCCGGCGCTCGTCCGGATCGGTGCCCGTCGCCCGGGTCGCCTCACGCCACGGCTCGAGCACCTGGTCGGCGGCACCCTGGGGGAGCAGGTGCAGGCCGAGGCGAGCGGCGCGCTCGGCCCCCGGTCGACCCATCGCCGCCATCCAGATCGGCGGCCCGCCCTCCTGGACCGGGGTCGGTGTGACCCGTACGTCGCGATAGGTGAACCGGCGACCTTCGTACGAGAACCGTTCGCCCGAGAAGGCCCGCTGCAGTACCTCGACGCCCTCCTCGGTGCGCGACACCCGCTGGGGTCGGGGGATCCCGAACCCGTGGAACTCGTGGAGGGCGTACCCCATCCCGACACCGATCTCGACCCGGCCGTTGGAGAGATTGTCGAGCACCGCCAGGTCTTCGGCGAGTCGCAGCGGCTCCTGGAACGGCATCAGGGTGATGTCGGACGACACCCTGATGCGCTTCGTCCGACCGACGACGGCCCCGGCGACCGGGATCCACGACGGCAGGTATCCGTCGTCGACGAAGTGGTGCTCGGTGAACCACACCTGGTCGTAGCCGAGTTCGTCGAGCCAGGCGATCTGGTCGAGCACCGCCCCGTACAACTGCGGCCACGTGAGTGGCGAACCGGGCGGGTTCCGGAAGTCGTAACACGCCCCCACCCGCAACGCCGGTCGCCCCATCCCCAAACCCTAACCACGAGGTGTCAGACACCTCGTGGTCGGTCAGGCGGTCATGGCGGCGATCGTGTCGAGGTGCATCTCGGCGACGTCGTCGAGGGTGAACCCGCCCCACGTGTACCCGCCGGCCATCGTGAACGCGCATCCCGCGCCGACCGACCGGACGAACCGGGCGACCCGTTCCTCACGCTCCCGGAGCGCATCACGCGAGATCCCGGCGTTGATCGGGTCGACACCGGCATTCACGATCACCAGGTCGAAGGGCCGCTCGGCGTGCAACGAGCCGGCGCGGTCGAGGGCAGCCTCGATCGTCGCGAGGTACCCCTCGTCCTCGGATGGGGCCAGGAGGAGAACGTCGGCTTCGTCGTCCTCGGGTGTCTCGACGTCGTACAGGCTCACGGTGACATCGACCTGCACGAAGTGGCCGTCCGCCGCGAGATCACGGGTCAGCGAATAGGTGCCGCCCCCGCCGTGAGCATCGACGTCGAGCACCAGCACCCGTTCGGCCCCGACATCGACGGCGTGGCGTGCACCGATCGCCACCCCGTTGAACGTGCAGTAGCCCGCGCCTGCGTCCCGGCGGGCGTGGTGCAGACCGGACGACAACGTCCCGACCACCCCGCCACCGGCGATGGCGAGTTCGACGGCGGCGACGCACCCCTCGTTGTGGGCGAGTACCGACACGGCGAGTCCGGCATCCCAGGTGAAACCCTGCGACTCGGCCAACTCGAGTGGCTCACCGGTGAGGACCGCCTCGACGTAGCGCCCCGAGTGCACCTGGTCGATCATGCGACGGGTTGCACTCGCCCAGGGCTCGGGGCTGCGGATCTCGATGTTCGGCAGGTGCTCGGCGACCAGTCCGGCGATCAACTCGGCTTTGCGGGTCGTCTCGAACGCGTGGCCGGCAGCTCGGTAACGCTCGTCGTAGAACACGGTGCAGTTCGGGTCGGTCATCGGTGTCCAGTGGTCCTTTCGCAGTGTGCGATCAACGGGTCTCCCCGGGGAACGTCACGAATGGCACCAACCGTGACCACGAGGTGTCTGACACCTCGTGGTCATTGGGTGGTGAGGCCGGCCCGGAACCGACCGGCCGACTCGGCCTGGCGGACACCACGGCCGGGTTCGTCGAGTCGTTCGAGGGTGACCGACCGGATCGGCACCGAGCACGCGAACCCGTGCGGGTAGGGCCCGACCGGCGACCCGGTGTCGACCCCGACGTCGAACGTCTCACCGCTCATCGAGAACACGATCGGTACGGTTCGTTCCAGGCGGGCCCGGTCGGCGGGCACCCCGTCGACCGCCAGGGTCAGCTCCCCACCCTTCCCGAATCCGCCGTCGTAGGCGAACTCGGCGACGACCTCGTGTGGCCCCGGACCGAGGGGGCCACCGACGACGGTCGTGATGTCGTGCCCGAAGCAGTTGTAGGTGAACCGGGGGATCCCCTCGTCGAGCCACATCGACCACCCCGACATGTTCCCGCCCTGACAGGCGACCACCCCGGACACG
>JBMUCX010000206.1:0-3039 GCA_049458915.1 Ilumatobacteraceae bacterium
GGGCGTGCGGGCGGCCAACAAAAACGCCGCCACGAGGGCGGCGGGACGAGCACGTGCGGGGCACGTGCTCTAGAGAATCACGATGCGGTTCGGTGCGAAGAACATCGGTCGGATCACCCCCACATTCAATCGCTGCGAACGTCGCCTCGTCAACGTCACCTGACGACCTGGGGATCAACCTGTGCACATCCCGTGGAATCCCGTCGTCTTCCTGGGGATCGTCGAAAAGTTCGGTGGACAACGCTGGGGATTTCGCGACCGCCCTTGACCTCGTACGACACCTGGTGTTCACTCGCCGACGTACCGGACGGCGCCCACCGAAACGACTCGGACCCGCCCGCACAGTTTCCGACCTGATGGGACAGACGGCTGTGTGGATCGGATTCGGATCACGACGTGGAAGCGGGTCCGGGCGGAGTGACACACCATCGCTCGAATTCGAGATCCGGGCGGACCGAGGTCGGTCCGGATCACGGAGTCGACGCCGACGACGGGCCAGCGCCCCAACCGCTGTTCCGCCCGAGGCAGGGCCTCGCCAGCGTGCGGCACGGACATCCGGGTCAGCGTGAACGGCGGAGTCCAGAGGGGCATCGTCCGCCGCACTCCCTCGGGAGCGCGACGGACGATGCAATCAGGGTGATTCGAACGGTACTTCCTACGAATCGTCCGGTGGTGGACCACTCCGTTCTTCGGGTGGCCCCGGGCGGCGGCCCGGCTCCGGCCGGGACCGCAACCCGGGGTCGCTCCGTTTCCGACTACGGTCCCCGGCATGGTCGAGCCACGCAGAGACCTCACTCCCGGCATGGAGGAGCAACTCGAACTCGGGTACGTCTTCGGTGGTCTGTCGACCTTCGGGCAGCGGCCGTTCCTCACCGACCCCGAGCAACTGGACGCCTGGCAGCCCGACGTCGCCATCGTCGGAGCGCCGTTCGACATCGCCACCACGAATCGTCCCGGTGCCAGGTTCGGCCCACGGGCGATCCGCTCCCAGGCGTACGAGGCCGGGACGTACCACATCGACCTCGACATCGAGATCTTCGACCACATCGACGTCGTCGATTTCGGCGACGCCTACTGCCCACACGGACGGACCGAGACGAGCCACGCCAACATCCGGGAACGGGTCCACCAGATCGCCAGCCGCGGGATCGTCCCGATCGTCCTCGGAGGCGACCACTCCATCACCTGGCCGGCCGCCACGGCCGTCGCCGACGTACACGGACACGGCAATGTCGGGATCGTCCACTTCGACGCCCACGCCGACACCGCCGACATGGTCGACGGGAACCTGGCCAGCCACGGCACCCCGATCCGACGGCTCATCGAGTCCGGCGCCGTGCCCGGCGACCGGTTCGTCCAAGTCGGCCTCCGGGGCTACTGGCCACCGGCCGACGTGTTCGCCTGGATGCGCGAGCAGGGGATGGTCTGGCACACGATGCAGGAGATCTGGGAGCGGGGCTTCAAGGCGGTGATGAACGACGCCGTGGGCGAGGCCCTGGCGAAGGCGGACAAGCTCTACATCTCGCTCGACGTCGACAGTCTCGACCCGTCGTTCGCCCCGGGAACCGGCACACCGGAGCCGGGCGGGATCCACAGCGCCGATCTGCTCCGGATGGTCCGCCGACTGGCGTACGAACACGACGTGGTGGGTATGGACGTCGTCGAGGTCGCCCCGGCCTACGACGTGAGCGACCTCACGGTCAACGTCGCTCACCGAATGGTGTTCGAGTGCCTCGGCGGCATGGCGGCCCGGCGCCGCGACGGCGGTCGATCGGTTGCCGACTCCGGCTGAGCGCCTAGTGTCGGGCGATCATGCGACGCCCGTTCTTCATCGACACCGACACCGCCTCCGACGATGCCGTGGCCCTCGTCATGGCACTCCGCGATCCTCGGATCGACGTGGTCGGCATCGGCGTCGTCGCCGGCAACGTCCCGCTCGACATGGCGGTGCAGAACGCCCTCTACACCCGTGAGGTCACGGGCCGGACCGAGGTCCCCGTGCACGTCGGTGAGGCGTCCCCGCTCAGCATCCCCCTCGAGACCGCTCAGAACGTGCACGGCGGCGACGGGATGGGTGACATCGGACTCCCGCTCTCCGGCCGACTCCCGGACGGGGACGACGCCGTGGGGGCGCTCCTCCAGGCGTCCCACGATCATGCCGGTTCCCTGACGCTCGTCACGCTCGGCCCACTCACCAACATCGCCCGGGCGATCGAACGCGACCCGACGCTGCCGCAGCGGGTGCCGCGCACCGTCGTGATGGGGGCGGTCGCCGATCACATCGGCAACGTGACGCCCGCCGCCGAGTTCAACATGTGGGCCGATCCCCACGCCGTGGAGGTCGTCCTCGCCTCCGGGTTGGCCCTCGAGTTCGTCGGTTGGGACATCTCACGCAAGTTCGCCGTCGTCGAGCCCGGACTGGCCGACGAGTTGCGAGCCATCGGGACGCCAGTGGCCGAGTTCTGCATGGACATCCAGCGGGTCGTGGCCGAGTTCTGCGCGACGGCGACGAAACTCGCCGGCTTCGACCTGCCGGATCCGATCGCGATGGCTCATGCGATCGATCCGGCGATCGCGATCGAGATGCCCCACCTCAATCTCCGGGTCGAGACCGACAGTCCGCTCACACGCGGCATGGTCGTGATGGACCTCCTCGGCTTCACCGGAGCGCCCCCGAACGCCCGGGTGGTCACGGTCGCCGACCGGGAGCTGTTCGTGTCGATGCTGCGCGACGCCCTCGCCTGACGCCCGTAGCGTTGCGGCGATGTCCCACATCACCGTCGCCGACCTCGAATACGCCCCGCCCGGCGCCGACTCGCTGTTCTTCGACCTGTCGTTCACGGTGGCGCCCGGTGAGCACGCGGCGATCGTCGGCGTCAACGGCGTCGGCAAGAGCACGATCCTGCGGATCCTCGCCGGCGAACTGACCCCCGACGAGGGCTCGTTCTCGATCGGTGGATCGATGCTGCGGATGACCCAGGACGTCGGCATGTCCGATCCGGACTCGACGCTCCGTGATCTGCTGATCGAGGTCGCTCC
>JBMUCX010000207.1:0-3026 GCA_049458915.1 Ilumatobacteraceae bacterium
CTCGTGCGCCCGCTTTCGCGTCGGAGCGCGGTTCGGAGCCGTCGTGACCGTCGAATGTCGGACATGTTGCGATTTGATGACGAACCGGTCAGAATGTCCACCGACAGTTGCTCGAGTGTCGGCGTTCGCTCGCCATCACGGGCGCGATCGACCCGACATCCCTCGGGCCCGTGCCACCGCAACCGGAACGATCACCATGCGACCCGACGAGCCACCCCGCCGGAACGTCCGCCCGTACGACGCGGCGCACGACGACCACACGGACGCGTTCTGGGGGCCGGAGCACGCCCATCGGCGTGGTGGCCGAGACGGGGATCCGAGTCGTCCGGTCCGCCGCCACGACGTCCCGGTCACGGCGTGGTCGCACCATCGCGCGGACCCGACGAAGGTCCGAGCCGGACTGTTCGTCGCCGGAATGCTGCTCCTCGTCCCGATCGTGATCTCGATGCGACCCGGCCGTGCGACGCCGCTGGTGTCGACCCCGATCGCCGTCGCAGCCCCTGCGGAGGGAACGGAGGTCGCCCAACTCCCCGTCACCGTGATGGTCGAGTCGGCTCCGACGCTCATCGACCCGTCTCGGTCGGTGCCGGTCGATACGACATCGTCGATGTCGCAGGGCGCGCAGCCCGCCGAGCCGTCGTCGCCCGGTTTACCGTCGCTGCCGGTCGAGTCCGCAGGCACCGCCGCTGGCCGACGCACGGTGTCGGTGAGCGACCAGGCGGCTCCGGGATCCGGTGCCGAGACGTCGACGACGGCCGAGCGCATCGGTCCCGAGTGTTCGCTGACGTACACGGCCGGGAGCGGGGATTCCTGGTATCGGATCGCCGACGAGGCGGGTGTTCCGGTGGACGACCTCCTCGACGAGAACTCGGCGACTCTCGTCACCGTGATCCATCCCGGCGACACCATCTGCCTGCCCGCCGGAGCATCGATGCCCGTCCCGCCGACGACGAGTCCGCCGACGACGAACTCGCCGACCACGAACCCGCCGGCCACGAGTCCGCCGACGACGAACCCGCCGCAGCCCCCGTCGGGAAGGCTGTCCCCCGCAGAGGTCCAGGACCTCATCCGGCGGACCTGGCCCGCTGATCAGGTCGACAAGGCGCTCGCCGTGGCCTGGCGGGAGAGCAACTACATCGCCACCGCCGACAACGGCTGGTGCTGCGTCGGGGTGTTCCAGATCCATTGGACGGTGCACCGGAGCTGGCTCGGCCAGTTCGGGATCCACGAGCGCAACGACCTGAAGGACGCCCACAAGAACATCGCGGCCGCGCACCATCTGTGGCAACGGCAGGGCTGGGGCCCCTGGGGCGGATGATCGATCCCGAGCGGTGACCGGAGGTCAGACCGTCACGTAGGTGATCCGGTTCTTGCCCGCCTTCTTCGACTCGTGCATGGCGTTCGCCGCCGAGGCGAGGGTCTGGCGGAGGTCGAGGTCGTGGCCCGCGGCGAGCCGGATGACACCCACGCTCGCGCTGAGCGGCAGATCGTCGGGGACGCCGGCGAAGCGATGTTCGGCGACCACGAGGCGGATCCGTTCGAACACCCGAACTGCGCCGTCGTCGTCGAGGTCCCGGAAGGCGATGACGAACTCGTCACCGCCGAGCCGGACGAGGAGGTCACCGCGTCGGCACACCCCCTCGAGCAGATCGGCGACCTCGCAGATCACCGCATCTCCCCGGCCATAGCCGAGCCGGTCGTTCACCTGCTTGAACCCGTCGAGGTCGACGAGCGCCACGATCAACCGATCGGCGGCGTCGAGGAGCGCAGGCAGAGCCCGCTCGAGATGCCGGCGATTGTGGAGCCCCGTGAGGGGGTCGGTGTCGCTGAGCGCCGACACGCGACGGTGCTCGATGCCGAGCGCGACGTGCTGCCACCTGACCTGTCGCTCGGCGGTGGTCTGTCGCCGTGCGTCGATCAGTTGCTGCTCCAGGACCCGTCGTGCTTCGTCGTGGTCGCCACGCGACCAGAGGATCTCGACCTGGGCCGCTTCGAGTATCGAGAGCACGTGGCGGCGGTTCAGGCCGTCGGCAGCGGCGAGCGTGGCCTCGATCCGACCGAGGACCTCCGGAGTTCGCCGGAGTCGCCACTGTGCGACACAGTCGGCTGCGGCGGCGAGCATGGCATCCTCCCCGAGATCGTGGGCCGTGGCGAGATCGATTGCTCGGCGAGCCGTTTCGATCGCCGTCTCGTACTCGCCCGCATGGGCGAGCAACATCGACCCGTGGGCGAGGGCCGACACGCTGGCGTGCAACTCGCCCGCGTCGATGTCGACGTCGTCGAACAATGCCAAGCCGTCCGCGACGTGTCGGCTCCGTTCGGCCGGGTCATCGGCGAGAGCGGTGGCGAAATGGAGCGCCGAGATGGTGCTGGCTCGCGTGAAATCGGCGTGCTCACGGTCGGGTGCGGTGTCGAGGGCCCGTCGGAACAGTTCGATCGACTGGCTGATGAACCCGCAGTGTTCGAGCGAGGCGGCGAGGTTGTGCAACGTCAGGTGGTTGGCGCGGGCGTGGACGGGGTCGTCGGGGAGCCGGTCGACGAGGTCGATCGCCTCGGACAGCGCATCGGCGGCCTCGGCGAACGAACCCGATCGGATGTGGTGATCGGCGACGAGTCCGAGGGCGTCGACGAGTTCGTGTACGAGTCCGTCGGCTCGTGCTGCCGGGATGACCTCTCGGGCCACGTCGAACGATGCGTCGCTCCGTTCGATCATCGCCAGGCAGACGGCCTGACGTACCCGCATGTTGACCTGGCGAGCGAGGTCATCGGTGGCCTCGGCGGCGGAAGCGAACCGGGCTGCCGCCTCGTCGAAGCGACCGAGGCGGCGACAGTCGATCGCCTCGGCTTCGAGTCGTTCGGACGTGCCGTTCACGGCCATCGACCGTACTCGTCGTGGCATGTGGTAGCGGTGCTCCGGCCGACGGCCTAGCATGTCGACCGGAGCGCCCGTAGCTCAACGGATAGAGCATCTGACTACGGATCAGAAGGTTTGGGGTTCGAATCCCTACGGGCGCGCTGACCGGATC
>JBMUCX010000208.1:0-3004 GCA_049458915.1 Ilumatobacteraceae bacterium
CGCATGGCGCACAGGATCGCCCCGATCCAGATGTCGCCTCCGGTCGCTGCGGCGTCGCGTTCACCGCGGCGGAACCCGGCCGTGACGGCGGCGACGACCTCCGGGAGCGGCAGACCCTGCTGCTGGTGGAGTTCGGGTGCGAAGCGGACCTCGGCGTACACGACCCCGTCGGTCGCGAGGTCGATCGCGGCTTCGTAGGCGACTCGTTCGATGTGCTCCGCCGTCTGCATCACGGCGAGGGTGTGGTCGAACGTCGCCAGGTACTGCAGGAGGTCCTTGGTGTCGGCGCCGCGGGTGAACCAGGCCTGCAACTCGTCGGGGTCGGTCGTCGGGAGTCGCCAGCCGATCTCGTCGGACAGTTCGAGGATCGTCGGGACGCGCAGGCCTCCGTCGAGGTGGTCGTGGAGGAGCGAGGTCGGGAACGGTCGCGTGGAGGCGAGTGGCACCGGGTCGGGGGTCGTCACGTCAGTGGTCGCCGCGGCGGTACGGGCGGCCCGCGGCCTTCGGCGGGCGGAGGCGCTGTGCGGCGAACAGCAGCACGAGGAGCACCAGCACGTACGGCATCGTGTTCGGCAGCCACGCAGCGGCTCGCTCGGTGAGCAGGTACCACACCAGTGACCCGAGCCCGAGGACGCCGGCGAGCAGAGTGAGTGAGCGGCCGGCACCGCCGACCGCCTGCAGCATCCGGACGTACGAGCCGGTGGGGGTGTCGAGGTCGGCCGCGTCGAGGTGCGGTGGCTCGTGGGCGCGGTCGCCGCGCCACAGGAACACGGCGGTCGCGAACAGGCCGATCGAGATGACGAGGAGCAGCGCTCGCGTGGCGACACCGCTGCCCTCGGCGTCGAAGTCGATCAGGGCCAGGCCGAACGGATAGCTGAACAGCAGCGAGCCGGCGAGGATCCCGAGAGCTCGCCAGTTCCCGAAGATGAGGGCGGCGAGTCCGATGAAGCCACGACCGACGGTCTGCCCGCCCCGGTACAACTGGGCGAGTTCCAGCACGATGTAGGCGCCGGCCAGGCCGGCGAACGCCCCGCTGATCACGACGGCGATGTACTTGTGCCGGAACACGGCGACACCGAGGGACTCGCCCGCCGACGGGTTCTCACCGCAGATCCGGACCCGGAGGCCGAAACGGGTTCGGCCGAGGACGAACGCCGACAGCGGGACCAGGAGGAGGGCGATGAGGGTGAACCAGGAAATCTGGTACACGAAGCCGCGCAGCAGCCCGGCCACGTCGCTGACGAAGAACACGTCCCACCCGCGGATCGACTCGAGGAACTGCGACAGTCCGGGGACGTCGAACTTGCCGATGCTGTCGACGCGGGGCGACTGCGAGACCGAACCGCCCTCCATCTCGCCGAACACGCGCTCGGACAGGTAGCGGGCCAGGCCCGGGGCGAGGATGTTGATCGCCACGCCGGACACGATCTGGTCGACGCCGAAGCTGACGGTGGCGATCGCGTGCAGCAGACCGCCGAGTGCCCCGCCGACCAGGCCCGCCACGAGGCCCCACCACGGCGAGCCGAACTGCAGGGCGCCCCAGGCGCCGAACCAGGTGCCGAGGATCATCATCCCCTCGAGGCCGATGTTGACCACGCCCGCCCGTTCGGCGAACAGGCCACCGAGGCCGGCGAGGAAGATCGGTACCGCCCAGCGCACCATGGCGCCCGAGGTGACCTCGGAGGTCAAGAGCGAGGTGTCGTTGATGCCTTGGACGACAGCGAGCACGAAGATGCCGACGGCGGCCATGAGCGCCCACCGCGCCCATGCCGGCATGGTCCTCAAGGCCTCGCCGATGCCACTCCCACCGACGTCGCCGACGGGTGCCACGGTGCTCATGACGCTGCCTCCACCAATTGAGCGGCGCGTTTGACCTCGTCGCGCTGTCGGATCCGATTGACGACCTCGTAGGCGATCACCGCCACCAACAGGATCGTCGCCTGCATGATGACCACGATCTCCCGCGAGGCGAGTCCGCTCACTTGCAGGATCGCAGCGGACGAGTCGAGGAACCCGAACAGGAGCGCAGCGATCGCCATGCCGGGTGCCGTGTTCCGGCCGAGGAGTGCGACGGCGATCCCGGCGAATCCGAGGCCCTGCACGAAGCTCTGGTCGTAGGCGTACTTGTTCGAGAGGATGTCGGGCATCCCGACCAGTCCGGCGACGAGGCCGCCGCCGATCATCGCCAGGACGATCATCCGCTTCGGTGGGATACCGCCGACCCGGGCGGCGTTCGGGTTCATCCCCGAGGCCCGGACGTCGAACCCGAACCGGCTGCGGTTGATCACCACGTGGTAGACGACACCCACGACGATCGCCACGAGGAAGACGCTGGTGAGTCGGCGTCCCTTGGAGATCTCCCGGGTGAACAGTTCGACCCACGAGTTGAGGTCGGGGAGACGTCCGGACTCGGCGATCGTCGCCGTTCCCTGGTTCGGGTTGGTCGGATCGTCGATGAATCGGGGCAGGAGCGCTGCCACGAGGCCACCGACGGCGATGAAGTTGAGCATGATCGTCGAGATCACCTCGTTGACACCGCGGGTGACCTTCAGGACACCTGCGAGGCCCGACCACGCCGCCCCGACGAGCATCGCCGTCAGCATGACCACGGCGATGTGGAGCGGCGCCCACAGTTCGAGTCGGGATCCGACGACCGCAGCGAGGAAGGCGGCGAGGATGTACTGCCCTTCGACGCCGATGTTGAACAGGTTCATGCGGAAGCCGATGGCGGCGGCGATGGCCGAGAGGTACAGCGGCGTCGCGCGGTTCAGCATGTCGATGATCGACTCGAGCTTGATCCCGTTCTCGAGCATGGTCGTGAACGTGTCCACCGGGTCGGAGCCGGAGACCTGGAGCACGACCGACGAGACGGCGATGGCGGCGATCGCCGCCATGAGTGGTGCCGCGACGGCGAGGCCGATCCGGCGGAGCAGTCCGAGATTCACGCCGTGGTCCCTTCCCGGCTGTCGGAGGCCTGGTTGTCGGAGGCCTGGTTGTCGGAGGC
>JBMUCX010000209.1:0-2990 GCA_049458915.1 Ilumatobacteraceae bacterium
CGATGGCCGCGGTCGCGTCGGCGGTGATCGATCTGGGGCCGAGGAGAGCGAGGGGCGACCAGGCCGACCGTCGTGTCCGTTCGACCGTGACCGTCACGAGAAGCCCGTCGCGGGTGATCTCGTGCGAGAAGGTGTCGGACGAGCCGGCTCCGGCGCGGCTGAGGAGCTCAGCGACCGCGCTCTCGGGGCGATCCGTTGAGGCAGCCACGCGGGCAGCGGCTCCGGCGGTGTGTTCGAGCGAGACCCGGGCGATCGAAAAGGCCGCCACATCGATGATCGTGGCGACCACCACGGCGACGAGCGGGAGGACCATGGCCAACTCGACGGCCGCTTGGCCCCGCTCACCCACCGGTGAGCGCCTCACACCTGCTCGAGCACCGTTCGGAGGATTCGATCGAAGAGTCGCGACACCGTCTCAGCGCCTGATCCGGTGGTAGCCCATCCGACGACCATCAACCCCACGAACGCAGCAGCGAGGATGACGAGGGCGTATTCGGTGGTGGCTTGTCCGAGTTCCGACGGTGTCCTTCGCCGGTCGGGTTGCCGTTCGTTGGCGGGTCGCGCTGGTGGTGTCATCTTCGGTTCTCTCTTCTCCTGGTGTGATGGCTCGGCCCGTTCGGGCGATGAGGTCTCAGAGATCGGCGCGGACCGCTGTGAGCGCGGCGACCGCGACCGGGGCGATAGCGATGAGCACGACGGCGGGCAGGGTGCACAGCACGAGCGGCGGCGTGAGCCGCACGGGGAGTTCGCCGATCGCCGTGTGGTGGAGCCGACGTGTCTCCGAGCGGAGGTCGCTGGCGAGGTGCTCGAGCGCCGGTGCGAGCGGCGAGCCATCGCGGGAACCGTCGACGAGGATCGTGGCGAGCCGTCGCGCGCTCCGGTCGGAGCCGAGTTCGACGAGGGCGGTGTCGAGTCGCATGCCGCGATCGACGGCCTCGGACACTCGTGTGAGCGATGGACGCAGTTGCGGTGGACCCACCTCAGCGAGCAACTTGATTGTCTCGATCGCTCCCGACCCCGATCGGACGCCGATCGCGAGTAGCTCGACGAGGAGCGCGAGATCCTCTTCCCGTTGGACATCGCTCTGAGCGCCGTTTCGAACTCGGGGCCTCGTTCCTCGTTCGGCGAGGGAGCGCATCCAACGCCAGCCGATGATGTTGAGGGCCACCCCGAGTCCGATCACCATGACCATCGGAGGTTGGGTGACGCCGGCTCGCACCCCTGGTGACAGCAGGAGGGCGCCGATCAGGACTACCGGCGGGAGGGCTGTCATGACGCGCGCGGAGAGCACCGCCTGAGCGGCCGACGACCTTCGCCGTCGTCGGACGTCCTCGCGCGACCGCACCACGGTCGCTGCCCGGCGCAATCCGTCGACGAGCGCGGCGGTGTCGCCGCGGGTGGAGAGCAGCGACACCGAGACCACATCAAGATCGCCGCGAATTGGAGCGAGTCGGACGGAGCGGTCGAGGGTCGCGCCGGTCGCAAGGCCGTGTTCGATCGCACTCCACCAGTCGTTGAGGGGCGAGCGTCGCCTTGGGTCGGCGTCCGGTCTTAAGGCGCGCAGCGCGACGATTGGACTCAACCCGGTCGCGATTCGACGGGCAAGGTCGTCGGCGTAGTCGGCGACTTCCGTCGCTGCGGTGCCGAGTGCCGGTGTATCGCACGACCTCGCATCCGCGACGAGACGACGCGAGGTGGGAGGGGCGAAGGCGAGCCGCGCGATGAGGACGCCGATGAGTGTGGGTTCGGCAAGGAGCGAGATTGATCTCATCACTCGCTGACGGCCTCGAGCAGCGACCGCGGTCCGGTCGAGGTGAGCTCGACGATCTCGCTGACCAGCCGCTGTCCGGTGGGTAGGCGTCGAAGGTGCACGAGCAGGTCGATGGTTGATCGAAGGTGATCTCTCGCCGCCTCGGCTGACCATGAGGGCATGGTGCGCGCGAGCAGGTTCTCAAGGCGAGTGAGGGCGTCCGTCGCGCTGTTCGCGTGGCAAGTGGCGAGAGCGCCGTCGTGCCCGGTGTTGATCGCTTGGATGAGCGCCACCACCTCGGAGCCCCGGATCTCGCCGACCACAAGTCGATCGGGTCGGAGTCGAAGCGCGGCGCGCACGAGATCCTCGGCATCGATCGCGCTGATCCCCTCCGCCCGCGGCCGCGTCTCGAGGCGCACCGACTGCGGGTGCCGTGGGTTCAGCTCGGCGGTGTCCTCGATGATCACCACTCGCTGTTCGTCCGACACCACATCAAGCAGGGCGCCGAGGAGGCTCGTCTTGCCCGAGGAGGCGCCACCGGAAACGAGGATCGTGCTGCGCCGGTCGACCGCCGAGGTGAGTTGCTCGACGACCTCGCAAGGGCCGAAATCGTCGAGGCGTAAACGGCGTCGGGCCGGGGCCCTGACGGCTACTGCGGTGCCATCGACCGCCACGGGTGGGAGGACGGCGCAGAGCCTCGACCCATCGGCTAATCGCGCGTCGACCACCGGGTGAGAGCGGTCGAGTCGACGGCCGCTTCCGGCGAGCATCCGCTCGAGGACGACTTCGAGCTCTCCGTCGGAGATCTCCGCCCGGCGCTCCAACCGCCCGGCTCGTTCCGTCCAGACCTCTCGGCCTCGATGAACGAGCACTTCGTCGACATCGCGTTCAGCGAGGAGCTCCCCGATGAGACCGTGACCGGTCATCCGCGCGAGAGCGCTACTCCTCAGTCGTTCTCGTTGGTGATCGTCGGCGAGGGCGAATCGGCTCCGAACGACCTGCTCGACGGACGCGGCTGGGTCGCCGTCGAGGCGGGTGGCAGCGGCGACGACCTCGGCGACCCGCTCCTCCCAAGGCGTCACGTCGGCAGCGCCGAGGCGAGCGCGCCAAGTGATGCCGGCAGCCTTGAGAGGAGGAGGCCGGCGTCCACTGCCCGCGCGACCGTCGGGTCGACGATGACGGTGGTGAGGACGGGCGCTCCGAGGCACCGGGCGACATCATCTGCTGAGAGGGCGCGTCC
>JBMUCX010000210.1:0-2959 GCA_049458915.1 Ilumatobacteraceae bacterium
CAGGCGATGTCGTCGCAGTACGGCGTGCCGTTCGCCTCGCAGCAGTCTCCGGCCTCGGGATCGCCGCAGTACAGCGCTGCGGGATCGCCGACCAGTCGAATTCGGTCCACAAGGACCACCGAGTCGTACTCGTCGTCGCCGGCGTCCTCGATCCGCACCACGTAGCTGCCGGGTCCCTTGGTGATGGGCACCACCACGGAGACGGTCTTCCAGCCGGTGTGGCCGACGGTGTCGTCGCCGCCGGGAAAGTCGATGCCTTCGATGGCGGTGAACTCGGAGGCGTTGACGCTTTCCACGGCAAGCAGGCGCTCTGCCCCGTCGGGCTCGACGAGGACGATCCGAAGGCTGTCGTTGAACTCGCTGCCCACGAACTCCGGCCACTCCTCGGTGAGGAAGTCGTAGTCGAAGGTGATGCCGAACTGGGTCACCCCCGGCTGCACGAGGAAGTTCTGACGCAGGCTCGCGGCGATGCCGGCCCCGGCCGGCCCCGTGCTGACGTAGGCCATGCGATTCCGGTCCGTGGCCGCGAGCGGACCGAGACTCTCGACCACCGCAACGGTGCCCTCGGTGGACCAGGTATCGAGATTGGGCAGCTCCGGGAAGATCTCGTAGAGCTCGAAGCTGCCGTCGAACACGCTCTCGAAGAGGTCGAGGCGTCCGTCACCGACCGCGGGGCCGTCCCCGGTGCGGTCGGCACCGGCCCGGATCCGAAGGCCGGCCAGTCGGGCGTCGATCGGAAGGCCCCCCTCGCCCCCGAGTGGCCGGCCGATGGTGGCCGCGAGCGCTCCGGCGGTCATCGCCGCGGCGCCGCTGGTTCCCGTGGTGGTGGTGTACCCGCCCCCGAGGGCGGTGGTTGGCAGGTTCGCGCCGGGAGCTCCCACATCGACCCACGTGCCGAGGTTGGCGCCTGCAAGAGGAAGTCCATCCACTCCGTACGCACCCACGCAGAGGACGTCGGGGAAGGCGCAGGGGTAGCGTTCGACGCTTTGTCCGTCGATCTGCATGCCGCTCGCTGCGACCACGATGCAGTCCCGCTCGACCGCATAGGCGACCGCCGACGCGACGACGGCGCTCGGCGCATCGAACGTGCCCGACACGCTGATCACCCGCGCACCGTTGGTCGCCGCGAAGACGATGCCGGCCGCGAGGGTGACGTCGCTTGCACCTTCGCCGAAGGCCCGCACCGCGATGATCGGGCTCTGCCACGAGACGCCGGCGATGCCGATGCCGTTGTTGCCGACCGCCGCGGCGATGCCGGCCATGCGGGTGCCGTGGCCGTCCTCGTCGGCCGGATCGTCGTCGCCGTCGACGAGGTCGGATCCGGGAAGCGCCACGACCTTGGACCCTGCGGCGGTCTGGAAGTCCGGATGGTCCGCATCGACGCCGGTGTCGACGACGGCGATCGCGACGTTGCCCGTCACGATCGTCCAGGCCTCGCTCGCGCGAATCGTCCGCAACGCAACCTGATCGGAGTACAGGGGATCGTCGGGAACGAGTTCGGTGATGGTGATCGGGAGAATCGGCTCGGCCACGTCGACATCGACGACCGTCTTCATCGCCGCGATCGCCGCGAACACCCCGCCCGCCGTTCCATCGCCGGGAATCGACACCTGATAGGCCGCGGTCGCGGGCACGCTGCCGACGATGGTGCCGTCGATCAGGGCAAGGATCTCGAGAATCCGCTCGTCGCTGGTTCCCGGGGCGAAGATCACGAGGATCTCGTCGGCGTAGATGGTGGTGCCGCCGGGGCCGTCGACGAGGGCGCCCGGGTCGGACGCGGCGGGTCCGATCGGAAACGGCGTGACGTCGAGGGTGTAGATCGACGTCTCGAGCGATCCGCCGAACACGCCGCTCGCCGAGGTCGCCTTGTAGTAGCGGGCGTCCTCCTCTTCGCCGGCGTCCACCGTCACCGTGCCGGTGTAGACGCCGTCCCCGGAGGTCGCGTCGGGTCCGGCGCCGTCGTCTCGGAGGGTCGCCACCGACGAGATCGGCGTTCCATCGGCCTCGGTCTGCGCAAGATCGAAGGTCGCCGGCGGAACGGACACGCCCGTCAGGCTCACGCTGAACACCACGTTGGTCGGGGTGGCGGGATTGACCGCGGCCGGCTCGGCGCCAATCGCAGACAGATCCGGGATGCCGGCGAGCGGAAGCACCTCGACGGTCACATCGACCGACACCGCGCTCCCACCCACGGGCGTGGCGGTGGTGCCGAGTACGAAGCTCCCCGCACTCTCCGCGCTCACGAGCGCGTTGAACACGTAGGTGCCGTCGGACTCGACGACGAAACCGCCCAGAGGAACGTCGTTCACGACCGAAAGCCCCGCAGGTGTGCTGGTCTGGGACACCTCGACCACGATTGGGTCTGCGCCAAGGCCCGACACCTCGATCGACCCGGCCAGCCCGGTGCTGCCCCCCTCGGTGAAGGAGAGCGACTCGGCCGACAGCGTCAACACGAGTTCCGGGAACGCCGGAGGACACTCGCCCCACGCATTGAGCACCGCGGTCAGGTCGGTGCCATCGACGATGCCGTCGCCGTTGACGTCGCCCTCGCCGTCGGTCGACCAGGTGAAGAGCACCACACCGAGATCGACCCCGTTGACCTGCCCGTCGCCGTTGAGATCCGCCGGGCAGGAACCGGCGCCGCTCCCCGCCCACGCCGGATATGCGCATGCGGCGAGAACCAGTGGCGCCGTCGCACTCCACCGGTGCCGAGATCGCGGAGACGTGCGGTCGATGAATGCCGGTAGGAGCTTCTGCTGTCCGCGCATGGGGGGACTCGATGAACCGATCGACCGTTCGTGGAGGGCGCACGGAGCCGCCAGCACCTCGTCCGAACGAGACGACTATCCTGCCTCACGACTGGACGACTGCCGCGCCAGATCTTTGAAAAACGTCTTAGAAACCTGCAATCCTCGAGATTCCGCGGCACACCTGGCGGCTGCACCGCCTCGCCACCTGT
>JBMUCX010000211.1:0-2918 GCA_049458915.1 Ilumatobacteraceae bacterium
GCTCGTGCTCCGAATCCCACCACGAAACCGCCACGAACCACACCGCACCGTTCGGAAATCGGCCGTTCAGGGATTGACGGTCAACGTCGAGCCCCGGCCATCGGCGAGACGGGTCACGACGATTCCGGGGTGCAGCCGCTCCTTCATCGCCTCGACGTGGGTGATCACCCCGACCATCCGACCCGAGGCGTGCAGTTCGTGCAAGGTCTCGATCGCGTCGTCGAGGGCACGCGGGTCGAGCGATCCGAACCCCTCGTCGATGAACAGTGCCTCGATCCGACGGCCGCTCGCCGTGCCACCGTGGCTGACCACGTCGGCCAACCCCAGCGCCAGCGCCAGCGACGCCTGGAACTGCTCACCACCCGACAGCGAGTTCGGCCGGCGCGGCCTGCCGGTGTGGGCGTCATGGATCTCGAGGTCGAGACCTTTCGCCGATCGCCCGTCACCACCCTCCTCCATCCGACGGATCGAGTAGCGGCCACCCGTCATCGCAGCGAGGTGCACCGATGCCACGGCAGTGACCCGTTCGAGTTCCCGACCCAGCACCCAGCGTCGCAGGCTCACCTTGGACGCCGTCCTACCGTTGCAGACGTCGGCCGCTCGCCGCGCAGCCTCGGCCCGCCAGCGGATGTCGACGGACTCGGCACCGATCCGATCGTGATCCACGAGTGCCCGACGCGCTGCGTCACGGAGACCGTGCGCGCGCTGACGCTGCTCGGTCGCTGCCGTGGCGGCCTGTCGGGCCGACGACGCCACAGCACGCAAGGCGTCGACGTCCGGCCGCTCGTCGGGGACACCCTGCTCCACGAGGGCTTCCAGCTTTGCCTGGTTCTGCGTCAGTCGGTTCCGGACCTCATCGACCTTGCCGACCGCCGCCGTCTCGACCTTGGCATCCATCAGCACGGCGCGTGCAGCGTCGACATCGGCGAAGTCGGTCGATGCCAGCTTCTCGGTGAGCGCCCCGTCGGCGACGGTCAACTCGGTCGCCGTCGTCGTGACCTTCTCACGGAGACCTTCCAGGGTCTGGACCAAACCGTCGATCCGGTCGATCCGCTCTTTGCGAGGGCCGAAGGACGACGGATCGATCCCGAGCGCAGCGCTCGCCGCCCGCTCGGCGAATTCCCGTGCCGAAGACAGCGCCTCCTCCAGCGGGCCGCGGGCGCCCGCGAGTTCGCTCACCTTCGCGACTGCAGTTGCGTGGGCCGTCTCCGTCGCCGTGCGGCGTTCGGCCAAGGCTTCGATCTGCTTCCGCAACTCCAACGCCGCCGAGCGCTCGGCACGGTTCTCGGCGACCTGGCGAGTGAGATCGGCGGGATCGGCCTCGGCGAGATCCAAGAGGAGACGACGGACCTCGTCGAGTTCACCCCGAGTCGTCTCGACGGCGGTGCGGGCCGCCTCACGTCGCTGACGCGCTGCATCGACCGCCGCCATGTCGACCAGTTCGCCGTCGTCGGGTCGGGCCGGCGACGGGTGATCGACGGAGCCGCACACCGGGCACGGGTCGCCATCGACCAGACGGTCGGCGAGCCGCGGCGCCTCGGTGGCGATGTACCGCTCGAGGAGAGTCTCGAAGTGCGCGGTGGCCCGATCGTGCTCGCCCTGCTGCCGGGCGAAGCGCTCGGCGAGCCGGTCCCGGTCGGCGCGCCGCCCCTGCGCCTCCGTGAGCTTCCGGTGGGCTTCGTCGAGAGAGGTGACGTCGATCGGCTGGCCGTCGAGTTCGGCCAGTTCGGCAACGAGTCGCTCGAGGTCGGTCGTCAGTGCTTCACGGCGCGACGTGGCATCGTCGATGTCGCGAGCGTTGGCACTCAGCTTCTTCTCGGCCTCGGCGACCACTGTGTCTGCAGCCTGATGCACCTCGTGGACCCGGCGCTCCTCGTTCAGCGCCTCTCGCAACTCGTTGAGCCTGCGCAACTGGTCACTGGCACCGCGCTCGCCATCGAAACCGTCGAATCCCTCGGCAGCATCAGCGATTGCACGCTGCTGGCGCTCGAGGTGGTCGCGGGCATCGCGTGCCTTCGCTGCCGACCGGTCGCGCTGTGCGGCAGCGTCGACCACCGGTCGGGCGATCCGAGAACGCTCAGCAGCCTCGGCACCCGCAACGACGTCCGGGAGCGCCATCTCGTCGGTGTCGATCGCAGTGCGGAGCTTGCCGGCGGCCTCGAATCGCTCGGCGGTACTCGTCGCCAGGGTGAGGTCGCCCTCGGCCCGCTTGGCCACGGAGGCGGCGGCCTCCTCCGTCTCGACGAGGTCGGCGATCTCGCCGTCCACGGTGTCGAGGAGTCCGGAGACCACCGTCTCGTCGGCGTCAGCGGGATCGATCGGCCAGTCGCGGTCGAGCGCGGCGTACAACCCGGCTGCCGCATCGACGGCGTTCGTGAGGTGGTGGCGCAACTGCTCGTCGGCATCGCCGACTTCGGCTGCGAGGCGCCTTGCCGTCTCGGTGAGTTCGTTGGCGACACGTTGGTAGACCTCGCCATCGAACAGGTTGCTGAGGAGAGCCTCGCGGTCTTTCGAGTCATCGAGGAGGAACTTGGCGACCTCGCCCTGGGGCAGGAGCATGACGCGGCGGAACTGCTCGGCGGACAGACCGATCAGTTCGTCGATCCGAGCGTCCATCTCACGCGACTTCGTGGCGAGCGAGGTGGTACCCCCATCGAGTTCGATCCGTTGCAGCAGGACACTCCCCGACACCCTCAACATCCCCTCACCACGAAGCTTCGGGCGATCGTGCTCCGGGACCCGCTCGGCCACGTAGACCGTCCCGTCGATCTCGAAGGTGAAGCGAGCGTACGGCTCGGCACCGACCGCAGCGTGATGCGAGCGGATGTCGCCACCGTCCTTGGACGGCATCTTGCCGAACAAAGCGAAGCTCATGGCGTCGAAGATGGTGGTCTTGCCGGTGCCGGTGTCACCGGTGA
>JBMUCX010000212.1:0-2902 GCA_049458915.1 Ilumatobacteraceae bacterium
TGACGACGTGATCGAGACGAGCGGCCAACTGCGGCGACGGACGGCCGTCGTACTGCGCCGCACCCATCACCACGATCGCATCGACCGGACCGGCATCGTGATCGGCGCCGACTCGGGCGACCTGCACCCAGGTGACCACGAACCAACCGAGCAGCAGCGCACCGAGGGCACCGGCCACCACCAGGATCCGACGACCCGACCGGCGGCCGGAACCTTCACCGTCCGACACGAACCCGCCCTCTCAGTCGTCGAGTCGGGACAGGGCAGCACGGAGTCGCCGGAGCGATTCGTCACGGCCGAGCACCTCGAGCGCCTCGAAGAGCGGCGGTCCCACGGTGCGGCCGGTCACGGCGACCCGGACCGGAGCCTGGGCCTTACCGAGCTTCAGTTCGAATCGCTCCATCACCGACTCCAGCGCCGCTTTCGTGCCATCGGCCGTCCAGTCGCAGGACTCGAAGGCGGCGACGGCGTCGGCCAGCAGCGGCCGGGCGTGGTCGGTCGACATCGTCTTCGACCACGACTCCTCGTCGATCACCGGGTCGTCGACGAACAAGAAGTCGACCACGCCCGGGGCATCGGCGAGGGTGACCAATCGGGGTTGGATGTGCGGTGCCATCTCGGCGAACCGGGCACGATCCCACCCGGCCGGGATCCACGGCTCGCACGCCGCCACCAACTCCTCGACCGACATCTTGCGGATGTACTCGCCGTTGAACGCCGCCAACTTCTTCAAGTCGAAGAAGGCCGGCGACAGGTTGACGTCCTCGAGCCTGAACGCCGACTCGATCGCCGACCACGGCTGGATCTCCTCGTCGCCGGGTGACCAACCGAGCGTCATCAGGTAGTTCACCATCGCATCGGCGAGGTAGCCCTCCGAGCGGTACTGCTCGAGCGCGACCTTGTCGCGACGTTTCGACAACTTCTTGCGCTGCTCGTTCACCAGCACCGGCACGTGCGCCCAGACCGGCGGGTGGGCCCCGAGCGCCTCCCAGATCATCTGCTGCTTCGGGGTGTTCGGGAGGTGCTCCTCGGCACGGACGACGTGAGTGATCCCCATCGTCATGTCGTCGACGACGTTCGCCAGGTTGAACACCGGGGTGCCGTTGCCTCGGACGAGCACGAAGTCCTCCAGAGCCGCATGATCGAAGGTGACGTCGCCCCGCACGAGATCGCGCACCACCGTCGAGCCCTCCGGGACCCGGAACCGCAGCACGCTCCCCGGTGCGGGCCCGAGTCCGCGGTCACGCGACCAGCCGCCGTACCCGGTCACCCCGTCCGCCACAGCCCGCTCGGCGATCTGGTCGGGCGTCATGTCGCAGTAGTAGGCGTACCCGGAGGCGGCGAGCCGGTCGGCGGCAGCCAAGTGAGCTTCGATGTTGTCGCTCTGGAACAGCGGCCCCTCGAAGTGCGGATCGTCGGCGGCGATCCCGATCCAGGCGAGGGCGTCGATGATCCCCTGCGTCCACTCGGGTCGGTTCCGTGCCTCGTCGGTGTCCTCGATCCGCAGGACGAAGGTGCCACCAGTCCGACGAGCGAGCGCCCAGTTGAACAGCGCCGTGCGAGCACCTCCGACGTGGAAGAACCCGGTCGGTGACGGGGCGAACCGGTAACGAGGTGCGTTCGACATCCGGAGCGACGCTACCCGAGCCGATCGGCCGTCCGATCAGCTCGTCAGCGCCAGGTTGCGGAGTTGACGGACGGCCACGGTCACCGTCGTGAGGTCCTGGGCGTCGCTGCGTCGGATCTCGGTCAGCATCGCCACCGTGCGATCGATCGGTCGCGGGTTCGCCGACCACCACGACTCGACGGTGCCACATCCCACCACGTTCTCTGCGAGAGCTGCGAGCACGCCGAGCAACTCGTGTCGCAGCGCCGAGCGGGCCTGTGTCTGCCACCGGTCGACTCGCGGGAGCGCAGCGATCGCCTCCCACAGCCACATCAGCTCGAGACGGTCGAACACCGCCCAGTACGCCAGGGCCACGTCGACCGGTGGCGCTCCAGCCCGATCCGCGGCTTCCACGACGTCGAAGACGGTGTGCACGAGACGCCACACCGATGACCGACCGGCGAGCTCGGCCGGCACGCCCTGGGCGACGCGGCGATCGGTGAGGTCGTCGACCGATCGACGCATGGGGCCCGACAGGCAGTCGTGGAGCACCTCCGACAGCGATGCGAACGGGCCGGCGAACCGCTCGACCTCGGCACCGATGTCGAGCGGTGGGCGCCGATTCCGGAGGAACCATGACGAGCACCGCTCCACCGCTCGCCGACAGTCCAACAACAGGTCGAGGTGATCCTCCAACTGCAGCGAATCGAGGTCGTCGATCTCGTCCCACCACGTCGGGAAGTCGAGGATCGAGCGCGTCGCGAGCCAGCTCCTGGCGACGTCGGTGACGGTCGCCCCGGTGTCCTCGGTCATCCGATGGTCGAACGAGATCCCGGACACGTTCACCATCTGGTTGACGAAACGGGTCGTGGCGATTTCGCGACGTAGCCGGTGGCCCAGGACGTGCGGTCGGAAACGATCTCGCAACGGAGTGGGAAAGTAGCTCACCAGGTCCTGCACGAGCACCGGGTCGTCGGGCAGGTCCGTCGCGAGGATCTCGGCGATGTCGGCGTTCTTGGTGTAAGCGATCATGACCGCGAGTTCGGGGGTGCGGAGCCCCGAACCCGCCGCCTGCCGTTCGGCGATCTGCTTGTCGGTGGGCAAGAACTCGAGCGCCCGATCGAGCAGTCCCTCAACGACGAGTTGGTCGAGGTAGCGAGTGTGGGCCGACACCATGTGGAGGCCCTGATGGCGCGCGATCTGCAGTGCCAGAGTCTGAGCCCGGTTGTTCGCCAGGACGAGCGACGCGACCTCATCGGTCATCGATGCCAGCAGTTCGTCTCGTTCCTCTCGCGC
>JBMUCX010000213.1:0-2889 GCA_049458915.1 Ilumatobacteraceae bacterium
TCGGCGCGGCGTTCTGGTTCTGGCCGGTGACGAGGTTGCCGTCGACCACCCAGTGATTGGCGAGGATCTCCCGACGTGCGGTCGCCGACTCGAATGCCGCTCCGGCCGCCCGGAGTTCCCGCTCGGGATGCTGTGGGGTGGAGGTGATGCCGAGCTGGCGGACCTGGGCGTCGGTCACCGCGGTCACGCGCCGTCCGGCGACGAGGGGAGACCCATCGGTGTCTCGGGCCTCGAGCAGTCCGAGCGGGCCGTGGCACACCCCACCGATCACGGCGCCATGGGCGTTGGCGGCGGTGATCTGCTCGCCGACCGCCTTCGACGTCCCGAGGTCGAACGCCGCACCCCACCCACCGGCGAGGAAGACGAGGTCGTAGTCCGACATGTCGAGATCGGCGATCGCCAGTGACTCGGTGAGCTGGGCGCGAAGACGGTCGTCGGCCAGGAGGCGGTCATCGGCCTCGGTCCGGATCACCGGCTTGAGCGACAGGGGATCCACCGGGATCGTCCCACCGTTCGGGCTCGCCACGTCGACGGTCATGCCGGCGTCGACGAACGCGTAATACGGCACCGAGAGCTCGCTGGCGAACACCCCGGTCGGCTTGCCGACGCCGAGGTGGCCGTGATTGGTGGCGATCACCAGCGCCCGACGGCCCGACAGGTCGAACGTCGCGCTGACCGGGTCGTCGGGATGCAGCCCGATCCGACGCAGTGCTCTGCGGATCGCCAGGGCCGGACGCGGCGGGTTCGGCCGTGGTCCGCTCTGGCGGGCACGCATCCGCTCGTCCATCCGCTGACGTACCCGTTCGCGGACCTGCTGCTCGACGAGCGCCTTCGGGGGGAGGAGCGGGACCTTGTCGATCCGGGTGAGCTCGCTCGTGGCGTACGGCCACGGCACGTTCCGCTCCGGGATCGAGCGATGGCGCTCCGCCTTCAGCCGGTCACGCATCAGCGCCAACACATCGGCGGCAGCCGGATCGTCCCATCGGTTCCGCATCTCGACCGGATCGTCGTCGAGGTCGTACAACTCCCACTGGTCCGGCAGGACGTTGGTCCGGTAGACCGGTCCGCCGAGTCCGTCGCTGGCGAGTTGACGGACACCGGGCTCGGTCCACACCGACGGGTCGTCGAAGGTGCGCACGAGCTTCCAGAGATGGCCGCCGCCGACTTCGGCATCGGCGGTGTCGATCCGGCACACCACCCCTTCGAAGTTCGTCGCCACGTAGGCGGGGACGTTGATCCGCAGCACGCCGGGTGTGTCCGCGGTCCTGCCGTTGGCTCGGGCGACCCCGCTGGCGCCGGTGTCACCTTCGGGCATGTTGTCCCGGGTCATCACGTAGACCACCCGGTCCGGGTCGGCGTCGGCGCCATCGACGACGGGCATCAGGTTCGATCCGGGCAGGGGATGGACTTCGGAGAACTCGCCGCTCAGTGACGCGGCGGCAGCGGACTCGTCGATCCCGGCCGCCGCCAGCAAGGTCGGGACGAGATCGACGTGCGAGGTGGGTGCTGCGACCCGGCGAGCCGTGGTGCACACACTGCCGACCCGGGCGATCGCGAACGGGACCCGGGTCGCCTCGTCGTAGAGCTGGAACCACTTCTGGTGCAGACCGCCGTGCGATCCGAGGAGCTCACCGTGGTCGGCCGTCTTGACGATCACCGCATCGCCGCTGGTGGCCGTCACCCCGTTCGTCACGGCCGTGCGAACCCGGTCGAGGGGTCCGTCGACGGTGACGTGGAGCTGGTGGTACAAGTCCCGGTACCGCTGATGGTTCTCCTGGTAGAGCGCAGTCACCGGACCGGCCGGCCCGTAGCAGGAGGGATAGCCGGCGCGGTAGGCGACATGGGCGGCCGGCTTGTGCCGGAGGTCCTCGAACGCCGACGGCGCCATCGGGACCTCGGGCACCTCGATCCCGTCGAGTTCGTCCGGCATCCCACGGCGCATCCACAGCGGGAACAGGACGATGTCGTGGGGGTTCACGAAACTCGCCACCAGGAGGAACGGCTTCTGGGCGTCTCGGTCCCCGGCGCGACGTCGCTCGTACCGATCCTCGAGCCAGGCGACGACTCGAGCGGCGATCAGCGGATCGCGCACCAGGCCGGAGTTGGCGAACAACCCGCCGTGCGGCTCTGGCCCGATCCAACCCGAGAAGCCGTACGGTGCGAGCGGGTCGGCGTCGAGATAGCGGCGGACGTTGTCGTGCAGGATGTCACCGTCGGCGGTGTTGGTCGGCAGCGGCTCGCCGTCGGGTCCGTGGAGATCGGCGTGGGAGATGTGCCACTTGCCGTCGTAGTGGGTGTCGTAGCCGGCGGCGCGGAACCAGTTGCCGAGGGTCGGGACCTCGTACGGTCGCATCCAACGCATCCGCGAATCGTCGGCCATCTTGCCGAGGCCGTCGGTCTGGGTGACACCGTGGAGGTCGGGGTAGTGGCCGGTGAACAGGGTCGGCCGGCTCGGCACGCAGGCCAACGAGCCCGTGTAGTGGCGGTCGAAGCAGACGGCGTGTTCGTCGAACCAGGAAGCGCCCGGCAGGGAGCGGCGCCACTCGCGCAGCTCGTCGGTCTCGTACGGAGGTGCAGCGCGCTCCTCGTCGGTCATGATGATGATCACGTCGGGACGACTGGTCACGGGCGTTCCTCCTGCGCTGCTGCGGTCAGTCCGGCGAGCATCAGTTCCGAGGCCAGCGACATCCGCTCGAGCACCTTGTCGGCGATGAACTTCTTGACCGGGTTCGGACCGGTCGCGATCTCGGTCGTGAGGACGACGGACGTGCCATCACTCGTGGGGGTGAGACGCCAGGTGTTGCGGGCGGTGCCGACGATCGGGGGGAGTCCCTCGATGTCGTACGCCAACTCCTGCCCCGGTCGCCACACGACGACACGCTCGACGAG
>JBMUCX010000214.1:0-2886 GCA_049458915.1 Ilumatobacteraceae bacterium
CGCCGGGTGTCGGACACCCGGCGTGACGGCAGGTGTCGGACACCCGGCGTGACGGTGCGTCTTTGCCGCGACCGGCCCGGGTGTCGGATCGTGCAAGGGTGGACGGGTGGAGTGCATGGCGGCATCGCTGACCGGTTGGTGTTGTCGCAGCGGAAGGAGTGAACGGCATGGCCGAGCGATTCGACACCTCGACCGATGGTGAGTCAGGCAGTCGGACTCGTGGCTTGCGAGTGCTCGAGACGGTGACGGCACTCCTCGCCGTGCTGGTGATGAGCGCCGGTGCGGTGGCATGGCGCGTGGTCCGGGCCGTGGACGACCAGGCGGTGGCCGAGCAGGCGGTGGCCGAGCCGGATGCGTTGGTGGTGTTCGCCGGCGAGTCGGCCCGCACCCGCCTCGCCCTCGAACTCGTCGATGCCGGGCGAGTGCCGACGGTCGTGTTCTCCCACGGTGTCGACGATCCGCTGGTCGCCGATCGATGCGGTCAGGTGGTGCCGATCGAGGTGATCTGTGCGGTGCCCGATCCGTCGAACACCAGGGGGGAGGCCCGGATGTTCGCCGACCTCGCCGCCGAGCGAGGGTGGTCGTCGTTGCTCGCCGTCACCGGCAACTACCACCACGCCCGGGCCAGGACGCTGCTCGACCGGTGCTTCGACGGTGACCTGGCGTTCGTGACGGTCGACTGGGACGACGTGCGCGCCGGCGTGTACCTCCGCGAGACCATGGCCCTCTGGCACGCGACGGTGCTCGCCCGGGACTGCTGACCGCTGTCCACCCGGCCCTGGCCCCGCACCTGCACTCGCACCCGCACCGCAGTCACGTTTGGTCGCCCTCGAGAACACCCCCGTTCCCGCAGGCGACCAAACCGCCCGGAGGGTGAGCGGCGTCGGTGTTTGGTCGCTTCGGAGAACACCACCGTTCCCGAGGGCGACCAAACAGGTTGGGTGACGATGGTGGTGGCGGCAGCGCTGGGCCGGGTGTCAGACACCCGGCGAACGGGGATGAGACGCCATCCACTCGCAGCTTGCTTCGAAGTGCCGCAACAGGCGTTGCAATGTGCTGACGAGTTCCGAGTGCTGATCGCTGTACCTGCACTCGTCCTCGAGCCGAGCCCGCAACGCGTCGGTCGCACCCCGCACGTACCGGGCGATGTGCTCAGCAACGGCCTCGGCGCCGTCTCGATCGCGGAGGGCGACGGCGAACTTCAACTCCAGCTTCCGAAGCTCGATGTGCGCCTGTCGTGGACCGAGCACGTGGAGTGCGTCACTCACCTCGACGAGGGAACGATCGGTCGCCGGCGAGCGACCATCGACCAACGCCGCAGCGTGTCCGGTCGACGCCGTCGATTCGGCCGGGTCGACGATGACGCCCGGTGGCCAATCGGGCGTCGAGCCCGGCTGGGAACTCGGCGGCGAGCCGAGTAGCTGGGCCGCGAGCTGCTGCGCGCCGCCGGGTGACAGCGCCCCGTTGACGAGGGCACCAGCGACACGATGTCCGACCTTGAGGCGATCACTGGCGCGCATCGCCCGAACGCACTCCTCGATGTCGACGACGGCATCCGAGGCGCCGAGCGCCGTGCCGAGCGCGTGCATCTCGACGTGCAGGTGGACCGACGGCACCTTGATGTCGTGAGGGCTGAACGGTGCGATCGACCACCAATCGACGAGGTGGAGACGTGTTTCCATCGAACCGCATCCGGCGGATCGTTCCAGTAGTTCCTCGAGAGCGGCGGCACCATCGCGCACTCCGAGCGAGTTGCAGAACCGCTCGACCGCCTGCGTCATCCGGGCTCGTCGGTCAGGGTTCTGACCGTGACGGGTGAGCGCGTCGGCGAGCACGGTCTTCCCGAGTAGGAAGATCTCGACCGTCCCATGGGTTGTGCGATGACCGCTCACGATGTCCCCCGGGGTGCCACCTCAGTTCGACCCCCTGTCGGCCCTGGGTGGCAGCACCGCCGAATCAGAATACATGCGTTGGTTGTGTCGACGGGTCGGTACTGCGGGCCGCCTTTGGTCGCCCAGGGGAACGGTGGTGTTCGCCTGGGCGGTTTGGTCGCCTTCGGCACCGGGCCGGGGGTGTTTGGTCGCCTGGGGGAACGGGGGTGTTCGCCAAGGCGATTTGGTCGACTTCGGCACCGCGCAGGGCCGCGGCCGATCACCCCAGGTATCGGTCGTCCGGCCGGCGGGAACGAACCGCCCGGGCCGGGGTGCCATAGGCGACCAAGCAGTCGCCGAGGTCCCGGTCGAGGTAACTGTTCGCACCCACCACGGTGTCGGCCCCGATCGTGACGCCCTGCTTGGCCACGGCGCCGATCCCGATCGCCGACCGCCGGCCGACCCGCACCGTGCCACCGAGCGTCACCCCGGGCGCCAGCGACGCGAAGTCCTCCAGCACACCGTCGTGGTCGAGGCTCGCCCGGGTGTTCACGATGCAGAACGCCCCCACCGCAGCCGCCGAACCCACCACCGCTCCCTGCAACACCACGGTCCCCGCACCGACGGTCGCGAACCGCGACACGCTCGCCGACGGATGCACCAGCGACGGGAACACGGCGGAATCGACGGGCACACCCAATCGCTCGACCGCCGCCTCACGGGTCGAGTTGTCACCGATCGCCACACACAGCGCACCGCCGCCCGCCACGTGGCCGTCCGGCACCGAGGCGATGATCGGCACGCCGAACACCTCACCCGACTGGGTCCGGTCGACGAACGCCTCCACGTCGAACCCGGCGGCCATCGCCGTCTCGAGCACGCTGCGGCCGTGGTCACCGGCTCCCACGATCACCAGTCGACGTCCGGCCACCATCACCCCGAGCGTACGCCGGGTGTCGGACCCCCGGCGTGGCGTTAGGCGCCCCGGGTCGGCGCCCCGGGTGGGGGTCGGGTT
>JBMUCX010000215.1:0-2781 GCA_049458915.1 Ilumatobacteraceae bacterium
CCCGACCGTCGACGAGTCCGGCCCCCGCGTCGAAGCGACCCTGCGGGGAATCCACCCGCAGTCGATGGCCGGCGAACCGTCGCCTCTGGAGACGGGCAGCGCGATGCAGGGTGTGACCCTCAGGCATCGGCACGACACCGTCTGGTCGTCGCTGCTCGGAGGTCGGGTTCGGTTGTCACGGCAACAGCGCAGCACGCCGAGCACCGTCACGTCCACCGGACGCCGGAGGAAGGGTCCGTCGGCGGCGCGTCGACCAACCCTCGACCGAGGTGACGATGCCGATCGCGGCGAACACCACGACCGTCGGCTCCATCGACGACCGAATGCGGTGCGCGCCGTAGAACACGATGGTGCTCACTGCCACGACCGCACAGGGTGAGGCGAGCAGCCACCTCGTCGACGAAGGCATCGTTCGGCGCGACGACCACACGGCCAGTCCGCCCACGAGCGCGAGCCCCCACCAGGCCACGATGCCGGACCACGATGCCCATCGATAGCGCTCCTCGCCCACATCCTGTTCGACCAGACTGTCGAGGCCGTAGAGGTCGAGCGTTCGGCCGATGCGGGCGGCCACGACTCGGGGCAGGTCGTCGACGTGGGCGCGTGCGTACGCCACTGCCATCGCTCGTTGCCGAGCGCTCCGCACGGAGGGTTCTTCGAACTTCGAGTAGGCCGGGTCGTCGAGGACGCACAGCACCGACCAGCCGCCCAGTAGCTCGTCGCCGAACACCGGATCGCAATACGCACCGAGGAGCGTCGTCCCGTCGTTGGTGGTCAGCAGAACCGGTCGTTCGAACCGGATCAGATTGAACACGACCCATGGCGCAACAACGGTTCCCACTCCGACGAGGACCGCGAGAGGGGGAAGAGCGGCTCGTCGCCAATCCGCCCCCGACCCGAGATGGCGACGAGCCGACCTCCAGAGGAGCACGGCGATGATCGGGACCAGCAGGGCCAACTCGCTTCGCGCCAGAACGGCGAGCCCTGCGAGCATCCCCAACCCGAGGAGACCGACATCGACTCGACGCGCCTCGTCCGTCACCGTCGGGCGTCGAACTCGGCGATGCGTTGCGAGGAGCACGAGTGACACCGCCAGCACGCTCACGCTCTCGGACATCACGAGTCCATCGTTCATCCACAGATTCTGGTACACGGCGGCGAGTGCCGCCGCGACGACACCGACACGAGGTCCGGCGACAGCACGACCGAGCAAGCCGATCACCACGATCGTCGCGATGCCGCACACCACCGTCACCAACCGCTGCCACGGCGTCGACGTCTCCATCCAACTGAGCGGGGCCATCAGCATCGAGGTCAGAGGCCCGTGTTCCGCTCCGGGTTGATCGACGAAGACCTCACGGAAGAACTGTCCTCGTGCGAGCTGTTGTGCCTGGCCGGAGTAGTAGAGCGAGTCGTTGAGCAGCAACGGCTGGTCCCACTTGTCGACGAGCACGGCGAAACGCACGATCGCCCCGACCGACACCGCGGTCACGACTCCGAGCCAGAAGTTGCCGAGGCGACGGCGTTCGCTTGCCACGACGCCCAGTGTGTCCTCGGGATCGGTGTTCGTCACTCGATCCACCGGTCGACGGGGAGATCAGTCGCGGGGCGACGGCGGACCGTCGGCGACCAGTTGGGCGCGAACGCTGGCGTCGCGCTCGGCCACCCAGGACCGCAACGAATCGAAGTACGACGCCACCTCGTCCGGCGTGTCACCGATCTTGGAGTCGGGATCGGCGACGAGAGCCGGGGTCAACAGTTGTTCGGTCCGGTCGAGGAAGTCGTGGACCACCGCGACCGACATCGGACCATCGAGCAGCCCCGACATGATGTCGTTGAACTGTGCCCGATACGTCGGGTGGTTCAAGATCACTTCCTGATACGGGTGCTGCGAGACGGAGAGCTTGCGCCGACCCTGCCGGACCGTGGCGTAGATGTTCGACGAGGAGTCCCGGACCGCTGCGTCGAGGTCCCACGGGAAGTACAACCGCCGATCGTCAGAGGTGCCCTCGAAGTCGACCCAGTAGAAGTTCTTGCCGTGGTTGAACAACTCGTCGGGGTTGTCGCTGTAGGCGTTGACGGCTCCGAGCCTGAGGAGTGTCTCCATGTTGACCCACTGCTCGAGATCGTCCTGCAGTTCACCGTCGTTCGGCGTCGGGTTGAGGACTCGCTTTCGAGCCTTGACCGTCGCCTGGAACGGTGCGTAGCCCAGCGCCCCGTAGGCCGGGCTCGCGAACTCCGCGACCTCGTCGTCGAACGGCCAGTCCTTCAGCTCCGGCAGGCCGATGTCGTCCTGCTTGTACAACCACGTCTGGTCGGACACCCAGAGGCCCCGATTCCGGAGGAACTGCTCGTCCACCATCTCGACGCTCAGGTACACACCCTGAGGTCGCACATCAGTGGTGAGGTCCGATCCACCGACGTGCAGGGTCAACTCCACCCAGGACGCGAGTCCGGGTCGGTAGTCCTCCGTCGAAGCGGTGCGATGGAGGAACCACGACACACCTTCCCTGACCACGTCCTGATCGTCCCCGTTCTCGAGGCTGAGTGTCTCGAGACCGTGCCAGGTAGTGACCGACGGGTCGCCGATCTGCCCTCGGATCTTGATGCGGTAGCTGATCTTGTCGTTGATCGCCGTCGCCGACTTTCGGCGGATGGAGATGGAGTAGCGCTCGTCCTCACCGTCGGCCCAGAACGTGCCCGGCACATAGATGTCGAACGTCTCGTCGTTGCGGATCGTCGCATAATCGGCCTCGGAGAGTTCGACGTTGAGCCCGAGCA
>JBMUCX010000216.1:0-2771 GCA_049458915.1 Ilumatobacteraceae bacterium
CGGCGGTGCGCACCCGGGTGGAGGCGTCGGTCGACAGTCGTTCGAGGACGTCGGGCCCGAGGTGCACGTTCGCGGCGAGTACCTGACGGATCTGCCAGGTGTCCTCGGCGAGCAGATCGACGACGGCGGCAGGGAGGTTCGGGTGCTCGGCGACCGCTCGCCGCACGTCGGGATCCTCGAAGCGAGCAGCGATCCGGAGGCCGTCGGCATCGGCATGGGGTGATCGGGCGGCCACCACGGCGATCTCGGTGATGTCCTCGATCAGTTGGATGATCAGATCCGGCTCGGTGCAGTGCTCGGCGAGCGCCCGTCGGACTTCGACGAACGTGTCGTCGACCAACCGCCGCTGAATCCGTCGGGGCAGCCCGGGCCGACCAGCGAGCGCCGCCCGGACACCGGGGCGCGAATCGGTGCTCAGGAGTTCGATCGCCGCCAGGGTCAGATTGCCGGTCGCCGCCGCAGCGCGAACGCACTCGAATCGATCCCGTGCCAGCATCTCGCCCAGGCTCGGTGGGAGCGACGGGTGGACGGCGATGGTCTCTCGGATCGTGGCGTCCTCGTCGGAGGCGAGGAGCGGCAGCAGGTCTGCTGCGAGGTCGGGCCGCACGGCGACCGCCAGTCGAACGTCCCGGTGGCGGTGCCCGAGGGCAGCGGCGAGGACGGCCTCGGATGCCGAGATGCACGAGGCGATGTCGGCGGCGGTCTCGTCGGATCCGTGCCGCAGTAGGGCGAGGAGGAGCGCTTCGTCGTGGTCGCCGGTCCGGAACCGACGCTCGAGGGTGTCGACGTCGGTGAGGGCGAGCAGGACTCGTTCAGCGAACGACGTCATCGTGCCAACTCCGGAGCGCAGGTCGTGGTGCCGTCGATCCACTCGACGAGCCAGTGGTCGGGCCGGTCGAAGTGGATCATCGCCACACCCTCGCGGCACTGGTTCCCGCTGCGGATCCCGGCGGCGGTGAACACGGCGGCGAGGGCGGCGAGGCTCCAGCCGGGGTGGTGCTCCTCGAGGAACCGGCGGGTGATCCCCTTGTTCACCGGGATCCAGTGGCCGTGGTGGAGGATCGCCCCGACTTGTTCGGCGGTGAGATGGGTGCCGAACAGGATCGGGTCGATGATCGTGGATCGGGTCGTGGATCGGGTCGTGGATCGGGTCGTCGGTCTGGTCATGGGTGTCCTTTCATCGATCCTGGCGGTGCCACCTTCGCCGTGCGGCGGGTTGGCGAACCGTCGTCGGGCCAGGTCCCTCGGGTTCTCTGGATGAAGACGTCACGCCGGGTGTCCGACACCCGGCGCGACGGGTCAGTTGCGGCCGTAGTCGGAGGTGATCCACTCGGTCCGGAGGAACTCGGTGAAGCTCGACTGCCACGTCGTGTACCCGGGCCAGCGGGGGGTCAGCCACTCGTGGGCCTCCTCCTCGGTGCACGAGTTCGCCCGCATGTACCAGGCCCGCAGGGCGAGGCCGGTGCGCGAGTGGCCACCATGGCAGTGGACGACGACCTGCTTGCCCTCGGCGAGGAAGGCGTCGATCGAGTCGACGATGTCGCGCACCGGGTGCATCAGCGAGAGGTTGGCGTCGCCGGGATCGTCCTTGATGTAGACCTGACGACGCGAGGTCCGATCGTCGAACAGGTCCTCGGTGGCGCACATCGACACGACCGCCCAGTCGGAGGGCGAGGCGACGGCCCCGAGGATGTTGGCGGCGTACAGCCCGGGCGCGACCTCCATCGGGCCGGCTGCGGCCTCGTCGGCACTGCGGCCGTTCCACGACTTGCCCATCAACCGCCGGACGAGTCGGGTGACGTCGTCGAGGTCGAGCGTCCGGCCGCCGGGGAGGCGCCCGTTGAGCACCGTCGTCCACCGGGCCGGCACCGCCTGGATGCCGTGCATCGCTCCGGCGATCGCACCGGCGACGGTGGCGACGGTGTCGGTGTCACCGCCGAGGTCGATGGCTGCGATCACGGCCCCATCGAACGACGGGTGGTGGCGCGCCGCCCACACCGCCTGTGCGAGGCAGCCCCAGACGCTGCCGTTGCTCGGCCCGCCGAGCGACGGGTGCCAGGCGGCGTCGAGCATCGGGGCGAACCGGTCGCGAGCCTCGGCGGGGAGGTCGGCGACCTCCCGGTCGATCCGGGCGAACGGGTCGCCGCCACCGATCGCCTCCTGCACGGCGGCGACGGCGATCCAGGCACCCCAGCCTGCATCGAGGTGGTGGTGCGTCAACGCCGACTGGTGGACCACGACGTCGCGGACCACGGCGTCGTCCTGGCCGAACAGGGCGACGGCGAGCAGGACCGAGCGCATCAGCGCCCCGTTGGCAGCGGTGCGCTCCGGGTCGGCGTGGACGACCGTACGCCAGTCGTCGTACCCGAGTGCCCGGCGGGTCGTGATCCCGACATCGGCGGCGTCACGGGCCCAGTCCTGCCACGACGCCCACAGGTGGTCGGGGTCGTAGCCGCCGCAGGTAGCCAGACTCTCGCCGAGGAGGATCGCCATCTGGGTGTCGTCGGTGAACTCGCCGGGGGCCCAACCGAACCCACCGCCTCCGATCATCTCGGTCTGCGTGCCGTGGAGCGGCTCGGGGAACCGGGCGCTGTAGCGGCCGGGGGCACCGAACTCGAAGGGGGCGCCGAGGGCGTCGGCGACAGCGGCGCCGATCGCCGCGCCGAGCGCCCGCTGGCTCTCGGGGTCGGTGAATCGACGGCGCCCGGCGAGATCGCAGGTCGGGATGGTCGTGAGAGGGTGTGTCGTCATCGGGGCTCCTTCCGTGGGGG
>JBMUCX010000217.1:0-2740 GCA_049458915.1 Ilumatobacteraceae bacterium
CGGCGAGCGAGTCCGGGAGTCGATTCACGTACGCCTCGGGCTGGAACGTCTCTTCGTTGCGGGACACCCCGACGAAGCCGATGTCGGCGTCGGGGAGGAGTTCCTGGGCTGCGGCGACGAAACCGAGGCCGGCGCGAAGGACCGGCACGACGACGGGTTGCACGGCGAGACGACGGACGGCAGCGGTCGTGATCGGCGTCTCGACGGTTCCTGCGGCCGTCGGGAGGTCCGAGGTCGCTTCGGCGAGGAGCAGCAGACCGATCCGCTCCAGGTTCGTGCGGAACAGCGCATTGGGGAGGTGCTTGTCGCGGATGCGGGCGAGTGCGTCCTGGACGAGCGGATGATCGACGACGCGGACGTCGACGCCGGTGTTGCTCATGAGATGGCTCCCATCGATTGTTCGGCCTTCAGCAGGGCGTAGCGGGGCTTGACGAGACCGTCGATGATGCGCAGCCGATCGGGGAACGGTGCGAACGCCGACTTCATCCCGTTGATCGTCAGCCACTCGAAGTCCGAAAGGGTCCAGCCGAACGCCTCGTGCAGCTTGACCATCTCCTCGGTCATCGACGTGTCGCTCATCAGCCGGTTGTCGGTGTTCAGCGTCGCCCGGAAGCGCAGGCGGCGGAGCATGCCGATCGGGTGCTCGGCGATCGACCCGCAGACGCCGGTGTTCACGTTCGACGTCGGACACAGTTCGAGGCAGACCCGCCGGTCGCGGACGTAGGACGCCAGTCGACCGAGGCGCTCCTCGCCCGGCGGCCCGGTGATGTCGTCGACGATCCGGACCCCGTGTCCGAGGCGGGCGGCGCCGCAGTACTGGAGCGCTTCCCAGATCGACGGGAGGCCGAAGGCTTCGCCCGCGTGGATCGTCGAGTGGAAGTTCTCGCGCATCACGTATTGAAAGGCGTCGAGGTGGCGTGACGGCGGGTGTCCCGCTTCGGCGCCGGCGATGTCGAAACCGACGACGCCGCGGTCCCGGTTGGCGACGGCGAGTTCGGCGATCTCGAGGCTGTGCGCAGCGGTTCGCATCGCCGAGCAGATCGTGCGGATCGTCAGGTCGGTCCCTGCGGCCCCTCGATCGAAGCCGATCAGGATCGCATCGAGCACCTCCTGGAGGGTGAGGCCGGCCTCGAGACACAGTTCCGGCGCCATGCGGACCTCGGCGTACACGACGCCGTCGTCGGCGAGGTCCCGTGCGCATTCGAAGGCGACCCGTTCGATCGCATCCCGGTGCTGCATCACGCCGACCGTGTGGGCGAACGTCTCGAGGTAGAGCACCAGGTCGTTGCGCTTCGCCCCCCGGTTGAACCACGTCGCCAACTCGTCGACGTCGGTCGTGGGCAGCCCGTCGTACCCGTACTCGGTGGCCAACTCGACGACCGTCTCGGGTCGGAGTCCGCCGTCGAGGTGGTCGTGGAGGAGGACCTTGGGCGCCCTCCGCAACAGGTCGTGGATCGACGAGACGGTCACGCGGAGGCCATCTCCGATGCGACGTCGGCGAGACGGCGGAGCGGCAGATCGGCCGGACGCTGCAACCAGTTCCAGTCGGGATAGTCGGCCGACGCCGAGATGCAGTGGACGGTGTAGGCGTGACGGCTCCGGCCGGAACGGTTCGCGTCGCTCCAGTGAGGGAGCAGTCCGTGGAGGACGACGAGCGTCCCGGCGGACACCTCCAGCGGAACCAGTTCGTCCGGCGGAGCCGGGAGTGGTGTCGGGTCGAGGGTGTCGAGGACGGTGCCGTCGTGGTCGGTCATCTCGCCGGTGCGCTTGAACAACTGACGGAGGCCGGTGAGGTGACCGCCCGGTGCCGCCCAGAGGCAGCCGTTGTCGAGGGTGGCGTCCTCGAGGGCGAACCAGAAGCCCGTGACGCTGATCGGGTCGGTGTAGAGGAACGTCGCGTCCTGGTGGCAGGTGACCTCGCCGCCGATGCTCGGCTGCTTGAAGATGTACATGCTCTGCAGGACCAGGGCCTCGGCGAGTCCGATGTCGGAGGCGACCTCCGCGAGCCGTTCGGTGTAGGTGAAGCGTTCGAAGACCGGGTCGAGATCGTGCATGGCGTGCCCGATCTTGTTGATGCTCAACTCCTTGGCCTGTCGGAGTTCCCCGTCGGGCCCGAACGCTTCCTCTTCGAAGAAGCACCAGGTGATGCCGCCGCTCGACAGGAACTCCTCGTTGCGGGGGCGGGTGTCCTCGATGGTCGTGAACGCCGTGCGGGCCGAACCTGGCTGCCACTCGTCGACGATCTCCACCGCCCGGGCTCGCAGGTCGGCGCACGCTCGGCCGTCGACGAAGTCGGGGAGGACGAGGAATCCGTCGCGGTGGTACTGGGCGATCTGGTCGGCCGAGAGCATGCCCCCAGGATACGTGGCGCCGCTGTTCGGCTGGTCCTCGTCGGGAACCGTCAGCCGCCGAGATGGCGTTCGACGATCGACCGGCGGACCTCGAGCGGCGCGAAGCCGGCCATGATCCCGTTCGTCACGAGTCGCCGCCGCTCGTCGGCGGTCAGGTCGAACGTGTCGGTGATCGCCTGCAGTTCCGACGACGGCATCACGTGGCTCATGAGGCGGTTGTCGGTGTTGACGCTCACGTCGAAGCCGGCGCGCAGCATCGGGCCGATCGGGTGCGACGGGAGGTCGGCGACGGCGCCGACGTGCACGTGACACGTCGGTGCCATCTCGAGCGGCACCTGCCGGTCGAGGACGTACCGGGCGAGCGGCCCCATGGCGACGACCTCACCGTT
>JBMUCX010000218.1:0-2738 GCA_049458915.1 Ilumatobacteraceae bacterium
GTCGTGGATCGGAGCGAAGAACGCCCGGTTGTCCGCGAGGAGGTCGAACACGTCGCCGGTCGGCGCCGGCAGTTCGGCATCGCTCGTTGCGATTCGGGTGGTGCGGTCGGCCCAGCGCAGCACGATGCTGCCCCAGGTCACACCGCCACCGAACGCCGTGAACACGACCGTGTCCCCCGGTGACACTCGTCCCGAGTCCAGCGCGTCGGTGAGCGCCATCGGGATCGACGCCGCCGAGGTGTTGCCGTGGGTGGCGATGTTGAGCACGACCCGGTCGTCGGGGACGCCGAGCCGCCGCGCTGCGGCGGAGATGATCCGTTCGTTGGCCTGATGGGGAACGACGAGATCGACGTCGTCGACGGTGAGGCCGGCCGAGTCGAGGGCCCGTTGCACCGACTCGGTCATGCCGCGTACGGCGATCTTGAACACCGCTTGACCTTCGAAGTGGAGTCGATGCACCGCAGGATCGCGGAACGAGGACAACTCGCCACGGGTTCCGAGCGTCGGGAACACCATCGTGGATCCGATGCCACCGTCCGCACCGAGGTCGACCGCCAGCACGCCGACGTCTTCGGATCCGGCCTCGACCACGACGGCACCGGCTCCGTCACCGAACAGCACGCAGGTGTTGCGATCCTGGTAGTCCATGACGAAGTGGAGTTTCTCGGCGCCGACCAGCAGGGCTCGTCGGACCACACCGGCGCGGACCATCGACGACACCGTCGCGAGTCCGTACACGAACCCCGAGCAGGCAGCGTTGAGATCGAAGGCAGCGGCACCGTTGGCGCCGAGTCGGTCCTGGAGGACACAGGCGTTGCTCGGGCAGCTGATCTCGGGAGTCACGGTCGCCATCACCACGAGGTCGAGATCGCCCGGCTCCAGACCTGCAGCAGCGAGTGCATGGCGCGCCGCGACCTCTGCCATGTCGGTCGTTTCCAGGTGGCACATCCCTCGCGAGGTGATGCCGGTCCGCTCACGGATCCATTCGTCGCTGGTGTCGACGAGTCGCTCGAGGTCGGCGTTCGTCAGCGACAGCGGCGGCCGACACTTCCCCCATCCGGTGATGATCGCTCCTCGCACCTGCTTCCCCCTGATTCGTCCGTCGCCGGCGCCCCTCACGTTCACCAGGGGTTCACCGACGGTTCGACGAGTCGTACGGTAGCCGCTCTGCCAGAAGGCGATCGGCGCCGTCGAAGGCTCGCGCCGGATGGACGAAGGGCCGGGTAGACGACGACGACCTTCCTCTGGTGCGACCGGTCGACTCTTCGTATACTCGCAACCGATGTCAACCGACAACGCGCCCGGCGACTCCTCACGCGAACGGCTCCTCGCTGCGGCGATGGCGATGCTCGACGCGAACGGCGAAGCCGGCGTACGGGTCGACACCGTCGCCGACATGGCGGGTATCACCAAGCCGTCGCTCTATCACTTCTTCGGTGATCGGGACGGCCTGGTGGCTGCGGCCCAGGCGGAGCGCTACCGCCGTTCGATGCTGTTCGGGATGGAGGCCCAAGCCGAAGCGACGCGACGGTGCACGAGCCGTGCCGAGTTCCGGCGTCTCGTCCGGGGCTGGACCGAGGCCATTTCCTCAGAGCAAGGTATGGATCGCCGAAGGGTGCGGGTCCAGGTCCTGGGCTCGGCGGTGTCGCGGCCAGCGCTGCGGGCCAAGATCGCCGAGGTCGACGCCGACGCAGCCCGGCAACTCGCTGAACTGGTCAACTTCGCCAAGTCGAACGGCTGGGTGTCGATGACCTTCGACGCGGAGGTCGCTGCGCTGTGGTGGTACGGGATGATCACGGGTCGATTCCTGGCCGAGGCCGAGCGTCCCGGTGGATCCCTGATCCGTCGGGAATGGGACGCCGTCTGCACCGAGGTCGTCCAACGACTCCTGTTCGGTGAGACTCCACCCGACGACGAGTGACCCGAACGACACGACGACCAGACCGGAGCGACATGAGCACGACCGACGACAGCACCTACGAGATCGAACCGCGACGACTCCGCAATCTGAGGGTTTGGAATCTCGGCCTCACCGTCCTCCATTTCGCCCAGGCGGTCGTCATCGTGGCGATCGCCGGGACGTTCGCGATCGACGTCACGTCGACCTTCCCCGACGGTCCCCCGGGGACACGGCTCACCGATCCGGCGACCCTGTTCGGAGTTCGCATCGGTCTCGCCATCGGGCTGTTCCTGACGCTCGCCGCGGTCGACCACCTGATCACGGCCACCGTGGCCCGATCGACATACGAGCGCGACCTCCGGCACGGGATCAACCGTTTCCGCTGGGTGGAATACAGCGTGAGCGCCACGGTGATGGTGCTGTTGATCTCGGCCTACTCGGGCATCACCGACATCACCGGCATCCTCGGGATCATCGGCGCCAACGTGTCGATGATCCTGTTCGGCTGGCTCCAGGAGCGGATGAATCCTCCCGGCCGCGCCGTGACGACGATGATGCCGTTCTGGTTCGGCACGCTCGCCGGCCTCGCCCCCTGGGCGGCGATCGCCACCAACCTGATCGGTGCCGACACCGTTCCCGGCTTCGTCTACGGGATCTTCTTCACGCAGGCGCTGCTGTTCTTCAGCTTCGGGCTCAACCAGTGGCTCCAGTACCGCGGTGTGGGCAAGTGGCGCGACTACGTGTACGGCGAGAAGGTGTACCTCGTCCTGAGCCTGGTCGCGAAGTCTCTGCTGGCCTGGTACATCTACTTCGGTTCGCTCGCCGAGTGATCAGTCGG
>JBMUCX010000219.1:0-2708 GCA_049458915.1 Ilumatobacteraceae bacterium
GCGCAGTAGTTCGCCTGCTTGATCGGAGCCGAGCCGACGTGGCCGAGCATCGACGCCACGTTGACGATCGATCCGCTCCGCCGCTCCACCATGTGCGGCACCACCAACTTGCACAGATGCCAGACCGCGGTCGTGTTGACGGCGAGCACCTGCTCGAACTGATCCAGCGTCTCGCTCTCGATGCCGACCGTGTGCGAGATACCGGCGTTGTTCACCAGAACGTCGATCCGACCCACCCGATCGAGGGTCTCGGCGACCAGTCGTTCACGATCGGCGGCGGACGCCATGTCGGCGGCAATGGCGATCGCACCGGGCAGTTCCCCGCACAGGGCGGCCAACCGGTCGGCTCGACGGGCCGACACGACCACGGTGGCCCCGACGGCGTGCAACACACGAGCGAAGCGGGCACCGAGGCCGGCCGAGGCACCGGTGACCACGGCGACCTGACCGTCGAGACGGAACAACTGGAGCGGGTCGATCATGCGCCCGAGTCTGACAGCCGATCAGTTCCGAATCCGCACCGACAGGCACGTCACGCAGCCCTCGAGCTTCTCGAACTCCCCGATGTCGACGCACACCGGCACGTACCCCATCGACCGGAACAGTTCGGCCGTCCGCGGTGCCGACGACGACATCAGCAGCCGATCACCACCGAGCAGCACGACGTGCGAGCCCTCCGGCTCGGGCACGGCGAGGAAGCGGTCGAACACCGACACGTCGTCGACGAGATCGTGGTGTCCGATGACGGTCCCATCGGGCAGCGCCGTCACTGCCGACTTGAGGTGGAGCACCTTGGTCACCGCGACCGAGCGCACCGACCATCCGCGCGGCGTCAACCACTCGGTGAGTTGTGCCACGGCACCCGCGTCGGTGCGTCCACCGACTCCGACGTAGACGATGCGATCGGATCCGCCGCCGTCAACCTTCAGCACGTCGCCGCCGTCGAGCGTTCCCGGTGAGGCGATGTGCACCACCTCGAGACCTGCGGCGCGAGCCGCCTCCTGCGCGCCCGCCGTCTCGCCCCGCCGGGCCTCCGCCCCGGGCCGGGTCACGACGGCGAGGTCGTCGAACACGACGAGCGCGTCCTCGACGAAGACGGCATCCGGGCAGTCGTCGGCCGGCTCCACCTCGGTCGTGGACCACCCGTGCGTCCGCATCGCCCCCACGTAGTCCTCCCACTGCGCCGAGGCGACGGCGACATCGACGGCCACCCGCTCGATGTGGGTGACGATCCCCTCTGCCAACCTCGGACCGGGACGACGAACGAGCGCACGCGACATCCGGGCAAGCTACTGGCAGGTTCGGAGCAGGGCGTAGGGTCGGATCATGGTTCGACTCCGAGCACGATCCTGGGTCCCCGAGGCCAGCGAGTCCCACGTGCAACGCATTGCGGCCGCTGCCGCAGCCACCGATCCGGCCGCGATCGTCCGGCGGGTCGAGGAACTCGCCAGCGAGAGCAGGCGGATCCACGACGAACGGTGCATCAACCTGAACCCGGCGGCGAACACCATGAATCCCCGGGCCGAAGCTCTGCTCGCATCCGGTCTCGGGTCACGACCGTCACTCGGGTATCCGGGGGACAAGTACGAGACCGGCCTCGAGGCGATCGAGCAGATCGAGGTCATCTGCGCCGAACTCGCAGCCCGGGTGTTCCGGGCACCGTACGCCGAGATCCGGGTCGGGTCCGGAGCGATGGCGAACCTCTACGCCTTCATGGCGACGTGTCGACCTGGCGACCGGATCATCGTCCCTCCCGCCCGGATCGGTGGGCACGTCACCCACAACGCCGCCGGTGCCGCCGGACTGTTCGGTCTGGAGATCCACGAAGCACCGATCGACGCGGACCGGTACACCGTCGACGTCGGCGCCCTCGAACTCCTCGCCGACCGCGTCCGTCCCCGCCTGATCACCATCGGCGGCAGCCTGAACCTGACCCATCACCCGGTCGCCGAACTCCGGACGATCGCCGACGAGCACGGCGCGACGCTCCTGTTCGACGCTGCGCACCTGTCGGGTCCGATCGCCGGCGGAGCCTGGCCGAACCCGCTCGACGAGGGCGCCCACGTCATGACCTCGAGCGCCTACAAGAGCCTCGCGGGACCCCCATCGGGCATCCTGCTGACGACGGAGGCGACCATCGCCGAACGGGTCGACGCGATCGCGTTCCCGGGACTCACCGCCAACTTCGACGCGGCGAACACCGCCGCCCTCGCCGTGACCCTCGCCGATTGGTGCGCACACGGCGCCGGCTACGCAGCCGACATGATCGGCGCGGCATCACGATTCGCTCACCGACTCCAGGACGCCGGAGTACCGGTGTTCACGACATCCGAAGGGCCGACCCGTTCGCACGCCTTCGCCGTCGATGCCGGCGCCGAAGGCGGCGATCGGGCGGCACGACGGTTGGCGCGCGCGAACCTCCTCGTGTCGGGGATCGGCCTTCCGCACGACCCGGCGCGAGGAGTGCGGATGGGCACCAACGAGATCGTCCGGTGGGGCGTCACCGGCGACCACATCGACGAGCTGGCCCGACTCGTCGCTACGGCCTGGCACTCCGACGACCCGATCGATCAGGCCGCGGAGGTGACCGCGTTCCGGCGACGATTCGACCGGATCGGGTACTGCGACTGACCGGTCACGAGTCGCGCAGCGACACGCCACATCACGAGTCGCGCAGCGACACGCCACATCACGAGTCGCGCAGCGAC
>JBMUCX010000220.1:0-2677 GCA_049458915.1 Ilumatobacteraceae bacterium
CAAGGCGTTCCATCCGGCGCCGTTGCCGTTCCCGGTGGTGCATGTCGACACGACGTGGAAGTTCAGGGAGATGTATGAGTTCCGCGACGCGACCGCGGAGCGGTTGGGTCTCGAGTTGATTGTGCATCGGAATCCCGAGGCAGTCGCTCGGGGGATCAATCCGTTCGACCACGGGTCGGCTCTGCATACCGACGTGTGGAAGACCGAAGGGTTGAAGCAGGTGATCGATGAGTATCAGTTCGACACCTGTTTCGGTGGTGCGCGGCGTGATGAGGAGAAGTCGCGGGCGAAGGAGCGGATTTTCTCGGTTCGGTCGGCGCAGCACCGTTGGGATCCGAAGCGTCAGCGGCCGGAATTGTGGGACCTCTACAACACGCGTCGGGTGAACGGTGAGACGCTTCGGGTGTTCCCGATGTCGAACTGGACCGAGTCCGACATCTGGATGTACATCCGCGACCAGGGAATCCCGATCGTGTCGCTCTACCTCGCAGCGGAGCGACCGGTCGTGTGGCGCGACGGCACGTGGATCATGGTTGACGACGAGCGGATGCCGATCGGTGAGGGGGAGTCGGTCGAATCGCGCAGTGTTCGATTCCGAACCCTTGGCTGTTACCCGCTGTCGGGTGGGGTGGAGTCGATGGCATCGACTCTCGATGAAGTGATTGCGGAGACGTTGGCGTCGACCTCGTCGGAGCGTCAGGGGCGCCTGATCGATATCGACGGCGCTGCGTCGATGGAGCGTAAGAAGCAGGAGGGCTACTTCTAATGGTGCCCGATCTCGACCAGTTGCGGCTCGTGACCTGCGGGAGTGTCGACGACGGTAAGAGCACCTTGCTTGGGCGTCTGCTGTTCGAGACGCATCAGATCTATGAGGATCAACTCGCGGCGTTGGAACGGGACTCTCGGGTCTCGGGCACGACCGGAGGCGGCCTCGACCTCGCGTTGCTCACTGATGGTCTCGCAGCGGAACGGGAGCAAGGCATCACCATTGATGTCGCCTACCGATTCGTGACGACGGCGCATCGTCGACTGGTGATCGCGGACTCGCCCGGGCACGAGCAGTACACGCGCAACATGGTGACGGCCGCGTCAACCGCTGATGTCGCCGTGTTGTTGATCGACGCGCGTCACGGCGTGTTGACCCAGACCCGACGTCACCGATTGATCACCCACCTGCTTGGCGTGGAGCACGTCGTGCTCGCGGTCAACAAGATGGACCTCGTCGAGTGGTCGAAGGACCGGTTCAGCGAGATCGTCCGCGACTACGAGGCCTTCAGCGACGGGCTCGACGGACGGTCGACGACGGCGATTCCGATGAGCGCGCTGCTCGGCGACAACGTCGTGGCGGGTTCGGAGCATCTCAATTGGTACGCCGGTCCGACCCTGCTTGAGCATCTCGACGGGATCGACGCGAGCGCCCGCTCGGGCACCGGTCTGCGGCTACCGGTGCAGACGGTGCTTCGTCCGGACTCGGGATTCCGTGGCTACGCCGGCCGAGTCGTCTCCGGTTCGATCGAGGCGGGCGCCAACGTCCGCATCCTGCCGTCGGGTGTGACAACGACGGTGGACCGCATCGTGGTGATGGGTGCCGACGGAGCGGACGTCGACCTCGCCAGCGCGGATGCCGGTGACTCGGTGACGGTGTGCCTCGCCACCGAAGTCGACTGCAGCCGAGGTGACGTCATCACCAGTGCCGACGACCCGGCGGAGGTCGCCGACCAGTTCCAGATCGATGTGGTGTGGATGCACGAGTCGCCGATGCTTCCCGGCCGGCCGTACCTCGCTCGAATCGGCACCTCGACGGTGGGTGCGACGTTGTCGAGTCCCCGTTGGCGCGTCGACGTCAACTCCGGGGAGCACCTCGCTGCCGACACCCTTGAGTTGAACGACATCGGGGTGTGCAACCTCTCACTCGACCGAGCCGTCCCGTTCGATCCATACAGCGAGAACCGGGGAACCGGGAGCTTGATCATCGTCGACCGGTACACCGGCGACACGGTCGGTGCCGGCATGATCCGCTACGCGCTCCGCCGAAGCTCGAACATCCATTGGCAGGCAACCACCGTCGATCCTGAGGCTCGCGAGGCGCTCATGGGGCACCGCTCAGCAGTGGTCTGGTTCACGGGGCTCTCGGGCTCAGGAAAGTCGACGATTGCGAACGAGGTGGAGCGACGCCTTCACGCCCGAGGCGTTCACACCTTCCTGCTCGACGGAGACAACGTCCGCCATGGCCTCAACCGCGACCTCGGCTTCACCGACGCCGACCGGGTGGAGAACATCCGTCGAATCGTGGAGGTGGCGTCGTTGATGGCCGATGCCGGATTGGTCGTGCTCACCTCGTTCATCTCCCCGTTCCGAGCAGAGCGCGAACTCGCCCGAGACCGAATCGGTGACCGGTTCATCGAGGTGCATGTCGACGTTCCCCTCGCCGTCGCTGAGGAACGCGACCCCAAAGGTCTCTACGCGAAGGCGCGAGCGGGCGACCTCGCGAACTTCACCGGGATCGACTCCCCGTACGAGGCGCCCGAGGAGCCGAACCTCGTGATCGACACTTCGGCTCTGACGGTTGAGCAGGCGGCCGATGCTGTCCTTGAAGTGCTCGATGCCCGTCTTGGGCGAGGCTGACGCGGCTTTAGTCGTAGCGCTCGGCGAGTTCGGCGAGGTATTCGCGCCCCTC
>JBMUCX010000221.1:0-2645 GCA_049458915.1 Ilumatobacteraceae bacterium
CCCCGACTGGATCTCGGTCTGGGACCATCTCTACGAGGCACCACCTGCTGGCGGGACCATCGACCACTTCGAGGCGGTCGCCTGTCTCGGTGCGCTCGCGGCCGACACCTGCCGGGCTCGACTGGGGTGTCTCGTCTTCTACGTCGGCTATCGCAACCCCGGCCTGCTCGCCAAGGCGGCGGTGACCATCGACCACATCTCCGACGGGCGTTTCGAACTCGGCATCGGTGGCGGTTGGCACGAGTGGGAAGCAGCGGCCTACGGCTACGACTTCCCGCCGGTCGGCAAGCGACTCGACATGCTCGACGAGGCCGCCGCACTGCTGACCAGTTACTTCACCAACGATCGGACCACGCACGCCGGTGAGTACTTCCGGGCCGAGAACGCCTCGATGTTGCCGAGGCCGGTACGCGGTTCGATGCCGATCTGGATCGGTGGTGTGGGGGAGAAGCGAACCCTCCGGATGGCAGCCCGGTACGCCACCGGCTGGAATGCGGCGTACGTCTCGGCGGACGAGTTCCGGCGATTGAACGGTGTGTTGGACGGCCACTGCGACTCCCTCGGACGCGACCCGGCCACCGTCGAGCGGTCGATCAACCTGATGTTCGACCTCGGCAAGGACGAGCCCGAGCTCCGCGCCCAGTGGGGTCCGATGTGGGATCGGGTGTCGGGCGGATCGCTGAACGGTTCGGTCGACCAGGCGACGGAGCGGATCCTGTCGTTCCGCGATGCCGGTGCCGACCTGGTGAACGTGGCGCTGCGGGCGCCAGTGGACCGCGACCTCCTCGAGGCCTACCTCACCGTGATCGCTCCGGCCGTTCGCGCCGCCTGAATCGCTCGCAGGACCGTTCAACCGCCGAGCTGGTCGCCCGTCTCGACGCGTCCGGGCCGTGCCACCGTCGCCCCGATGGCGAGGGTGTTCCCGCGGTCGGACACCAGTTGCCGCAGCACACTCGGGTCGCTCGGGATCCCGGGCTGGGCCCTCGTGACCATGACGCAGCGGTCGATCGGACGCCGGATCGCGAGCACGGCGGACCCGATCCGGACCTCGCCCGTGAGGAGTTCCTCACCGCCGCCGTCGACGACGACGTTGGTCCGGAATCGGCGAGGATCCCACTCGCCGAGCGTTCCCGTCGACACGATCGACACGGTCGAGCGACCATCGTGGAACGTCCGCCCGCTGCTGTCCCACGCGATCCACTCCCGCTCGTGGCCGGCGTCATCGACGACGAGTGGGCTCTCGAACGTCCCCGGACCTTCGGTGGCCGGGCGGAGCCGCACGGGTCGGGACAGCACGTCGGACAGGGCGGCGTCGTCGGGGACGAGTTCACCGGTTTCGGTGCGAACCTCCGGCCGTTCACCCGTTCGCCATGATGACGAGAGGAACAGCAGTGTCGGTTCCCGCCGAGCGGTCAGCACGAGGCCGGTCGACAGGTCGACGACGCCCCACGTCCGGTCGCCGTCGATGCCGTCGACGTTCAACTCGGCGGCGTCGAGTTCCTCGCCACCCATCGACTTCACCGGATACCGCCAGATCTGGACCACCCGCATCCCCGAACCGTACCCGCACCGTCGTTTGCGTTTTCGAAGCCGCCCTGGCAGACTCATCGCCGATGAGCAGTGCACGAATCACCTCGCTCGTAGTACTCGACTAGCGCACCGGCCCCTCTCGCCGCGTGCGCCCCGACCTCCCGACAGGGAGGTCGTTTCGTTTTTCAGGATCGACACGACCCCACCCAGGAGACAGCAACCATGACCCGCATGACCGGAGCCCAAGCGCTCATCAAGTCACTCGAGATGGAGCAAGTCGACACCGTGTTCGGCTTGCCCGGCGGAGCGATCCTGCCGGCGTACGACCCGCTGCTCGAGTCCCCCATCCGCCACGTGCTCGTCCGCCACGAGCAGGGCGCCGGCCACATGGCCGAGGGCTACGCCCACGTGACCGGCCGGGTCGGTGTCGCGATCGTCACGTCGGGGCCCGCCGCCACGAACATGGTGACACCGCTGATGGACGCGTACATGGACTCGGTGCCGATGGTGTGCATCACCGGTCAGGTGTCGAGCCCGGGCATCGGACTCGATGCGTTCCAGGAGTGCGACACGGTCGGCATCACCCGGTCGTGCACCAAGCACAACGAACTCGTGCTCGACGCCGACGACATCCCGCTCGTCATCCGCCAGGCGTTCCACATCGCGTCGACCGGCCGTCCGGGGCCGGTGCTCGTCGACGTCCCCAAGGACATCCTCCAGAACGAGATGACCTGGTACTGGCCGACCGATGAGGAGGTCGTCGCCTCGCTGCCCGGCTATCGGCCGACGACCAAGGGCCATCCACGGATGATCAAGGAGGCGGCGAAGCTGATCATGGAGGCCGAGCGGCCGGTCCTGTACGTCGGCGGTGGGATGCTCAAGGCCCGGGCCGCCGATGCGCTGCGCGAGCTCGCCGAACTCACCGGTATCCACGTCGTGACCACGCTGATGGCGCGGGGTGTGTTCCCCGACAGCCACCCCCTGAACCTCGGGATGCCGGGGATGCACGGCACGGCGACGGCGACGACGGCCATGCAGCGGAGCGATCTCCTGATCAACCTCGGGGCCCGTTTCGACGACCGGATCACCGGCAAGGTCGACTCGTTCGCCCCGGA
>JBMUCX010000222.1:0-2620 GCA_049458915.1 Ilumatobacteraceae bacterium
ACACCGGGAGAACGCACGCACGGCCCCGATGTGTGACGTCGTCACGGCGTGACGTTTCAGTTCGTGCCAGGCACGAACTGAAACGTGGCACGATCTGTGCATGATCGACAACCGGCGGCGACGCCTGTGCGCAGTCGTGACGACCCTCGCCGCTGTGGCGGCGTGCTCGTCGGTCACCGACCAGGAACCCTCGACGCAGAGGACCGACGGGATCGACGACATGGTCGACGTCGACACGGCCGATCCGACCTCGGCGGCTCCGGGATCGGCGATGACCCCTGCCGACCTGGCCGAGTCGGTCGGTGACGCCGTGTGGCGGGTCGACGTCGACGACTGTGGTGTCGCGTCGAGCGGCTCGGCGTTCGCGATCTCCGATTCGACTCTGCTGACCAACTGGCACGTGGTCGAGTTCGACTTCGAACCCACGGTCACCTCTCGTGACGGGACCGTGCTCGACGGCCGGGTCGTCGGCTACAGCACCTCCCCGGACATCGCCGTGATCGAGGTCGCCGACGGGAGCCTCGTCGAGACGGTCGAGTTCGTGCCACCCGACGACCTCCGCGAAGGCGACCCGGTGGTGAGCATCGGGTACCCGGTCCCGTACGTCACGTTCACCGTGGCGCCTGGCTGGGTCACGTCCTTCGTCGAGGAGGACGGGGAGCGGATCGGGATCGTCTCGGACGAGTCGAGCGACTACGGGTCGAGCGGTGGTCCGCTGTTCGACCTGCAGGGTCGGGTGGTCGGGGTCGTCACCGAGTTCACCCCGGAGGAGGGGCTCCAGCCCAACGGGGTCAGCTACACGACCGTGGTCCTCGCCGACGTGATCGACGAGATCCTCGCCGACCCCCAGCAGCTCGAGACCGACTGCGCCGGCTCGGCCTACGGGACCGACGCAGATCTCGATGCCCTGTGGGACGCCTGTGCCGAAGGTCGATTCTGGGCGTGCGACTCGCTGTACCTGCTCGCGTCCGCCGGCACCGACTACGCCGACTTCGCCGAGACCTGTGGCGACCTCGGGCCGACCGGGGACGACTACTGCACCGACATCCACGACGCAGGCATCCCGTTCGAGTTCGGAGACGACCCGCTCCTCGACGTCGAGTGGTCGGCGTGTGAGAGCGGCGACGCGGACTCGTGCGACCGGCTCTACCTCATCGCCCCGATCGAGTCGCGGTACGAGGAGTTCGGTGCGACCTGCGGCGACCGACTCGTCGGCGCGGAAGAGTCCTGCGACGATCTGATGTGACGTGTCATTTCAGTTCGTGCCAGGCACGAACTGAAATGTCACCAGTTGAGTTCGATCTCCAGGCTGTTCTCCGAGCCGATCTCGACCTCGACCTCCATCGTCAGTTCCGTGGGAACGGCGATCCGCATCCGCATCCCCTCGCGGTCGATGGAGATCTCGTTGTGCCGCTCGAGCTGATCGGCGATCTTGCGCAGCCATGCGGCGGCCTCTTCACGGGTGACCTGTTGTTCCATCTCGATCTCGAACAGTTCCATGCGACCAGTCTGGCCCGCCCCCGTACACTCGGCTTCTCCGATCACCATTGTTCATGTTCGAGGGAGGAAACATGACCACACGACCATTCAGCCGCAAGCGTGTCCTCGCAGCGGGCACCGTTGCCGTGGCGATGTCGCTCGTTGCCGTCGCATGCGGTGACGACACCGACGAAGCCGCGGCGGGCGGGTGCGACCCGCTGCCGACCGTCCAAGAAGGGATGCTCACCGTCGCCACCGGCGAGACGGTGTTCCCGCCGTGGATGGGCGCCGGCGAGGACGATTTCGACGACCCGACCACCGGCACCGGCTACGAAGGAGCGCTCGTCTACGCCCTCGCCGAGGAGCTCGGCTTCAGCGCCGACGAGGTCACCTTCGTCCGTACCGGCTTCGACGAGGTCATCGCTCCGGGCGAGAAGGACTGGGACTTCAACATCCAGCAGTACTCGATCACCGAGGAGCGTGACGAGGTCGTCGACTTCTCCGACGGCTACTACCAAGTCGAGCAGGCGATCATCGGCCGGGCCGACGGCGCCGCCGCATCGGCCACCAGCCTCGCCGACCTGAAGGGCCTGCGGATCGGCGCTGCGATCGGTACGACCAGCCTCGACTACGCCGAGAGCGTCATCGCCCCCGACGAGCAGGTCCAGGTGTACGACGACAACGCAGCCGCCAAGGCCGCGTTCGACGCCGACCAGGTCGACGCCATCGTCTTCGACCTCCCGACGGCGTACTACATCACCGCCGTCGAGATCACCGACGCCTCGATCATCGGCGTGCTCCCGCGCAGCGACGACGCCCCCGAGGAACTCGGCATGCTCTTCGAGGACGGCAACCCGCTCGTCGCCTGTGTCAACACCGCCCTCGCGGCGCTGCGTGACGGTGGCACCCTCGACGCGATCGAGGAAGAGTGGCTCAACCAGGGCGGTGGCATCCCGACCCTGGCCGGCTGACCGGTCCGAGTGAGTATTCGACCCACTCGTGACCGTTCGACGACCGGAGCGTGATCATCGGACCGGCGGGCCCCTCGCCCGCCGCTGCTCCGCCTGATGAGCGCTTTCCCATCTCGCCAGACCGCTTCTCTCCCGGCGACGGCAGAAGCGCACAGCGCGAAGGCGGCGGT
>JBMUCX010000223.1:0-2600 GCA_049458915.1 Ilumatobacteraceae bacterium
GCCCGTACGCCGGGTGTCTGACACCCGGCGAACGGTCAGTCGGAGTGGTGGTCGGAGTTGGCGGTCACTCGGCTCGCCACGACCGGCAACATCTTGACGGCGATCTCGGGGACTTCGGCGAGCAGGGCGTTGAACGCTCGCCCGTCGATGTGGAGGACCGAGCACGCCGTCTTGGTCGTGACGGTCGAGTTGCGGTGCGAGTGGGTGAGCAGGGCCATCTCGCCGGCGAACCCACCCGGGCCGATGTCGGCGACGTGCTGACCGTCCCGCGTCACCTCGAGCGAACCCTCGACGAGGACGACCATCTCGTTGGCCATCGTTCCCTCGCGCATGAGCACGTTGCCGGCATCGAGATCGAGATCGGTCGCCGCTTGTGCGACCCGATCGAGTTCCGCCTTGTCGAGGTCGGCGAACAGCGGCACCTGCTTCAGGTAGTCGTGGTACGAGTCTTTGGACATGGACGGGTCCCCCTGGTCGTGACGGTCGGCGTGGCGTGGATCGACGTGATCGTAGGCCATCCACGCAGCGCCGGATCGTGTCACGATGCCGTGCCGGGTGTGGCGCCGGTCGTCACATCAGTTGGGTCAATCCTCCGTCGACGACGAGCACCTCGCCGGTGACGTAGCGATTGCGGAGCAACCCGAGCACGGCCTCCGAGCAATCCTCCGGGGTCGCCGACCTCTTGATCGGGGCGATCGACGCCACCTGGGCGTGCTGGGCGTCCCAGGTGCTCGTCCACGGTGTGGCGACGAGACCCGGGGCGACGGCGTTGACCCGGATCGGTCCGTACGACTTGGCGAGCAGTCGGGTCATCTGGTTGAGCGCCGCTTTGGCCATCGAGTACGCCATCGACGACCCGACCGGACGGACACCGGCGATCGAGGTGATGGTCACGATGCTCGGGTCGTCGCTCGCCCGGAGGTGCGGGATCGCGGCCTTGGTCAGCCACCACGTCCCGAACACGTTGACCTCGAAGGTCTTGAGGAAGATTTCGTCGGTCAGCGCGTCGAGGTCGTGGTGGGGCACCACGGTCGTCCATCCGGCGTTGTTCACGAGGATGTCGAGTCGACCGAACCGTTCGATCGTCGCGTCGATCAACCCGTGACACTGCGACTGGTCGCTGATGTCGGCCTGCACGTAGGTCGCCGTGCCGCCGAGTTCGGCGGCGAGTCGTTCGCCCGCTTCGACCGACGACGACGAGTTGACGACGACGTCGGCACCGAGTTCATGGAGTCGTCTGGCGACCGACTCCCCGATGCCACTCGTCGACCCGGTCACGACGGCCACCCGCCCTTGGAACTCGCTCATGTGAGCACAGTACGACGGCCGGGTACTGTGCCGGACATGCGGACGGAACTGCTGATCGGTGGGGAGTGGAGACAGGGCTCGGAGGATGCGCGGATCGCCGTGTTCGATCCGGCGACCGACGAGACGATCGCCGAGGTCGCCGACGGCACTCCGGCCGATGCCATCGCAGCATGCGATGCCGCAGAGGCCGCCCAGCGGCGGTGGGCGGCGACGGCGCCACGTGAGCGGAGTGAGATCCTCCGCTCGTGCTGGAAGATCCTCGTCGATCACACCGACGAACTGGCATCGCTGATCGTGCGCGAGCACGGCAAGCCGATGGGCGATGCCCGTGGTGAGATCGCCTACTCGGCCGAGTTCTTCCGCTGGAACGCCGAGGAGACGGTCCGGATCCGCGGTGAGATCGGGGTGGCCCCGTCCGGAGCGAATCGGATCATCGTCCACCACCCGCCGGTCGGTGTCGTGGTGATGGTGACGCCGTGGAACTTCCCGGCGGCGATGATCACCCGCAAACTCGCACCGGCGCTCGGAGCGGGGAATGCGGTCGTGATCAAGCCGCCCAAGGAGACGCCGCTGACGGCGCTGCGGATCGCCGAACTGCTGGAGGAGGCCGGGGTCCCGGCGGGTCTCGTCAACGTCGTGCCGACGAGCACCTCGGGGGCATGGTTCGACGCGGCCGTCGATCATCGGGCGGTCCGGATGGTGTCGTTCACCGGCTCGACCGAGGTCGGCCGGGTGCTCCTGCGCCGGTGCGCCGATCGGGTCCTCAAGACCGTGATGGAGTTGGGCGGTAACGCCCCGTTCGTCGTGTTCGACGACGCCGATGTCGATGCGGCGGTCGCCGGTGCGATGGTCGCGAAGATGCGGCACTCCGCAGAGACCTGCACGGCGGCGAATCGCTTCTACGTCGAGGCCGGTGTGGTCGACGAGTTCTCCGAGAAGCTCACGGCGGCCATGCGAGCGGTCGAGGTCGGTAACGGCTTCGACGAGGGGGTGACCTGCGGACCGATGATCAACCGCGCTGCGGTGACCGACATCGATGCCCTGGTGCGCGGGGCGGTGATGGACGGAGCGTCGGTGCTGCTCGGCGGCGAGCCGATGGCCGGTCCGGGGTGCTTCTACCCGGCGACGGTGCTCCGCGACGTCCGGCACGGCTCGGCGATCTCGCAGGCCGAGATCTTCGGGCCGGTCGCGCCGGTGATCGCGTTCTCCGATCACGACGAGATGATCCGCCAGGCCAACGACACGGAGATGGGGCTGACGGGGTACGTGTACACGCAGGATCTCGCCAAGGG
>JBMUCX010000224.1:0-2542 GCA_049458915.1 Ilumatobacteraceae bacterium
CGATCAACCTGTTGCCGCTCGACCGTTCCGAACACGCCGATCGAACCGTGGCGGCGATGGGTGGGCCCGACGCCGTGAGGGCGGCGTGTCGCTCGGCGCTGCAGCCGTCGACCGACGGCTCCGACGGTGATCTCCGCTGGGCGGTGCACCTGGCCGCCCTCGCTGCCGACCGCAGCGACGCCGACGAATCCGATCGGGAGTTGCTCGCGTCGGCGCTGCGGACCGTCGCCCGGCGGGTGACGGCCGCCAACATCCGGAACTGGTGCCTCACCCGCGCCCGACAACTCGACGGGTCGCTCGACATGACACGCCACAACTCGCACGGCTTCGGGCGACGCCAGGTCGAGGCGTGGTCGCTCGACCGGGCGGTGTCGGTGCTGCGTGTGCTCGTCGATCCGGACCTCCTCACCGGCGTCGACGTCCACGTCGCCGTGGAGTGCGGCCAGGAGCGCAGCGGCCTGCACGTGCGCAACCACGTCGCCTGCCCGACCGACGGGGTCGGGGCGACCTCGGTCGTCCGGTGCGAACGAGCGGTCTGGAACTCGCTCCTGACGGCGTCGATCACCCTCGACGAGGCGATCGCCACCGGCACGATCGTGGTCGACCCGCCCGCCCGACGAGCGCTGTCCGCTCTCGATCATCCGGCGTTCCGATGACCGCACTCCCTCGACCCACACCACCGTTCGACGGGCGGACCGGGCGCCTGTTCGCCGACTCCGAACCGCGTCGACTCCGTCTCACCGGCACACCCGAGCAGGCACCGAACATCCTGCTGATCATGCTCGACGACGTCGGATTCGGATCGTTCTCGACGTTCGGTGGACCGGTGCCGACGCCGGCGTTCCAGGCGGTCGCCGATGCCGGTCTGCGGTACAACCAGTTCCACACGACGGCGCTGTGCTCACCGACCCGGGCGTCGCTGCTGACCGGTCGACAGCACCACGCCGTCCACATGGGCGGCATCACCGAGATCGCCAACTCGTTCCCCGGCTACGACTCGGCGATCCCACCGGAGGCGGCCACGGTCGCTCAGGTGCTTCGGATGTCGGGCTATTCCACGTCGTGCTTCGGCAAGTGGCACCTCACGCCGTCCTGGGAACAGGGGCCGGCCGGGCCGTTCGATCGGTGGCCGACGGGCATGGGTTTCGACCGGTTCTACGGGATCATCGGTGCCGAGGCGTCGCAGTGGGAACCGGCCGTGTACGACCAGACCACGCCGGTCGCGCCCCACGTCGACCGGCCCGGATACCACCTCACCGAGGATCTGGCCGACCGGGCGATCGACTGGTTGCAGCGCCAGCAGGCATCGGCGCCGGGTCGGCCCTGGTTCTGCTACTTCTCGACACCGGCGGTGCACGCACCGCATCACGCACCAGCCGACTGGATCGACCGGTTCGCCGGGATGTTCGACGAGGGTTGGGATGCGTTGCGCGAGCAGATCTTCGAGCGCCAGCGCGAACTCGGGGTGATCCCCGCCGGCACGGTGCTGACCCCACGCCCCGACCAGGTCCCCGCCTGGGCCGACTACCCCGAGCGCTATCGGCCGGTGGCGACTCGATTGATGGAGTGCTTCGCCGGGTTCCTCGCCCACACCGACCACCACATCGGTCGGGTGATCGAGGAGACCCGCCGTCTCGACGCCGAACGGGGCACCGACACGCTGGTGATCTACCTGTCGGGCGACAACGGGGCCTCGGCCGAGGGGACGGTGCACGGGGCGTGGAGTGCGCCGTCGTTCCAGAACGGGGTCCACGAGGATCCGGAGTGGTTGCTCGAACACATCGACGACTTCGGCACGGCCCGCTGCGAGAACCACTTCAACGTCGGGTGGGCGTGGGCGCTCGACTCCCCGTTCCAGTGGATGAAGCAGGTCGCCTCGCACTTCGGCGGGACGCGGAACGGGCTGGCGGTGTCGTGGCCCGGGCGGATCGGTGACACGGGTGCGTTGCGGTCACAGTTCCACCACGTCGTCGACGTCGTGCCGACGATCTACGAGGCGGCCGGGATCACCGCACCCGACCGGGTGAACGGTGTGGAGCAGATGGAGCTGCACGGGGTGTCGATGGGGTACACCTTCGACGACGGGTGCGACTCGGACGTGCCCAGTCGGCGGACGACGCAGTACTTCGAGATCCTCGGCAACCGGGCGATCTACCACGACGGGTGGATCGCCTCGTGCTTCCACGGCCGGGTGCCGTGGATCCGGATGCAGGGCTACGAGTTCGACGGGCCGCAGGAGGTCTGGGAGCTGTACGACGTGGCGAACGACTTCTCGCAGTCACGCGATCTCGCCGCCGACGAACCGGAGCGGCTGGCGGCGCTGCGCGCTCTGTTCGATGTCGAGGCCGAGCGGTACGGGGTGTTCCCGCTGCGCGATGCAGGGTCACCGCGTGGGGGCGAGTACGCCGTACCCCATCCGCTCGACGGGGTCACGTCGATGACCTACACCACTGCGCACGTCAGGATGCCGGAGTCGGCGGTGCTCGGCCTGAAGAACTGCTCGTGGCGGATCACCGGCCGGATCGAGGTGCCGGAGCCCGCG
>JBMUCX010000225.1:0-2533 GCA_049458915.1 Ilumatobacteraceae bacterium
GACAACCACGGGGCTATTGAGCACTTAGAAGCGCCTGCTCCAGCCGTTCCCTGCATCGTCGACCTCGCATCGATCCGAGCTCTCGCCATTGTCGCCTCGTCCTCGATCTCGTCTTCGGTCCTCCGTTCGATCGTCGGTCAACTGGCGGTCGCCACCGGACCAGCAGACCTGATGATCGATATTGACCAGTCGGTGCCACTTCGCGAGTTTCGAGATCTTCCGCATCGAGTTCCCGGAGGTTCCGACGATCGTCATCGCGTCATCATCAGTGCCGACCCCGGGGAACTCTCCGATCCATCCACCCGCGTTCGCCAAGCACTCGACGGCTCGAGCCCGGTGACCGTCATTGCTGCTATCGCGCCCGGACAGCCCATTCCGGCCGCGATCGACGCCATCCTCGAGGTCGACGGTCAGTGGCGAGCGGAATGGACATCCGACACCACCCGGCCTGAGGATCGACGCGCTCTCACCGCTGCAGTGGGCATGTCTGGCGACACCGCCGCCCGGGTCGCCGCGCATCTCGACGGCCTGATCGACCCCGAACTCACGAGTTCGAGTCGACGGCTGCCGAGCCGAGTCGATCTCGGATCTCTCCTTGAGCGCACCTCGGTTGATCGAGCCTCGAATCGCTCTCTCGACATGATCGTCGGTGTCGGCGAGGACGGGACCCCAGTGATGGTTGACCTCGTGCGGGATGGACCTCACGCGCTCGTCGCCGGCACCACCGGATCAGGGAAGAGCGAACTGCTGCGCGCCATGGTTGTCAGCGCAGCTCGCCGCCACGACCCCGACGACCTCAATATCGCTCTGATCGACTTCAAGGGTGGTGCCGCCTTCGACTCGCTCGCTTCCCTTCCTCACGTGGTCGGCACGCTGACCGATCTCGACGGCTACGCGGCCGGTCGTGTGCTCACCGGTCTCACCGCGGAACTCCGTCGGCGCGAGGAGATGCTCCGCGAAGGGGAGGGCTCGTCGACGATTCCACGCCTGCTCATCGTGATCGACGAGTTCGCTGAACTCGCGGCCGCCGACCCGAACGCTTCCCGAGCCATGCTCGGAATCGCGCGTCGCGGGAGAAGCCTCGGCGTCCACCTCGTGATCGCCACGCAGCGGCCCTCAGGAGTGGTCAACGACGAGGTTCGAGCGAACACCGACCTGAGGTTCTGTCTGCGGGTCAACTCGACCGCTGACTCGATCGACGTCATCGGCGATCCGGCCGCGGCCCAGATCGAACGCGCCGCGCCTGGGCGCGCCGTCCTGGCGATCGCCGGACGTGGGATCGCACAGTTCCAGACAGCCCTGGTGAGCGACGGGGACATCGGCCCCCTCCGCGCGCGCCGATCTCGGAGTCAGCTCCGCCGTCCCTGGCAAGAGCCGCTCCCGAACGACTTGCCGCCCGCGGACGACGGCGACTTCGGACTCGTCGACCGACCGGAGACGCAAAGCAACGAGCCGCTCCACTGGCAGCCGGAGCGGGGAAGTCTCCTCATCAGCGGCGATCCGGGCACCGGGAGGACGACTGCGCTGAGGACCGTGCTCGCCGGAACCCCACACCCAACCCATTTCATCACCGCTCGGGTCGGCGAAGCCGATGCGTTCTTCGCTGAGCACGTCGGTGAGGCGATCCAAGCGAACGACACCGAACGGGTGAGGCGACTACTACGACACCTCCACCGAGAGGTCAGCCGACGACGAGATGGTCGCTCTGGCGACCGACTGGTGCTCGCCCTCGACGGCATCGACACCGTGATCTCGGAATTCGAACGGCTCGGCGACGAGGACACGATCAGCCTGCTTCGAGCGCTGATCAACGATGGCGCGTCCCTCGGGATCTCGATCGTCGCGACGACACGCTCGCTGCACCGGCTCGCCGACTTGGCGTGCGTCCACTGGCTCCTCCACCGAGCTGACAGCGGCGCCGCCCAACACCTCGGAGCGCCCGCAGCCCTCCTTCCCCCGAAGATTCCCGGCCGCATCCTCCGGTTCCCCGACCCGGCGCAGGCTCACATCCGTCGTCCACCACCTCGCGTGGCTGGGCGAGGGGTGAGTGCTCCGGCCCGAGTCGAAGTGCTGCCGAGCCGCACCAGTCGAATCCATCCGGTCGGCGCTCGGGTTGAGCGTGGAGTCCGACTCGAGCTTGGGATCGACGCCGACGACCTCTCCCCGGTCGACATCACCCTCACCGGCGGACGGCACGTGCTCGTGATCGGCGGTCGCGGAACCGGGCGCACCACCGCGCTCGATTGGATCGGCGAGAGCTGGCGTTCGATCACCGGAGCATCTCCGGCGCGCGTCCGCCACAGCCTCGACGAACTGCCTGAGTCGACCTCAGGGCTGGTGATCGTCGACGATGCGCTGGCTGTCGACGCGGGCGCATCCGCCGATCGGATTCGCAACGACGCTGGAGTCGTTCTGGTCGCCGCCACCGACGGGGACGGCCTCCGAGCGGCATGGGGACACTGGCTCGGCGACCTTCGACGGTGGCGCACCGGCCTCGTGATCGCCTCCGGGGGCGCGCTCGACGGGGATCTGC
>JBMUCX010000226.1:0-2482 GCA_049458915.1 Ilumatobacteraceae bacterium
GGCCCGGCTCCGCCGGGCCGACCCTCACGCATTCGCTGTTCAGCGGGCGGTGTGGACGAGCGGTGGGCGTTCCCGATGTGGCGCATCGATCTCGGCGACCAGCGGTGCGGTGAGATCGGTCAGATTTGCCGCCAGATCGACCAGCAGGTCGTCGACGAGCACGCCCACGTCGCCTGCCGGAACCATCGCCCACTCGACCTCACGGCCACCGAGTTCGCGCTCCTCGTGGCGCTGGTGCGCGACGCGGGCCTCGTGCTCTCGAAACGCCAGCTGCTGCGCTCGGTCTGGGGCTTCGACGGCTACGACGGCAACGTCGTCGAAGTCCACATCTCCGCCCTCCGCCGCAAACTCGAGCAGCACGGCCCGCGACTGATCCACACGGTCCGATCACTCGGCTACGTCGTTCGACACCCGGCACCGTCGCTGTTCGACGGTCACTCCGCAGCCGACGGGCGGCGGCGGCTCCACACCACCGAGCCGGCGATCGCGGCTGCCGCCACGCCCAGGTACCAGCCGTAGTTGTCGGTCGTCGGCATCCGGCGGACGAGCCACGACTGGATCGCCGAAGCGCGGTCCACCACGGGGTCCTCGACGGAGCCACCGAAGTGGAACACCCGCAACTCGTACCATCCGTAATACGCGACGTACGCGCCTGCCACGAGCAGCAGCACACCCGCCACGAGGTTCATCTTGGGGATCAGTGCCCGGAACCGAGCGACCACGCCGGACCGGGCGAACGCCACGGCGATCGTGAGCACGGTCACGATCACGCCCATACCGACGCCGTAGAGCACGAACGTGAGGAGTCGAGACGCGAAACTGTCCTCGTTCGCTGCGCCCGACGTGACGAGCAAGAAGTTCGGGATCGCGCACGACAGCGATGCGACGGCGTAGGAGATCCCGAACAGGTACATCGACACGAGCGTGCCGTCGGCTCCGCCTCGCTCGAGCTTCGGGATCTTCACCACGAGTTGGTGTCCGGTGACCAACCACGCCCCGAGGCCGACCAGTGCCACGCCGAACACGACCGTGAACCAGGGTGCGTACTCCTGGATCTCGCCCAAGACCGGGCTGAGGATGATCCCGAACAATCCGAACACGGTGACGAAGCCGGCGGTGAGCACGAGCGACACGCCGATCGCCCGGCCGACGGCTGCCACCTTCGTGCCGCCGTCCTGCATCCCGATGAACGCCGACAGGTACGCGGGGAGGAGCGCGAACCCGCACGGGTTCACCGTCGCCGCCATGCCGGCGGTCAGCGCGAGCGCGAACGGGCCACTGAACATTCCTCCAGGCTAGGGGCTCCGCCGGAGGGGCCGAGTGCACACCGCCTCGTCGGCGGCACCGGTCATTCCGCGAGCGCGGCCACCATCGCCGCCAGGATCGCCGGGCTCGTCGCCAGGTTGATCCGGACGTGACCGACCCCGGGCGACCCGAACTGGGAACCGGGGCTGACCTCGACCCCCCGGGTCCGGAACACCGCAGCAGGATCGTCGCCGAGGCCGGCCGGACGACAGTCGACCCAGGCGAGATACGTCGCCGATGGCGGGGTGTAGACCGCCCCGGGCAGGTGGGCACCGAGCAGGTCGACCAGCGAACGACGGTTCTCGTCGACCACGTCGAGCACCGCTCGGAGCCACGGATCGCCCGCCGTCCACGCTGCGACGGCCGCGGTCACGGCCATCACGTTCGGCGCCCCGAGGTAGTGATCGGGCAACGCAGCGAGCGCTCGGTGCAACGGCTCGTGCCCGGCGTGCATCACCGCCCAGCGCAACCCGGCGAGGTTGAAGGCCTTCGACGCCGACGTGATCGTGACCGTTCGCGCCGCGACCTGCGGACCGAGCGACTCGAACGGAACGTGGCCCGAGCCGGGCATCAGCAGGTCGGAGTGGATCTCGTCGGAGATGACGACGAGATCGTGCGCCGTGGCGAGGTCGGCGATCCGCTCCAGTTCGGATCGCTCGAACACGTGCCCGAGCGGATTCTGCGGGTGGCAGAGGATCCACAGCCGCGCCGGCGAGGCGGCGAGGTCGGCGGCCAGGCGGTCGTAGTCGAAGTTGCGGGTGACCGGGTCGAAGTGGACGGGGACGAGTCGACGACCCATGACCTCGATGGTGTCGAGGAACGGGTAGTACGCCGGGAGATGGAGCACGATGCCGTCACCCGGGTCGGACAGGTGGAGGACCGCCGCTCGCACGCCCTGGAGCACGTCGGCCAGATCGCGCACCCGCGACGGGTCGCACTCCCACCCCCACCGCTCGGCCATTCGCTGGGGGAACAGTCGTGCGGCCGGCGACACGGCGGGCGGGCGGCCCCAGTTCGGATACCCGAACTCGTTCCGATCGATCACCGAACGCAGCGCCTCCGCGATCGGCGGTGCCACGGGGAAGTCCATGTCGGCGACCCAGGCGGCGTACGACGCCTGGTGCAACTGCCATTTCACCCCGCCCCGACCACGGAGTTCACCGATGTCGAGCGAGCG
>JBMUCX010000227.1:0-2477 GCA_049458915.1 Ilumatobacteraceae bacterium
CCCCCCCCCCCCCCCCCCCCCCCCCCCCCCCCCCCCCCCCCCCCCCCCACGCCGGAGGTCAGAGCTTCTTCAACGGCGCCCAGGCGAGCGCGAGGTGCTTCTGCCCGACGCCGGCGAAGTTGATGACCGCCTCGGCTCGCTCTCCCGTTCCGGAGATGTCGATGATCACGCCCTCACCGAACGCCGGATGGGCGACGTCGTCACCGACCTTCAGATCGAGATCCTGACTGTTCGACGGCTGGGCGGTCGACCCGGCACGCAAGGCCGAGTCGACGATCCGATCACGATGGGCGTCGTCGACCTCGCGGTCGTATCCCGACGAGCGGCGCCGGAACGGCGGCGGCTCACCGAATCCGCGCTCGGCTCGGTGACTCGACCGGCCTCCCACACTCCGACCGGTGACGTTGCCCGTCGATTCCACGAGTTCGGACGGCACCTCGTCGAGGAACCTCGACGGCGGGTTGTACTGCGTCGTGCCGAACAGCATCCGGCTCCAGGCGTGCGACACGAACAGCCGCTCCATCGCGCGCGTGATCCCGACGTAGGCCAGACGTCGCTCCTCCTCCATCTGGTCGGGCTCGGTGAGGGCGCGGACGTGCGGGAACACGCCTTCCTCCACGCCGACGATGAACACGACCGGGAACTCCAGCCCCTTCGCCGAGTGCAGTGTCATCAGCACCACCTGGTCCTCGACCTCGCCGACGGGCAGGTCGTCGGTGTCGGCGACCAGTGCCACCTGTTCGAGGAACTCGTCCAGAACCGTGAACTCGCGAGCCGACCCGACCAGTTCGCCGAGGTTCTCGATGCGCCCGTGCGCCTCGACCGTGTCCTCCGCTTCGAGTTCGGCGAGGTATCCGGACTCTTCGATGCACGCCTGCAAGAGATCGGCGGGACCGGAACCATCGGTGCGATGCACTTCTCCGAGCCGATCGAGGAGTTCGACGAATCCGGCGACACCGCGTCGCGCCGGACCGCTGACGCCGGCCTCGTCGGCGCGGCGCATCGCCTCGACGAACGGCACGCCCTCGTCGCGGGCGAAATCGTCCAGGCGGGCGACGCTCGTGTCGCCGACACCCCGCTTGGGCACGTTGAGGACACGCTTGATCGAGACCTCGTCGAGCGGATTGATCGCTGCCCGCAGATACGCCATCGCGTCCTTCACCTCGCGACGGTCGTAGAAGCGTGTGCCTCCCACCACCTTGTACGGCACACCGAGCCGCATGAACGCCTCTTCCACCACTCGGGCCTGGGCGTTGGTGCGGTACAGGACCGCCATGTCCCGCCAGTTGACGGTGTCGTCGCCGTGGAGTCGCCGACACGTGCCCGCGACCCACATCGCCTCGTCGCCTTCGTCCTCGGCGTGGTAGCGGACGATGCGGTCACCACCGTCCGAGTCGGTCCAGAGGCTCTTCGGCTTCCGAGCGACATTGTGATCGATGACTGCATTCGCGGCGTCGAGGATCGTCTGCGTCGACCGATAGTTCTGATCGAGCACGATCGTGGTGACGCCGGGGAATGCGTCCTCGAACTGGAGAATGTTGCGGACATCGGCGCCGCGCCAGCCGTAGACACCCTGGTCGCTGTCGCCGACGACGGTGACGTTGCCGTGCTCGGCGCCGAGCAACAGGACGATCTCGTTCTGAGCCTGGTTCGTGTCCTGGTACTCGTCGACGAGGACGTGCCGGAACCGCTGCCGGTAGTGATCGAGGACGTCGGGATGTTCTCGGAAGAGGCGGACGGTGTTGAGGAGGAGGTCGTCGAAGTCCATCGCTCCGGCTCGGAGCAGCCGGGTCCGGTACTCGGCGTAGACGTCGGCGTGTTTGCGCTGGAAGATGTCGGTCGCCTCGGCGGCCGCCCGCTCCGGGTCCTTCAGTTCGTTCTTCCAGAGCGAGATGTACCCGTGGACCCCGCGGGGCGTGAAGCGCTTCGGGTCGAGACCGAGATCGCGAATGACATAGCCGACGAGGCGCACGGCATCGGCCTGGTCGTAGATCGAGAACGTGCGCGGGTAGCCGATCGCCTCGCCATCTCGACGCAGGATCCGAACGCACGCCGAGTGGAACGTCGACACCCACATCGCCTTCACCCGCGGCCCGACGAGATGAGCGACCCGCTCGCGCATCTCGGCAGCGGCTTTGTTGGTGAACGTGATCGCGAGGATCTGCGACGGGTGGGCCCCGGTGTCGACGAGGTGAGCGATCCGGTGGGTCAGCACCCTCGTCTTGCCGGATCCGGCACCGGCGACGACGAGCAACGGTCCGTCGGCGTGGACGACGGCATCGAGTTGGTCGGGATTCAGGCCAGCCGTGAAGCCTCCGGCAGGTGCACCGACATCGTGACGGGCCGCCGATGGATCGGGGAAGAACTGGTGCTGGTCGGACATCGTGCGCCCATCCTACGAACGGGCTGTCACACGACCGATCGAACCCGCCGAAAGCGGGTGGGGGGGGGGGGGGGGGGGGGGGGGGGGGGGGGGG
>JBMUCX010000228.1:0-2419 GCA_049458915.1 Ilumatobacteraceae bacterium
CCAGACGTGACGTTCGGCGCCACGGTTCGGCGCCAACTTTCGGGGTCGGGTTCGTTCAGCCGGAATCCGCTCGACATCGTCTGCCCGAAGAGTTCCATTTCGGGGTTGTGCATCGAACGTATGTTCGATACCATTCTTTCCGTCATGGAAACCAGTGGCGTGCTCGAAGCGGTGGAGGCGTTGGCCGGCACGATCGTGTCGGTCGCCGATCACGGCGAACTCGCCGACGCCTCGCGGGCGGTCGCCCGGGTCCAGGCCTTCGTCGATCTGGCGAAGGTGCAGATCGCCCGCCGGGGGCGCGAGCTGGCCGAGCAGGGCGACTCGTCGTCGGCGCACGTCCTGCTCGACGAGGGCCGATGCACCGGTGCCGAGTCCCGAGCGGCGAAGGAACGCGAGCAGGTGTGTGGTCGGATGCCGAGCTTCGAAGAGGCGCTCGCTTCCGGCGACGTCACGGCAGCGCATCTCGACTCGCTCGCCCAGCACTCCAAGCACCTCACCACCGAGGAACAGGCCGACCTCGCCGAGCAGGTGGACGAACTGGTCGCTGCGGCCGCATCGCAGCCGGCGTCGCTGTTCGATCGCAACGTCCGCAACCTGGTCGCCGGCATCCAGAGCCGCCGCCGTCCCGGCAGCGACGCCGACGAACTCGATCGGCAACGTCGGGAGTCCTGCGTGAAGCGGTGGACCGACCGGGCGACGGGGATGAAGCACACGATGCTGCACCTCGATCCGGTTCGAGATGCCTCGATGTGGGCGATCGTCGATGCCGAACTCCGTCGCATGTGCCGCGACGAGGCGAACAAGCAGCGCCCGTTCGGCCAGATGCAGGTCGAGGCATTCATCGCCGCCATGACCGGCTCCACCTCCGCGAGCGGCACCGACCGTGTGCCCGAGGTCGTCGTCCACGTCGATGCCGGCTCGCTGTGCCACGGTCGGCACGACGCCACGCTGTGCGAGACGATCGACGGTGTGTCGCTCCCGGTCTCGACCGTGCAGCGGATGTGCTGCGAGGCGCTCGTCCAGGCCGTGATCGTCCACCCGGACGGCACGGTCGACCGACTGTGTGCCGAACGGCGCACCGCCAGCCGAGATCAACGTCGGATGCTCGCAGCGATGTATGCGACGTGCGCCCACCCCCACTGCGAGGTCGGGTTCTCCAACTGTCGGATCCACCATGTGGAGTGGTGGACGAACGGCGGCAAGACCGTCATGGCCAACCTCCTCCCGCTCTGCGAGACCCATCATCACCTGGTGCACGAGGGCGGCTGGCACCTCTCGATCGACCAGGCCCGAACCGTGACCTGGGTCAACCCTGCAGGCTCGATCTGGACGGTGCAACCACTCGTCACCTCGGGCCGAGTCGGGCCGTCGAAGGGACCGCCTTGACCGCCTCGGGGAACCATGTCCGCGAGGTGTCGTCCGCAAGGTGTCCGCAAGGTGTCGGACACCAGGCGTGACGGACCCAGCCGTTGTGCCTCACCCTGCCTGGGTATCCATTTCGTGGATGTTTGCTGCTATTCTTCGAACATGATGCTCGAATCTCTGCGCCGGTCGTCCGCTCGTCGGCTGATCGTTGCGTCCGCGGTCGCCGTGGTCTCGGTCCTCGCTTCGGTCGGCACGGCGGAAGCCAACTATCCACCACCACCCGATGGTGTGCTGGACACCGAGCCCGTCGATGGCACGGTGATCGACGTCGACGACCCTGTTTTCGTCGTGAGGGTCGGGTGCACGGTGCCCGAGACCGTTCGTCTCACGTTCAACGGCGGCACCTACACCGGTGAGTGCGTGCCGAAGACTGCAGGCGGGGCTCGCAACGGGTACGCCATGTCGATCCAGTTCGACGGAGTGGCCACGTTCACCATCCCGACGCCGCAACAGCCGGGTGACTACGTGATGGTCATCGAGTTGCTGACGAGTGGCATCACCTATTCGACGGTGATCACCGTCTTCCCGGCCGGCACCGGAGCGACCATTCCGAAGGCCGGCGGTGGTTCGGCCACGGGCGATCTCGTGCGATCGGGCATCGGAATCCTGCTCGTCGGGGCGGCGATGGCCACGGTGGCCTCGCGTCGTCGTCACTCCGCCGATGAGCGGCCGAGCGTCGACGCTGGCGTCTGATCGATCCGCCCAGGGTGGGTAGCGGGCCGGAGCAGCCGCTCCCGCCGCCGCTCGCTCGCTCGTTCGGTCAGGTCCGCAGCGTCTCGCTGTCGACGAGCCAGTCGTCGAGTCAGTCGGCGAGTGAGTCGACAGCCCGGTCGATCTCTGCAGCGCAGGCCGCGTAGACGGAACGAGCCCGTCCGAACGGGTCGTCGATGTCGTCGATGGTCGAGTCGCCGAGCAGTTCGGCTGCTGTTCGTCCGTGGTGCAGTCCGGCGAGATCGCGAGCGGCGACCCTCGACCCTGATCCGAGCCGCCGCTC
>JBMUCX010000229.1:0-2411 GCA_049458915.1 Ilumatobacteraceae bacterium
GTGGCGGCCGGTGCAGGACCACCGGGCACCGGGCGTGACGCACGACGTCGGCGGCGACGCTCCCGAGTCGAAGGCGAGCGATGCCGGAGCGTCCGTGCGTCGTGAGGAAGATCAGCCGAGCTTCCCTCGAGGTGGCGAAATCGACGATCGCCGCCGCCGGCCGATCACCGTGCAGCACCTCGTACTCCACCTCCCGTCCCGTCGCCCGGTGCAACTCGGCGGCCGTGCGCGCCGTGTACGCCGACTCGAAGACGTCGTCGGCCACCCGGAGTCCGGGCTCGACGACTTCGACGAGCCAGGGCACCGCTCCGAACTCGATCGCCCACGCCTCCGCGATCGGGACGATGCGTTCGCTGGCCTCGGACCCGTCGAGTGGCACCACGTACGGTCCGTCGAGCCGACCGGCGCTCGCCGGGTCCACCGCCGGCCCGATCACCACGACCGGGCCGTAGGTGCGACGGAGGACGTCGTCGGTGATGCTGCCGAGCACCGCCGCCGATCGACCATGGCCGTGCGAACCCATGACGACCGTCCCACCATCGAGCGTCTCGAGATGGTCGGCGACCGCCGAGGCGACGACGTCGCTGGCGAGCACGATCGCCGCCGGGGACACCGGGAGGTCGTCGAAGCGCTCGAGCCCGGCGACGAGTTCGTCCTTGGCGGGCGTGATGTCGGCCAGTCGATCGACGACGGTGATCACGTCGAGTCGGCCGTCGACCGCCGCTGCCATCCGAGCCGCGATCGGGACCGCCGCCCACGATGCTGCCGAGCCGTCGATCGGCACCACGAGATGCTGGAACATGACCGCCTCCTCGTCGAGTTGCGGGCGTCGGGACCAGGGATCGCCCCGATCGTCCTCGGCGCGATCGTCGCATCGACGCCGGCCGACCCGCCAGGGTCTTCCGTCCTCAGGATCTCGGCATCCGGGTTCAGCCGGCTGCAGGGATCACGGCGAACACACCGGAGGCCGCGACGTATTCGCGACCGTCGTCGCCGATGACGGTGGCGTCGAGGTGGACGATCCGTCGACCGGCCTTGCGCACCGTCGCCGTCGCCGTGAGTCGACCACCGAAGCACGGGCTCAAGTAGCGGGTGTGGATGTCGAGTGTGGCGCACCAGTTGCCGTCGCCGACCACGGTCATCGTCGCCGCTCCCATCGCCGTGTCGAGCATGATGAACATCACGCCGCCGTGCACCGTCCCGTGCGGGTTGATGTGGATCTCGCCGACGTCGAGGATCGCCACGCCCGCACCAGGGCTCTGCGTGACCGTGAAACCCAGCACGTCCCGCAGCGGAAACCTCGGGCCGTCGTCGGTCGGTTGCAGGTCGAGTTCGGTCGCCGGTTCGTCGATCATCGGCCACGACCGTAACGGTGACGCACTGTCGGGCCGTGGTCGGGGTTTGCGCCTCGGTCGGGCGGCTGCGACAGTGACGCCGTGTTGACGGTGATCGGCGACCTGGTGGAGGACATCGTCGTGTCGACCCGAGGGACGGCGCGACGCGGCACCGACAATCCGGCGATCGTGTGTCGACGACGCGGAGGAAGCGCCGCCAACGTCGCCGCAGCAGCAGCAGCACTGACGCCGACCCGCTTCATCGGTCGTGTCGGCGACGACGACACCGGTCGCCGCCTGATCGCCGACCTGGCGGCGACCGGGGTCGACGTCCGTGCCCAGTGCGACGGTCGGACCGGAACCGTGATCGTCGTGGTCGACTCGACCGACGGGGAACGGACGATGTTCCCGGACCGAGCCGCCGCCGCCCGACTCGGCCCGGTCGATCCGACGTGGCTCGCAGGAACGTCGATCCTGCACGTGCCGGCATACGGTCTCGTGGCCGAACCCGCTGCCACGTCGATCCTCGCTGCGATCGGCCACGCTCGCCGCACCGGTGCTGCGATCTCGATCGACGTGTCGGCCGTGACGCTCGTCGAGTCGTTCGGGTCGCAGCGGTTCCTCGACCTCCTGGTCGCCATCGAACCGACACTCGTGTTCGCGAACGCCGACGAGGCCTCGGCCTGCGACCTGGGGTCGTTGGCGACGCGCGGGACGACCGTCGTCGTGAAGGACGGTCCGCGCCCGGCACGGGTGACGACGGCCGACGAGACCTTCGAGGTCGACGCCGTCCTGATCGACCAGGTACTCGACACGACCGGCGCAGGCGATGCGTTCGCCGCCGGATTCCTGAGCACGTGGATGTCGGACCAGGATCCCGTGATCGCGTGTCGCGCCGCTCATCGCCGCGCAGCCACGGTCCTCCGGGCGCCGGGCTGACCCGCTCCCACACCACCGCGGGGAACCGAAGCGCCGCCGACGCTCGGAGGACCGCGACGCGGTGTCCGTCATCGTCGACATTTTGCGAAGATTTGACCTCGATCGCCTATGGTGGAGACGGTCGTTCTACGAATCGAC
>JBMUCX010000230.1:0-2358 GCA_049458915.1 Ilumatobacteraceae bacterium
GTTCACATGCGGCTTCGTACGCTCGAACTTCGCCTTGCTCATGACTGTTTCCTCTTGTTCCGAGTGATGTGTGTTTTCGAGTGGATTGGATCCGGGGTGGTCCGACCGCCGGAGCGAGCGGACCGAGTAGCGCCGATCGGGATCGAACCGATGACCTTCCGATTATGAGCCGGATGCTCTGACCAACTGAGCTACGCCGCCGGGGCTTGCCCCGGCCGATCCGGGGATCGACCGTCTGGTCGAGCCCTCTGTGGGAATCGAACCCACGACACCAGCCTTACCATGGCTGTGCTCTGCCGACTGAGCTAAGAGGGCGTTCTGCTCCGGTGCGCGGCAGTGCCGCGAACCGGTCGGGAAGTGTACCGGTGCACGACGGGATCACACCGCAGCCACCCGCGATTTCGGCCGGTCCCGGACGCCGCCACCGGCCGGTCGTAGCCTGCTGGGGTGCATTGCACCGAGCACGACACCGCACCCGGGGACGACCCGGTCGAGATCCGACCCGCCACCCGTGCCGATGCCGCAGCGATCCTCGGGATCTACAACCGCGAGGTGCTCGAGAGCACGGCCACCTTCGACCTCGTTCCACGAACGCTCGAGCAACAACAGGAGTGGCTGGCGGCACGCTCGGGAGTGTTCAGTGCCGTCGTCGCCGTGGAGCCCACCACGCGACAGGTCATCGGATTCGCCGCACTGTCGCCGTACAAGGAACGCGCGGCGTACAGCACGACGGTCGAGAACTCGGTGTACGTGCACCGGGACCACGGTGGACGCGGTGTCGGCACGGCGCTGATGCATCACCTCATCACGATCGCCACCGACAGCGGCTTCCACTCGATCATCGCCCGCATCGAAGCCGGCGGCACCGCATCGCGGGCCCTCCACGCATCGGTCGGCTTCGAGCTGGTCGACGGGCAGCTCGATAGGCGGCTGTAGACCGACACGGACCGCCGCGGCGCCGTCAGCCACCGACTGCTCTGCCCCACCCGAAGCGACGGAACCCCGCCCGTCGAAGCGGGCGGTGTTCCGGATCGCGGGTGGGCCGGGAAGGATTCGAACCTTCGAAGGCAATGCCGACGGGTTTACAGCCCGTTCCCTTTGGCCACTCGGGCACCGACCCAGTCGATACCGATCATCGCCGGTACCGGCGCCAGAGCGTAGCGGGCCGGAGCCGGATTGGCGCAGGCGTTATCCTGAGCCCATGCCCAGTTTCGACGTCGTGTCCGAGGTCGACCGCCAGGAGGTCCGCAACGCGGTCGACCAGGCACAACGCGAGGTCAGCACGCGATTCGACTTCAAGAACACGAACTCCACGATCGACCAGAAGGACCTGGTGATCACGCTCCACACCGTCAGCGAAGACCGGCTCACCGCGCTCCGAACGGTGCTCGAGGAGCGACTGGTGAAACGCGGCGTGTCGCTCCGAGGCGTCGAGTTCGGCGACGTCCAGGAGGCGACACAGAACACCGTCCGCCAGGTCGTCACGATCAAGGTCGGCATCTCGTCGGAGAAGGCCAAGGAGATCAACAAGCTGATCAAGGCCGAGGCCCCGAAAGGCGTGCAGAGTCAGACCCAGGGTGACACGGTCCGGGTCACGAGCAAGAAGCGCGACGACCTCCAAGCGACGATGGCGGTGCTCCGGAGCGCCGATCTGGGGATCCCGGTCCAGTTCGAGAACTTCCGGGACTGAACCGATTCGTCGGCTCAGGTCGCGAGACGGGCCAACTGTCCACCGATCACGACCTCGACCGCCGTCAACACGGGCGGCAGCGCAACGGTGCCGGGATCACACGCCTCCAGACGAAGTCGTACCTCGTCCAGACGAACCACTGCTGCGGACTCGGGTGGCGCACCCTCGACCCATGCGATGAGCCCGAGCGACATCGCATCGGCCGCGGCGGCATCGGTCCCTTGGAGGATCGCGATGACGCAGGTGACCCCTCCCCGATCGACCACGGAATAGGTGTCGGCAGCGAGCCACCGGGCCATTTGGACCGCCAGCCGAGCATCGAGTCGGGCGCCCCACACCATGGTCCAGTCGTCCGAGCCGAGCGACGCCGGATCGAGCAACCACGAGTCGCCGGGCGCCAGGACCGGATCGAACGACTTCCGCGCGCCGTCGTCGAGACCGACAGCCCTCGGGGAGGGCGCCGTGCCGGGGACGACGTCACGAGCGCCGTCGGTGAGGGCTCGGCCGATGCGACCCGGAGCGCGGAGGAGGTACGCGACCGGCATCGGAACCTTCGTTGCGTCGTCGAAGAACTCGAACCCCGGACCCGCAGCCGCCTCGTCGAGGCTCCACCAGGCGAGCCGCTCGAGGCGATCGACGCCGGTCAGACCGAGGAGCGGGGGGGGGGG
>JBMUCX010000231.1:0-2339 GCA_049458915.1 Ilumatobacteraceae bacterium
GGCGTGGACCGCTACTCCTCGGCGCTGTTCGTCACGCCACCGTTCCACGCCCGGATCGAGACCCTGCCTACGTGTCTCGACGCCACGGGCGAATCGCGCCACGGGGCGCTCGTTGCCGGGCCGTACCTGCTGTCACGATTCGACGGCACCCACGCCTACCGGGCGTGAAACCGAGCGGACGACTCAGCGCGACTGGAAGATCACGTCACCGGGGTGGGTGGCGATGATCGGCTCGCCGTCCCGGAAGACCTGATCGAGGAAGGCGACCGCGTAGGTGTTCGTCAGGTCGGCGGCGCGGCCATCGTCCATGTCGCCCTCGGAGCACCCTTCGACGGCGGATGCCTCGATGGTGTCGAGGACGGCTTGCGGCACGTCGGTCAACTGCGGGAGGAACCGGGTGTAGGCGCACAGGTCGGTGAAGGTCTGGTGTTCGCCGGCGACGAGTTCCGCCCGATAGGCGGGCGAGTTGTCGTTGAGGTCCCAGAGGCGGGTGACGTTCGGTTCGACCGGCGTCGTCACGTCGTCGGTCCCGACGATCACCATCATCGGGACGTCGACGAGGGAGATCACCTCGTCGGCGAGCAGCGCGGGACCCGTCGCCGGTGCGAGCGGGATGATCGCATCGACCCGGTCGTCGGCTTCGAAGGTGCCGTTGACGTTCGAGAACCCGGTGACCACCGCCACGGAGGTGAACCCACCGAACGAGTGCCCGGTGACGGCGATCCGCTCGGCGTCGACCTGCTCGGCCCACGGGCCGGCCGACGGATGCGACGGGTCGGTGAAGGCGTCGATCACCCGACTGACGTCGTTCGGGCGGAGGAACGCCGTCAACTCGCCGGCGAACTCGGCGCCGAGCAGTCGATCGACCGCCGTGTTCCCGGTGTGGTCGGGGGCGGCGACCACGTATCCGTGGCTCGCGATCGCCTCGGTGTACGCCGAGTGGATGTACCGCAGGCCACCGCTGCCGTGGGAGTAGACGACGAGTGGGAACTCCTCGTCGGTGGCGATCAGGTCGGGTGTGGCGGCGAACGCGTCCGGCGACTCGTAGTAGACGCCCGGGAGCAAGGTGTACTGCTGCGGTGACAGGTCGGCGGTGCCGTCGGCCAGCGGGAACCACACGTCGACGGTCAGCGGGCGCTCGCCGTCGGGGTCGTCGATGGTGATCGTCGTGACACCGACGTCGTAGGGCCCGTCCTCGATCAACTCGAGGTCGGGCGCCGGTGGCTCGGTCGAGACCGGGGGCGCTGCCTCCGTCGTGGGCGGCGCCGGCTCGGTCGTCGTCGGGGCGACGGTCGTCGTCGGGTCGGCCGGTGCGGTCGCTTCCGGTGCAGGTTCGGTCGTCGATGCCGACGCCCCGGGCGAGTCGTCGCTCGAGCCGCAGGCGGCGACGAGGAGCAGCGCCGAGATCGAGGCGACGAGGCGGAGGGTGCAGGTGGTGCGAGTCACCCCCGCATTGTGTCGTCCGGTCGGGTCGTCGGCGTCATCGTGCCGTCGAGCGCCATCACTGCAGGACGAGCGGCACGATGGTCTCGATGACCGGTGGACACTCCGGGCCCGTACCGCAGCCACCCTCGTCGTAGGCGACGAGTTCGATCGGGCCGGGTTCGACGTCGATGTCGATCGTCGCGCTGAAGTCCGCCCAGTCGCCCCAGGCTCCTCCGCTGATCGGGGCGATCACGGCGAGGACCTGGCCGCCGCGACGGATCTCGATCGGGAAGTCGCCTTCGTACACGTCGGCCTCACCGGAGACGAGGAACGGACTGCGGACGGTCTCGCCCGGCAGCGGTGTGTCGATCAGTACGCCGCCGGTGACGTCACGGGCGACGTCGGCACGGGTCCATGGTTCGTCCATCTGCAGGCCTTCGCCGCCGAGGTACTCGACGGGTGAGCCGTCGATCCAGAACACGACGCGTTCGACGTTGTCGAACTGGGTCGCCGTGAACACGACCTGGGCCACCCGGGCGGTCATCGACAGTGTCCCGCCACCCGAGCCGAACTCGTTGCTCAGGTCGACGGTCGCCGTTCCGTCTCGGAGGGCGACGTCGAGCAGACGTGTGCCGGACGGGATCGCGGTCAGGAGATCGACGGGCGGGTCGGCCACGAGTGCCGTCACCGCGGCGCGAAGCACGGCCGGGCCCTCGACGGACGCATGGGTGATGGCGAGGCGCTCACCCCGGAGGAAGTAGACCCGGACGTCCACGGTCGCCGGATTCGATGTCGCCGGTACCGGTGCCGATGTCGTCGGGCTGCTGGTCGTCGGGCTGCTGGTCGTCGGGCCGGTCGTGTCCGTCCCGTCGGGGGCGGTGGTTCCGGGCGGCGGGGTGGGGGCGGGGGGGGGG
>JBMUCX010000232.1:0-2330 GCA_049458915.1 Ilumatobacteraceae bacterium
CCCGCCCGAGCGGTCCGCCGACCGACCCGTCGGGCGCCTGGGGGCCGTGGCCGGACACGATCGCCCGATCGCCGACGAGCCGCACCGTCCGGAACGGCAGCACGACGCCGATCGGGGGTGTCAGGGGTGGCGGCAGTTCCAGCCCCAGGTCGGCCAGTCGGTCGGTGATCGTCCCCATCGACGCGACGCTAGACCCTCCTGCCGGGGTCGCTAACGTCGCCCGGATGGGGATCGTGGTCGAACCGTCGGGTCAGGTGTGTGGGGCGACGGTGACCGGTGTCGACTTGTCGGCTCCGCTCGACGACGACGTCGTGGCGGAACTGCGTGCTGCCTGGCTCGAACACCACGTGCTGTCGTTTCCCGGTCAGGCGCTGTCCGATGACGATCTCGAGCGGTTCACGCTGTACTTCGGGCCGTTCGGCGACGACCCGTTCATCGCTCCGATCGAGGGGAGGGAGCACGTGATCGCGGTCCGTCGACGGGCCGACGAGACCGCGTCGCTCTTCGCCGAGAACTGGCACAGCGACTGGAGTTTTCAGGAGCGCCCACCGGCCGGGACCTGCCTGTACGGAGTCACCATCCCGCCGGTCGGCGGCGACACGCTGTTCGCGGATCAACACGCCGCCCTCGATGCGATGCCGGCAGCGCTCAGATCGGAGCTCGAAGGTCGCACGGCGGTCCACTCCGCCCGTGGCGCATACGCCCCGTCGGGGGTGTACGGCGTGTCCGATCGCGAGAGCAATCGCAGCATGGACATCCGGCCCTCGGACGCGGCCATGGCGATTCAGCTCCACCCGATCGTGCGTGACCATCCCGAGACGGGTCGCCCGGGAGTGTTCGGCTGTTTCGGGTACATCGTGTCCGTCGACGGGCTGGACGAGGACGAGTCCCGCGATCTGCTGGTCAGGATGTACCAGTGGCAGACCCGCGAGGAGTTCGTGTACCGCCACCGCTGGGAGCCGGACATGCTCGTGATGTGGGACAACCGCTCGGTGCTGCACCGGGCGACGGGCGGTTACGACGGTCACGAACGACTGCTCCACCGGACGACCATCGGCGCGGCCTGAGGCGCCGGGATCATCGCGTCCCCGAACCGCCGTCGGTCATCGGGGTGAGGATCGGTCGGACAGCTCCTCGCGTTCCTGGATGGCCACGCCGACGAGCACCAACACGATGCCGGCGATGTCGAGTCGGGACGGTCGCTGGCCGAGGGCCACCCATCCCACGAACAGTGCGGACACCGGGAGCGTCGCCAACAGCAGACTGAACCGCCGGATCGGAATCCTCCGCATCACGTGCTGGTCGATCCCGTAGCCGATCGCATTCGAGAACACGCCGGTGGCACAGCACAGCACGAGCAGGCTCGGTGACACCCACACCGGACCGCTGGAAGGGGCGCCGATCGGCGTGAGGACCACGGTGCCGATGGCCAGGCCGACGGCGAGGCCGGCGACACCCGATCGGTTCAGTGCCACGCGTGAGCCGAGGACGATGTAGGCGGCCCAGAGCGCCGACGAAGCCAGGATGAACGCCACGCCGAGCGCGTTGTCGCCGAGTTCGACACCGCCGAGCGTGACCACTCCGACGACGGCGAACGTCAAGGCGACCCCGTTGCGGACACTGCGTGTCATCACGGCAGCGACGGCGATCGGACCGATGAACTCGATCGCCACGCTCTTGCCGAGGTCGACGCGATCGATGGCGAGGTAGAAGGTCAGGTTCATCGCCGCCGTGGCGACACCGAACACGACGGCACCGGCGAGATCTCGGGACGTCCAACCCCGGTGGAAGCCCGGAGACACGGCGAGCAACGCCATCGAGGCTCCCATCACCCGGAACCAGGCGACGGTCTGCGGTTCGACCCGGTCGAACACACCGATCGCGATCGCAGCACCGACGTACTGCGACAGTGCCGAGACGACGAACAGCGTTTCAGGGGGGAGGCGTTCGGGTCGTCGCACTGCGAGATCGTGCCACGCCGTGCTCGTGCGACGCGGATCGATGATCTCCTCCGTGGACGCGTGGCATGCTGCTGCCGTGACTGGCGACCAGGCGACGACCGATGATCGGGTGTTCCACCGGGCGCCTCACGCACCGATCGCCGTGCGCGCGTCGGGTGCCACGATCGAGACCGTCGACGGCCGGAGCTTCCTCGACGGCGCAGGAGGGGCGATCGCTTGCTCCATCGGTCACGGGCGATCCGAGGTTGCAGCGGCCATGGCGGCACAGGCCGGTCGGATCGCGTACGTCCACGCATCGCAGTTCGAGACCGAACCCCTGCACGGGTTCGCACGACGACTCGCCTCAGTGGTGCCCGTCGACGACTGCCG
>JBMUCX010000233.1:0-2231 GCA_049458915.1 Ilumatobacteraceae bacterium
GACGATGCCCCTCGGTGTACCCGAGGATGTCCTCGGCGAAGAGGTACTGGGCGTCACCACCGGTTCCGGCACCCATCGAGAACAACACCAGAGACGTCCTGGCGGCGATCGCTGCAGTGATCGCCGGCGGGACGACCTCGATCTCGGCGGCGAACGCCCCCGCCTTCTCCAGAGCGGTGATCTGGTCCATCACCAGCAACGCGCTCTCGAGGGTCTTGCCGACGGCACGGAACCCGCCCGTCCAGGTGCGTCGACTCGGGATGAGGCCGACGTGGCCGACGATCGGAATGCCCTCGGAAGCGAGCCGCGAAATGATCTCGGTACTCGCCGCGCAGTAGCAGCAGTCGGCCTCGGCGAGGAGGGCGTCGTGCGCGGCGCGGAGGTAGTCGTCGGTGGTGGCGAGTCGTCCGTACTGGAGCCCGACCTGGACGAAACAGTCACCGGCGGCCTCACGCATCTCCGCATCCCAGAACGGTTGCTCGATCGACAGGACGTCGATCCCGGCCTCGGCGCACGCCCGGGCCTCGGCGGGCTCACGGACGTAGACCATGGTCAGTTGGCGGACACCTTTGAGGGCTCGGATGTCTGCGACGGTCGGACGGCTGCGGTTCATGGATGCTCCTGGCTCTCGACGTTCAACTGGCGACGTTCAATTCTCGACGACCGACATCTCGACGGAATAGTGGGCGGCATCGTACGCGTGGTCGCCGACTTCGATCGGGCGACCCGTGTCGTCCTGCATGGCCCGCCACATCGTGACGAGTGGCGCCCCCATCGCCACGCCGAGGAGGCTCGATTCGATCTCACCCGCACCCCGGGCACCGAGGCGTTGCACCGCGTAGTGGGGTCTGACACCTCGCTCGCGCAGGATCGTGTACAGACCGCGGTCCTCGAGGAGGCCGACGTCGAGATCGCCACCGAACTCGATCGGCAACCAGTTCGACAGCACCGCCAGCGGCTGGGAGTCCGCGAGTCGGAGTCGAACCGTGTGGACGACGTTCGTGCCGGTCCGCACACCGAGCGCCTCGGCGATGTCGGACGGAGCTCGCACTCGTTCGATCGATACGACCGCCGTCGATGGTCGACGTCCTCCGGCGGTCAGGTCGTCGTGCAGGCTCGTCAAGGTGAACGGTCGTCGCACCACGTCGTTGACGACCTGCGTACCGATGCCGCGACGACGGACCAGGAGACCGTCGTCGACGAGGCCTTGGATCGCTCGGCGCACCGTCGGGCGGGACACCTGCCACTGATCGGCGAGGACGAGTTCGTTGCCGAGGAACGTCCCCTTGGGGAGGGTCCCCGCGGAGATCGCATCCTTCAACTGCGCGGCGAGTTGGTGGTACAGCGGGATCGGACTGAGCCGGTTGAGCGTGACGGAGATGTCCATGGCGCTCTTGTCACTATGTCACGACATGCCGTCGATTTCCAGGGCCGGGTCACTCGAAGTTCTCGAAGTACCGACTCGGGGTCGGCCCCCGCTGCCCCTGGTACTTCGAACCGGTGGCGCCGCTCCCGTACGGGCGCTCGGCCGATGTCGTCATCTGCATGAAGCTGACCTGGCCGATCTTCATCCCGGCGTAGAGCGTGATCGGCAAGCTGGCGACGTTGGCGAGTTCGAGGGTGATGTGACCGTCGAAGCCGGCGTCGATGAACCCGGCGGTCGAATGGATCAGGAGGCCGAGGCGACCGAGCGACGACTTGCCCTCGACCCGCCCCACGAGGTCGTCGGGTACGCCGATCCGCTCGAGCGTCGAACCGAGCACGAACTCGCCCGGGTGGAGCATGAACGGCTCCGACCCGTTCTCGGGGATCTCGACCAACTCGGTCAGTCCGGTCATGTCACGCTTGACGTCGATCACCCCGGCGGTGTGGTTCCGGAACACCCGGAACAGATGCGAGATGCGCACATCGATCGACGACGGCTGGATCAGCGACTCGTCGAGGGGGTCGATCACGATCCGACCGTCCGAGATCTGCTGGCGGAGGCTCCGGTCGGACAGGATCACGGCCCCGACGTTAGTGAAGACGGGAAGCGGTCCGGGCGAGTTCATCGGCCCCCCGGATCGCCGCTATCCTCGGGGGCACTGCGGATGTAGTTCAATGGCAGAACATCAGCTTCCCAAGCTGAATACGGGGGTTCGATTCCCCTCATCCGCTCCATGTGATGTCGCGAGACATCCCGGACGATCCGGACCCCCATCAGGGTCCGGATCGTTTGATTTTTCGGGGTC
>JBMUCX010000234.1:0-2196 GCA_049458915.1 Ilumatobacteraceae bacterium
AACCGGGGGGGGGGGACGGGGGGCGGCCGGGCGGCCGGGGGGGCCGGACCGGGGTCGGCGGCCGGCGGGGCGCCGGCCGGACTGGGGTCAGCGGCCTTTTCGGTAGCGGCCCATCTCCCGCTCGGCGTCGCGGGCGGCGTCGCGGGCGGCGATCGCCTGGCGCTTGTCGGCTTTGGCTCGGCCCTTGCCGACGCCCAACTCGACTTTCACCTTGCCGTCGCGGAAATACAGCGCCAATGGCACCAGCGACACCCGCTCCTGATCGATCCGGGCCTTGAGGCGACGGATCTCGTCCCGGTGCAACAGCAGTTTGCGCGACCGGTCCGGGTCGTGGGCCCCGAATCCGATCGCGAAGGTGTACGGCGCCACGTGCACCCCTTCGAGCCACACCTCACCGTTTCGGATCCGGGCGAAGGCATCGGCGAGTTGCACCTGCGACTCCCGCATCGACTTCACCTCGCTGCCGAGCAGCACGATCCCGCACTCCACCGTGTCCTCGATCGAGTAGTCGTGGCGCGCTCGACGGTTCGAAGCGATCAGGGTCGCCCCCGCAGGTGCGCCCTTCTTGGGTTTCGATCGCGCCATGGTCCCTGCACGCTACCGGCCGGTGCCGGGAGGCCCGGTAGGGTCGCAGCGTGCTGAGACTCTCCCGAGCCTCGTTCGACGCCATCTGTGACCTGGCATTCCGCGAGTACCCGCTGGAGATGTGCGGACTGATCGCCGGCCCGGCCGATTCCGATGCCGCCGAGGTGTTCCACCCCTGCCGCAACGCTGCGCAGTCCGCCAAGGTGTACACCGTCGACCCGAAGGACTTCCTGCGGGCCGAACGGGCTGCCGACGACGCGGACCTCGAGATCATCGGCGTGGTGCACAGCCACACGCACTCCGAGCCGTACCCGAGTCCGACCGACATCGCTCAGGCGCCCGATCCGACCTGGCACTACGTGATCGTCGGCCTGAAGCGGGACGCCCCCGAGGTCCGGAGCTATCGCATCGTGGACGGTTCGGTGACCGAAGAAGAGGTCGAACTGGTCGACGGGTGACGCATCACACGTCGACGATCGTGCGGGCTCGGATCGCCGGATCCATCGACTCCGGGTAGAATCCCGACCAATCTCATCGGATTCATCGGAATGATCCGGGATCACGAGCGGTTGGAGCAGGACATGATGACGGACACGATCCAGGCCGATCCGGCGACGAGCTCGATGCAACGTCCGGGCGCCGTGTACGGCAACGTGCTCGACCTGGTCGGCAACACGCCGGTCGTCGACGTGTCGAACCTCTCGCCGAACCCCGACGTCCGGATCATCGCCAAGTTGGAGATGCAGAATCCGTGGGGCTCGGTCAAGGATCGGATCGCCAAGGCGATGATCGAGGCCGCCGAGAAGGACGGCTCGCTGCAGCCGGGCCAGACGATCATCGAACCGTCGTCGGGCAACACCGGGATCGCCCTGGCGGCGATCGCCCGGCTCAAGGGATATCCGATCAAGATCCTGCTGCCCGACAGCGTGTCGATCGAGCGTCGTCAGATGCTCGAGATCATGGGTGCCGAGATCATCCTCACTCCCGGTGGAGAAGGATCCAACGGGGCGGTCCGGCGGGCCGAGCAGATGGCGGCCGAGCACCCCGAGTGGCGGCTGATCTACCAGTACGGCAACGACGCCAACCCCCGTGCGCACTACGAGGGCACCGGCCCGGAGATCTGGCGGGACGTCCCCGAGATCACCCACTTCGTCGCCGGCCTCGGCACGAGCGGCACGCTGATGGGGACCGGCCGGTTCTTGAAGGAGCAGAACCCCGACATCCAGATCATCGCCGTGGAACCGCCGCTCGGCGAGCGGGTGGAGGGTCTGCGGAACATGGACGAGGGCTACATCCCGCCGGTGTTCGAGAACTGGAACGGCTTCGAACTGCTCGACCGCAAGCGGGTCGTCCGGCCGCGTGAGTCGATCGAGTGGACCCGACGGCTCGTCAACGAGTGCGGGATCTTCGCCGGTCTGTCCACCGGAGCGGCGCTCGCCGGGGCGGCGAAGGTCGCGAGCAGCATCCCTCGCGGTGAGTCGGCCACGATCGTGTTCATCGTCTGCGACGGCGGCTGGAAGTACCTGTCGACGGGTGCCTACACGGCCGACCTCGACGTGGCGGAGCAGAACGCCGAGGCGATCATCTACTTCTGACCGACTCGTCCGGTCC
>JBMUCX010000235.1:0-2161 GCA_049458915.1 Ilumatobacteraceae bacterium
CGGGGCGCGGTAGTGGGCATGGCGGGCTCCTCGGGGAGATCCGATCAGACGATCGGACGGTGGCCAGCTCGCGGAACGTCGCCCGCGGCAGGTTCGGATCATGGAGTTACGGGCCGGGGCCTGCTGGCACCGATCTGTCAGCCCGCCGTGCCCCCACCCTACCGAAACCCCGCCGTGGAGAGATTTTTTTACCCCGTAGGGGTAACCCCGACCGAGGGGCTCGATGGGCTTGCGGAGTGCGGATCCGACCGCTACCGCTGGAAAAGCATGAGCACCCGAAGCACCACCTCTCGGCGGTCCAACAACCGGCCGGCCACCGGCCGTAACAGCCGGCGCCCACCCCGTCGACCGGTCGACTGGGAGTGCCCTCGATGCGGCCGACGCGTCACCACCCTCATCCCGGTGACCACTCCCCCAACCTGCTCGGCCCACACCGGCGGCGGGGTCGCCAGGGTTGAACGGAGCCGTCGGTGACTGTGTCGTTAGTCGGCGAGCACGACGGCGCTCGCGTCGAACAGATGGTCGAGTTGACCGAACGCGTTGAAGAACCGCACCCGGTGCGGGTCCTCCGGCGGGCCGCCGTAACGAAGGAGCGCGAGGTTGGGCACGTCGAGCCCAGCGGTGATGTTCACCGACGACACCTGCGGCGGCCGATCGACCCCAACCGGGCTCGGGTAGGCGCTCAGATAACTCGACGCTCCCCCCGACGTCGGGTCGCCGCGGAGTCCGGTGGCGGTCAGGTTGCCAAGCACCGCCGACTGCGCGCCGATCGGCTCACCGCCGAGCGCGACATCGGCGACGAACCCGCCGAAGCTGAAGTCGCGGCGGCCCGACGCCGACAACGGAGCGTCACCCCACGTCGGCGAGCGGGTGTCGATCAAGCGAACCGGCGAGGAGAGCGGCACCACCCGACCCGCCCGGGTGGAGGCAGCGACCCCAGCGAGCAGATAGCCGGTCACGTCGACGAGCACGTCGGTCGCACCCGCCGCGTTGTAGATGTGAATCGACCCATCCGGCCCGACCGGCACGACGGCGAGCACGGGCTTCACCTCACCAGCGGTCAAGTTCAAGTTGCTGGTCGCCGGCGGAGCCCCAGGAGCGGTCGGCAGCGCAGAGAGGTAGGTCGAGCGATTACCCGCCCCGGTGTTCACCCCCGTGATGTTCACGACCGCGCCGACCACCTCAGCCGACGCCGGCACGGAACCGGCCCCGCGAATCGTGACGGCGAGCGATGTCCCGGCGGTCACCGGCCCGCGCCCCTGACGGGTGTCGGCGGCTCGGAAGGGCTCGACGGGCACCAGCCGCGCACCCCGGACATCGTGACTGGAGGTCGAGAACCACCCGAACACGTCGACGAGCACGTGCGCCGTGCCGGGCCCAGCCGGGGTGACGAGACGGAGGGTGAGCGCACCCCCGGCACCCGGACGCACGATTGCCGAGTTCGGCACATCGCGTCCCGCGATGAAGTTCACCACCGAGCCACCCCGATCGGGTTCACCGGCACCGCGCACACTCAAGTAGCCCGACGCGGTCGGCTGCACGACGGTGATCGACACCGCGACAGCGAGCACCCGTCCGGCGTCGGTCGGCAGCCCACCGAGACCGACGATCGGCACGGTCACCTCACCCCCACCGGGGGCGGTCGCCGGAGCGGCACCCGAACGGGAGTCGAACACCCGGGCCGGCGTCACCGGGTGGTACTCACCGCCAGCGCCGAGGGATGCGGCAGCGAGGGCGGAGGGGCCGCCGCCAAAGGGGGCGACTTGGACGATCGCCACCGTGGTGGCGATCGCTGCGACGGTGGCAAGCAGGGCCGTGAGTCGACGGGCGTGTCTCACGGGTGGGACCCGTCAGGCGTCGGCGAGGGCGATCAGGCGGGCCAGTTCGGCCTCGTCGACCGTGGTCGACTCCTCGATCAACATCACCGGGATACCACCGCGAACCGCATAGGTGCGGCTGAGTCGCCGATTGAGGAGGACGCCCTCCTCCGGCAGGTAGTCGAGTTCGCCCTTGTCCTCAGGACAGACGAGGATCTCGAGGAGCATCGGGTCGAGGCGTCCGTCGGTGTCGCTCATGGTTCCAGTCTGCCCGTTCCGACGACCATCGGACCCATCAGGCCCGCAGAGGGTGTCATCCGGCGATCAGGGCGAGCACCTCGGCC
>JBMUCX010000236.1:0-2160 GCA_049458915.1 Ilumatobacteraceae bacterium
GGTGGCGCCTCGGCTTCACCGAGTGGCGGTGCACCGCACGATCGGGCCGACGTCAGAACGACGGGAACCGGGCGACCGACGGGCTGGTGATCGGTCGACCGGACCCGGGAACGGAGCCCACGAACGCCGGTGTCGGTCGCTGCGTCCCCTGAGGTGCGGGATCTCGAGGTGCGGGATCGTTCCGAGGCGGGTTCGCACCGGTGGCGGTCCCGGGTGGTACGGCCTCGTGAGAGGTGAAGACCGGCAGCGACGACAGTTCTCCGAGCGCCACCATCGTCGACCGCACCGCTGCTGCCGGGACGGGACGACTGATCAGGAATCCCTGGGCTTTGTCGCAGCCGAACCGGCGGAGTTGTTCGAGTTGAGAGATCGTTTCGACCCCTTCGGCGACGAGATCGAGGGACATCGCTCCGGCCATGGCGATGATGGTTCGGACGAGTGACGCGTCGCTCGTCGCCGGATCACCGGAGGAGCCGAGTCCGCTCACGAATGATCGGTCGATCTTGATCCGATGGATGGGGAACTGCTGCAGCATCGAGAGTGACGAGAAACCCGTGCCGAAGTCGTCGAGTGCGACCCGGACCCCCATTCGGCTGAGTTCCTGGAGCGCCGTCGACGCCTCGTCCGGCTCGTCGAGCATCATGGACTCGGTGATCTCGAGCCACAGCAACTCGGGCGGCGCTCCCGACTCCTCGATGGCGGTCCGGACGATCGACGCGAAGCCGGCATCACTCATCTGCCGCGGAGAGACGTTGACCGACATCGTGGTGCGGGCAGGAACGAGACCGTCGGCGATCCAGCGACGGAGGTCGCCGAGCGCCTCACGAATGGCCCAGGCCCCGAGTTCGCAGATCAGGCCGGTCTCTTCGGCGACCGGGATGAAATCACCCGGAGAAACGAAGGTGCCTTCGTGCCGCTCCCAGCGCATCAGCGCCTCGAATCCGGACACGGTGCCGGTGACGATGTCGATGATGGGCTGGTGGTGGAGTCGCATCTCGTTGCGGCCGATCGCGCCGTGCAGCGCGTGCTCGACGTCCATTCGCCGGGTGAGACGGTCGTGCATCGAATCGTCGAAGACCTCGACCCGGTTTCGTCCGTTCTGCTTGGCGTGGTGTGCTGCGATGTCCGCACGTCGGACGAGTTCCTCGGGGGCGGTCGTGCGGTGGCGGGCGGCGAGTGCGACTCCGATGCTCGCGGTCAGGAACACGTTGGAGCCGTCGATGGAGATCGGTTGTTCGAGTTCGACCCGCAGATGCTCTGCGCTTCGAATCGCCTCGTCGATCGACGTCGCTCCGGCGTGCAGCAGGGCGAAATCGTCGCCGCCGACCCGTGCAGCAGTGGCACCGAGTGGTTCGGCGGCACGACGCAGTCGGTCGGCCACCACGACGAGCACTTCGTTCGCGACGTGGTGTCCGAAGGTGTCGTTGATGTTCTTGAACCGATCGAGGTTGATCCGCATCACGGCGGCGCGCTGCTCGGTGTCCCAGGTTCGTTCGAGGACTTCGGTGACGTCGTCGATGAAGTGCACGCGATTCGGGAGGTGAGTGAGGTCGTCGTGCGTGATCTGGCGGATCAACACCCGCCGGATGCGGTCGTGCTCGCGTCCTGCTGCCGCCACGCGGAGGGTGAAGGCGGACACGACCAGGGTGGCGGCCAGGACTCGGACGATCGTCGGGTCGAGTCCGAATGGTTGCGTCGACCACCAGTGTGCGGCCTCCTCGTCGAACGAGCTCACCCCGGCCTGCTCGGCGACCAGGAGTGCACCGATCGTCGTGACGACGAGCACGGCGAGAGCGACGGAGGGGCGGGTCGACTCGTGGCGCGTCGTGCGGGCCGACGACGCTCGGCCGTCACCGCTCGCGACGACGACCAGCCCGGCGGCCGCCGCGATGGCGAGCACGGTCACCGCCGCCAGGGCGAACGACGCGCGAGATGCCGAGCCGAACAGCGCGGGGAGAGCGACGACGAGGAGCACAGTGGCGCACGTGATCACGACACCGAGATCGATCGCACCGCTCAGGCGACCTCGGCCCGGGTGCCATTCCGGCGCGGGGCGACCGACTCGAATCGGTGCGCGGCCCGTCGACGTGCTCGGGCGCGCAGCCTCGGGGTGGTGCCCGAGTTGGTGTTCGGCGAGGTCGGTCATCGTGGCGTGGTCGT
>JBMUCX010000237.1:0-2069 GCA_049458915.1 Ilumatobacteraceae bacterium
CACCCGGCCCTGCCGGGTGCACCATCGCGTCTGCGGCAGTCCGCCGCCGTTCTGGAAGGAGTCGTCCGATGGATGTCGAGCAGCAGGGGGCCTCACGGCAGCATGAACGCACCGTCGTCGTGGGGGTCGACGCGAGTCCCGAGGCGGAGCACGCCCTCCAGTGGGCACGGTCGGTCGCTGGTGAGGGTGGCCGGATCGTCGTCGTGCACGCGTGGGAACTCCCCCTCGTGACGGGCTACGACGTGGTGATCACCATCGATCCGAGCGAGATCGAGCGACTGTCGGAGCAGGGCCTCCACGAGCTGGTCGAACGGGTCGCCGACACGAGGATCGAGCCCGTCACCCGGCAGGGTCACGCCGGCCGGGCGATCGTGGCCGAGGCGGACGAGCGCGACGCCGATCTCGTCGTCGTCGGCCACCGGGGGAGCGGGCGGATGTCGTTGATGCTCGGCTCGACCGCCAACTACGTCCTCCACCACACGGCGCGACCGGTCGTGGTCGTGCGCGGTGACACCCCGATCCCGGCGCGCCGGGTCGTCGTCGGCGTGGATGATCACGATCTCGACGATCACGAGCAGAACGCCTCGGTGCGCGCCCTGCGTTGGGCGGTCTCGCTCCCGGGTGTCGAAGAGGTGCGGGTGGTGCATTCGTGGTTCCTGCCCGCACTGGCCGTGGGCATGTTCGCCACGGTCGCCACGGAGATGGACACGATGGATGCGGGGGCCCGCGAGATCGTGCACCGAGTGCTCGAAGCGGTCGGTCCGGTACCCGAAGGAGTGTCGGTGAGTGCCGAGCCGGTGCGCGGCACGCCCGGATTCGCCCTGATCGAGGCCTCACGCGATGCCGACTTGATCGTCGTCGGGTCGCGAGGACGGGGCGGATTCAGCGGGCTCCTGCTCGGCTCGACGAGTGCCGAGGTGGCGGCTCACGCACACTGTCCGGTCGCCGTGATCCGCTGAGGGGCAGGTCGACAGCGGGGCCTATCGTGACCGCGTGATCTGTATCGACGCCTCCCGGGTCGCGGCGTCGCAGCCCGACAAGGTGCTCTTCGACGACGTCTCGTTGACGATCTCTCGTGGCGATCGGGTCGCGCTGGTCGGGGTCAACGGGTCGGGCAAGTCGACGCTGTTGCGGATCCTGTCGGGTCGTCAGGAGCCCGATGCCGGCGAGGTCCGCTTCGGGCGCGGTGTCCGCATCGCCGTCCTGGAACAGGACCCGGTCCTACCCGCCGGAACCGTCGGTGAGTTCCTCGTCGCGTCGCACTCCGGCGCCTCCTGGGAGGTCGAGGCCGTCGCGACCTCGCTCGGTGTGCTCCCGCTCCTCGACCGCCGGACCGACGAACTGTCCGGGGGACAGGCCAAACGGGTGGCGCTCGCGGCTGCGCTGGTGGGAGAGGCCGATGTCGTGGTGCTCGACGAGCCGACCAATCACCTCGATCTCGAGGCGATCGAGTGGCTGGAGCGCCGCCTGTCGGCGAGCACGTCGGCGTTGCTGTTCGTCACCCACGACCGGCACCTCATGGATCGGCTGACGACCTCGCGCGGGGCCGGACGGGTGTTCGAACTCGACCGCGGTGAGGGCCATGTGTACCGAGCCGAAGCCGGCTCGAGCGCCTATGCGGCATCGCTCGAGGGACGTGCCGAGCGTGATGCCAGGACCGCAGCAGAGGAAGCCACCCGGAGGATCCTCGCCCGGCGCGAGCTCGCTTGGCTCCGTCGTGGGGCCCCGGCCCGATCGAGCAAACCGAAGGCTCGCCTGCGATCGGCGACCGAGATCGTCACCGGTGGGCCGGAGGGTCGCGACATTCGTGGAGCCGGCCTCGATCTCGACCTCGGTACGACGAGGCTCGGGAACCAGGTCGTCGAACTGCGGTCGGTCGCCCGACGATTCGGCGACACGACCGTCTTCGAAGGGGTCGACCTGCTCGTCGAGCCGGGAGCCCGGCTCGGTGTCGTCGGACCGAACGGAGCGGGAAAGTCGACCTTGCTCGACATCATCGCCGGGCGGGCCGAGCCGTCCGACGGAGAGGTGCGGACCGGCTCGACGGTGCTGGTCGGCTACGCCGACCA
>JBMUCX010000238.1:0-2064 GCA_049458915.1 Ilumatobacteraceae bacterium
TCGTTCACCTCGGTGAGCAACGTCGGGTTGGCCAGTGCCCTGGCGTACAGCCCGAGTCGTGCCGAGCGCAGCTCGCTCCGCTCGTCGGACAGGATGAACATCAGCGCACTCGCTGCTGCTGATGTGAAGTCCGAGCGCGTGGTCATGCGGTCCGTGACCAGCGAGAACACATCGATCGCCTCCATCACCGTGCGACTCAACCGGTCGCGGAGTGCGTGGTTCAGGAGGTCCTCGCGACTCTCGAAGAACGCGTAGATCGACGGCTGCTTCACCCCGACAGCCGCTGCGATCTCGACGAGTCGGACCGCTGCCTCGCCGCGCGTGGTGACGACCTCGTTCGTGGCGTCGATGAGGCGCGATCTGGTGTCGGACCGCTTCGGCTCCGGCTCGCTGGGTGGAAACGTCGGTGCGGCTCCCACCTCGGGGTCGGCGTCGCGATCCACGCGGAAGTGTTCGCCGAATGCATCGACCGCGAGTTGGTTCCATTCGTCGCCGTCGTACCGGTCTTCGTCGACCTCGATCAGGAAGCGTCCGAATGCCAGGCTTCGCAGGATCACGGCGATCGTCAGCGCGGACACGTCGTCACGGAGCCAGCCCTTGCCCTGTGCGACGGCGATGGACTCTGCCATCCCGACCGCCGTGGCGAACGCAGAGTCGTTGAGGTCGTTCAGGAGTTTGGTCTCGGACAGTGCGGCGCTGAACAGGCCGACACGGACGGAGCGTGCTTCACGACGCTCCTCGGAGAACGTGTACTCGAGCCCTTGGCGGATCGACGCCCAGAACTCCGGGTAGGACGCGCTCGACGACACACGCGAGGACACGAGGTCGAGGCTCGGCCCGAGTGTTCGTCGAAAGCGTTCCGTGTGGGCTGCAACGATCAGGTCTTCGCGGCTCGGGAAGTATCGATAGAGCGTCTGGCGGGTCACGCCCGCCCGAGTCGCGATCTTCGCGAGTCGAATGGCCGTTTCACCCGACGTCTCGATGACAACGATGGTTTCGTCGAGGATCCGTGTCATCGAATCTGTTTCGCGAGCCATCGGCATCCCACACTATTCGTCGCGAGACCCGATCGACCCGGACCCGTGGTTGACGGTGCACGGAGGCACAGCATCGGGTCCGACGTGCCGCCACCGGCGCGCGCCGTGATGGGCGACACGTCTCACTGGATGAGTCGTGTGGACTGCGTGAGCCGTGTCGGGCCAGCAGCCCTCGTGCGTGTGGGCGACGGCGTGCTCGCGATCGATCACGGCGCATCGACTCGAGCGCCGAGACCGACCGTGTCCGACACCGCCGACGAGGTGGATGTCGACCTCCGCTGCACCGCGTGGCTCCAGGGTGGAGGGCTAGCGTGAGGGTCGCGCCCGGGTGGTGGAATCGGCAGACACAGGGGGCTTAAACCCCCCTTCCCGCAAGGGAGTACGGGTTCGAGTCCCGTCCCGGGCACCAGCCCCGTCGAAGTCGAACGGTGCCGTCGCCACGACCGTCACTCGTACCAGTCGATGGTGGAGCGCATGGCGCCTTCGAAGTCCTCGAACGACATCGAGGATTTGGCGCCGAGGATCAGGTTCGCGTCGGCTCCGACGGGGGTTCGGAACGGCGCCTCGGGGTCGGTGACTGCGAGGGCGATCGCGTCGGCGACTGCCTGAGGGTCTGAGGGTTCACCCGAGTCGAGCGCCGTGAGTGCGGCGCGGAGCGACAGCGCCTTGGCCTCGAATTCGGATCCTTCCCATCCGACCGGACGCACGATGTTCGACCAGAAGTCGGTGGCCGGGAAGCGACCGGGTTCGATCACGTGCACCCGGATCCCGGCGGGCCTGGCCTCCCAGTGCAACGCCTCGGACATCGCCTCGAGCGCATGCTTCGATGCGGCATACGCGCCCCCGAACGGTGACGTCGCACGTCCGACCACGCTGCTCACGTTGACGACGACGCCGTGACCCCGGGCGCGCCAACTCGGCATCACCGCTCTGATCAGACGAAGCGGGCCGAGCACGTTGGTGTCGAGTTGGCGATGCATCAACTCGTCGTCGATCGTCTCGATCGCGCCCTGCACCTCGAATCCGG
>JBMUCX010000239.1:0-2061 GCA_049458915.1 Ilumatobacteraceae bacterium
CGCCGACGTTGTCGCCGACGTTGTCGGCGATGGTGGCCGGGTTGCGGGGGTCGTCCTCGGGGATTCCGGCTTCGACCTTGCCGACGAGATCGGCGCCCACGTCGGCGGCCTTGGTGTAGATGCCACCGCCGACTCGGGAGAACAGAGCGATGGTCGATGCTCCGAGGCCGTAGGCGGTCACGATTTCGAACGCATCGGCCACGGCAGCCCACTCGACGAACAGCAAGTAGGTGAACATGAGGCCGAGCAGGCCGAGACCGGCGACGGAGAAGCCCATCACGGCACCGCCCCGGAACGCCACCGGCAGCGCCTTGGCCGGACCCTCCTTGGCGGCCTCGGTCGTGCGGGCGTTGGCCATCGTGGCCACCGTCATGCCGGCGTAGCCGGCACCGGCCGAGAGGATGGCGCCCAGCAGATAGCTGACGGCCGCCAACGGCGCGATGACGATCGCCAGGAGCACGGCGAGCACGACGGCGAAGCCGGCGACCCACTGGTACTCCTTCTTGAGGAACGCCCGGGCGCCCTTTTGGATCTCGGTCATCAAGAACACCATCCGGTCGTTGCCGGCCGGTGCCTTTTCGACGAGTCGGTAGTAAAAGCCCGCCAGGCCCAGACCAGCAATGGCCGAGAGCGCGGCGAGATAGGGGACAGCATCCACGGTTGTCGTGCCTCCTGCGGGCGTCGTTGCCTGTAGACCCGCGCGATCACACGGGTCCGAACATGATGGTCGCTCGGACCGCGCATCTCCAACCCTGCGCGGCGACACCGAGCGCTCGCGTCGGCGCGGCGAACGGTCTCGTGCCATCGCCGTTGCCGATGGTGCCATCGCTGGAGGTCGTGACGATGTGCCGATCGACCTCTCGCACATTTCCGGGTCGGCACTGCTCGAGGAGTAACTTCTCACGCATGGCTCAGACCCTCCAGCGCGGACCCGTCACGGCGACCGCTGCCCGGCCGAACGGTCGCCGCAGGCCGTTCCTGCTCGATCTGTACTCGACCGCGGTCGGCAAGAAATACGTGATGGCGATCACCGGCATCATCGGCATCGGGTTCGTCGTGTCGCACATGATCGGCAACTTGAAGGTGTACATCGGCACGGTCGACGAGGGCGGCACCGAGGTGTACGACATCGACGTGTACGGCGAGTTCCTGCGTGATCTCCTCGTGCCGATCCTGCCCCGCACGGTGTTCCTCTGGATCCTCCGCTTGGTGCTCATCGGCGCCGTCCTGCTGCACATCCACGCGGCGTACTCGCTCACCGTGCTGAACCGCAAAGCCCGGCCGGTGAAGTACCAGTCGGCCCGCGACTATCAGATCGCCAACTTCGCGAGCCGCACGATGCGGTGGACCGGGATCCTGGTGGTGCTCTTCATCGCTTGGCACCTCGCCGATCTGACGGCGGGCTGGGCCAACCCGGACTTCTCCCGAGGTGACGTGTACCGCAACCTCGATGCGAGTCTGAGCCGGATTCCGGTGGCGCTGCTGTACATCGTCGCCAACATCGCCCTCGGCATCCACCTGTTCCACGGGACGTGGAGCCTGTTCCAGTCGATGGGCTGGAACAATCCGAAGTTCAACCAGTGGCGGCGGTCGGCAGCCACCGCCGTGGCGACCGTCGTCGTGGTCGGCAACGTGTCGTTCCCGATCATGACGTTGGCCGGCGTGATCGACCACGACCCCTCGGTTCCCAGTGTGCATTCGCTCGAGGAAGGAGCAGACGAATGAGCATCACGCTCGACTCCAAGGTCCCGGCAGGTGACGTCGCCGACAAGTGGGACACCTTCAAGGCCGACGCCAAGCTCGTCAACCCGGCGAACAAGCGCAAGTTCAAGGTGATCGTCGTCGGGACCGGTCTCGCCGGTGCCTCGGCGGCGGCGACCCTCGCCGAACTCGGCTACCAGGTCGACGCCTTCACGTTCCACGACTCGCCGCGTCGCGCCCACTCGATCGCCGCCCAGGGTGGCATCAACGCTGCCAAGAACTACAAGGGTGACGGGGATTCGGTCCACCGCCTCTTCTACGACACCGTCAAGGGCGGCGACTTCCGGGCCCGGGAGTCGA
>JBMUCX010000240.1:0-2030 GCA_049458915.1 Ilumatobacteraceae bacterium
GCGATGGACGCCGGCAACATGATCAAGCCGATGCTGGCCAGGGGCGAGTTGCGCATGATCGGCGCCACGACCCTCGACGAGTACCGCAAGTACGTGGAGAAGGACCCGGCACTCGAGCGTCGGTTCCAACAGGTGTACGTCGGCGAGCCGTCGGTCGAGGACACGATCGGCATCCTGCGCGGTCTGAAAGAGCGCTACGAGGTGCACCACGGTGTCCGCATCCAGGACTCCGCCCTCGTGAGCGCAGCGGTGCTCTCCAACCGCTACCTCACCAACCGGTTCCTCCCCGACAAGGCGATCGACCTCGTCGACGAGGCCGCTTCGAAGCTCCGGATCGAGATCGACTCGATGCCCACCGAGATCGACGTCGTCGGGCGCCGCATCCTCCAACTCGAGATCGAACAGGTCGCGCTCGAGCCGAAGCCCGGCGAGGCGATGAAGGATCCGGCCTCACAGGAGCGCCTCGACGCCCTGCACGAGGAGCTCGCCGAACTGAACGTGCAACTCGCCGGCATGAAGCAGCACTGGGAAGCCGAGAAGCAAGCGATCGATGCGATCCGGAACTTGAAGGAGGAACTCGAGCACCTCCGCACCCAGATCGAGCGCGAAACCGATCTGGCACTCGCGGCAGAGATCCGATACGGCCGGATACCCGAACTCGAACGTCGGATCGACGACGCGACCGCACACCTCGACCAACTGCAGGCCGAGCAGTCGATGCTGAAAGAAGAGGTCGACGCCGAAGACATCGCCGAGGTCGTCTCGAAGTGGACCGGGGTCCCGATGACGCGGCTCTTGGAATCGGAGATGACCAAGCTCATCCGCCTCGAGGACCTGCTGCACCAGCGGGTCATCGGCCAGGACGACGCCGTCATCGCGGTGTCGAATGCGATCCGTCGTAGCCGGGCGGGCCTGTCGGACCCGAACCGACCGATCGGCTCGTTCATGTTCCTCGGACCGACCGGCGTCGGCAAGACCGAACTCGCCCGGGCTCTCGCCGAGTTCTTGTTCGACGACGAACGGGCCATGGTCCGGATCGACATGGGTGAATACATGGAGAAGCACTCCGTGTCCCGGCTCATCGGAGCGCCGCCGGGGTACGTCGGTTACGACGAGGGAGGCCAACTCACCGAGGCCGTTCGCCGTCGGCCGTACTCGGTGGTGCTCCTCGACGAGATCGAGAAGGCCCATCCGGACGTGTTCAACGTCCTCCTCCAAGTCCTCGACGACGGGCGACTCACGGATGGACGAGGTCGCACCGTCGACTTCACGAACGCCGTGCTGATCATGACCTCCAACCTGCCGGGCGATCCGATGTCGTTCTTCAAGCCGGAGTTCATCAACCGGGTCGACGACATCATCCGCTTCCGGTCGCTCACCGAAGCCGATCTCCGACACATCGTCTCGATCCAGCTCGGCCATCTCCGGGCGAGGCTCGCCGAGCGGAGGATCTCCCTGGAGGTGACCGACGAGGCGATGGACCTGCTCGCGAGGGCAGGGTTCGACCCCGCATTCGGTGCTCGTCCGCTCAAGCGGGTGATCCAGCGCGAGATCAGCGATCGAGCAGCGATCCTCGTCCTCGAAGGTCGAGTCCACGACGGTTCCTCGATCCGCGTCGACGTCACCGCCGACACCGGCACGGGCATCGACACCGGCACCGCAACGGAGGGTTTCACCGTCACCGCCGTGGCACCGGCGACCGATACCCCGACCGACGGAGCCGAACTCCACGGCCGGTCGAACCGATGACGACGCAGCGGTCGAGCCGATTCCGAAACACGGACCTCCGACCGGGCGCCTAGCATCGGTGACATGACGTGCACCGCGTGCGGCCGGCCGACCGAGCCGGATGATCGCTTCTGCACGGGCTGTGGGCGACCCCTCGCAGCACCGACCGAGTCCGGTCGGTACGACGTCTCCTCGACCGGTGAACTGACCCGGACGGCCCTGGTGGAGCACACCCTTCCCGACGCCGGATGGGATCTCGGTGATCCGGTCTGGGCCGCTACCGGCGCCGTGCCGATCGTCGG
>JBMUCX010000241.1:0-2017 GCA_049458915.1 Ilumatobacteraceae bacterium
GGCCCGTCGCCCGCCGGTCGATGTTCGCTTCGACGTCGGATCTGATGCGACAGGAGGGGGCGCGCGCCGCCGTCGTCGCCGTCGTCTCGACGGTGGTGTTCTTCGGTGGCGCCGCCCTCCTCGTCGTCAGTAGTCCCAACTGGCCCCGGGTCCGAGACCAGTTCTTCAACCCGGATGACTTCGCGACGGCGTGGCCGGCCGTCATCGGCGGGTTCTGGCTCAACCTCGAGTTGTTCCTGTACACGATGCTCACCATTCCGGTGGTGTCGTTGCTGATCGCCGTGATGCGGAGCCTGCGGGGTCCGGCGTTCTTCCCGCTCCGACTGCTCGCGGTCATCTTCACCGACGTGTTCCGTGGCATTCCGCTGATCCTGCTGATCCTGCTGCTCGGTTTCGGCGTACCGGCACTCGACATCGCCGGCCTGCCCAACAGCGCCACGTTCTGGGGGATCGTGGCGCTGACGCTGAGCTACTCGGCGTACACGGCCGAGATCTACCGGTCCGGCATCGACGCCGTGCCCGAAAGTCAGCGGGCGTCGGCCCGGGCACTGGGGCTCACCCAGTGGCAATCCCTCCGGTTCGCGATCGTGCCGCAGGCGATCCGCAACGTCGTGCCAGCGCTCATGAACACGGTCGTCAGTCTCCAGAAGGACGTCGCCCTCATCTCGGTGCTCGGCGTGCGCGAGGCCGTCCGAGAGGCGCAGATCTACACCACCCGCACGTTCAACTACACGTCGTACGTGGTCGCCACCCTGCTGTTCCTCGCCATCAGCATCCCGCTCACCCGATTCGTCGACTGGTACATCGCCCGCGATCGGGCCCGACGCTCGCAGGCGATCGTCTGATGACGGATCGACCGGTGACCGCGAAACTCGAGATCGATCGGGTCGGCAAGGCGTACGGCGACAAGGTCGTGCTCGACTCGATGTCGCTCGCCGTCGCCGAGCACGAGGTCGTGTGTCTCATCGGCCCGAGTGGATGCGGGAAGTCGACGCTGCTGCGCTGCATCGACCTGCTCGACCCGATCGGTGGGGGATCGATCCGACTCGACGGTCAGGACATCACGGCCAAGGGCACCGACACCAATGCCGTTCGTCGCCGGATCGGGATCGTGTTCCAGTCGTACAACCTGTTCCCCCACCTCAGCGTGCTCGACAACTTGACGCTCGGACCGAGGCGAGCCCACGGCATCGACCGACGTACGGCCGAGGCGACGGCGCGTGAACTCCTGGATCGGTTCGGACTGGCCGACAAGGCCGACGAGTATCCGAACCGCATCTCGGGCGGTCAGAACCAGCGGGCGGCGATCGTCCGGGCGTTGATGTCGGATCCGGAGATCCTCCTCCTCGACGAGGTCACGTCGGCGCTCGACCCCGAGTTGGTCGGCGAGGTCCTCGGCGTGATCCGTGAGCTCGCCGGTCGTGGCCTCACGATGATCCTCGCCACGCACGAGATGGGGTTCGCCCGTGACGTCGCCGACCGGGTCTGTTTCCTCCACGACGGTCGGGTGCTCGAGTCGGCGCCCCCGTCGGAGTTGTTCGGATCGCCGCAGCACGAGCGGACCCAGCAGTTCCTCCGCCGGGTGACCGAAGCCGGACGACTCTGAGCCGCGGATGTCGGCCGCTGTGGGGGTGACGTCGGCCGGTGTCCCGGTGCCGGAGGGAGCCCGCATCGTCGACGACCCGGACGAACTCGCCGCTCACTTCGCCGACCGACCCGAGGTGCACGCCTACGCGCTCGGCGATCTCGACGAGCCCTATTGGTCGGCCAGTCGGTGGTTCCGGCGGGGCGATGCCGTGGTCGGCCTCGTCGGTCTCCCTCCGGGCGACGGCGTGGCGTGCTACGCCGTGTCGACCCTCGATCCTGCGGGGAGCCTGGCCCTGGTCGCCGAGATCGCTCCGTTCCTCCCGTCCGGTCAGCCGATCACCGGGCCGGTCGGCCTCGCCCGGGTGCTCGCCGCCGTCCGCCCGCTGCGATGGCACGCACCGCACCTCCGGTACGCGCTGATCGACCGGGA